>DAMDNI010000081.1:2742-11563 GCA_032083825.1 Bergeyella sp. | reverse complement strand
CTCCATCGCCATCTCTGTAATATTCTGCTAAAGTAAGACCGGAAAGTGCTACTCTTGCTCTTGCACCAGGAGGCTCGTTCATTTGTCCGAAAACGAAGGCTGCTTTGGATTCTTTCATCAACTCTGTGTCAACTTTAGAAAGATCCCATCCTCCATTTTCCATAGAATGCATAAAATCATCACCATATTTGATAATTCCGGATTCCAACATCTCTCTCAAAAGGTCATTTCCTTCTCTCGTTCTTTCACCTACTCCGGCAAAAACTGAAAGACCGCCGTGTCCTTTTGCAATATTGTTGATCAATTC
The DNA here is from genome assembly GCA_032083825.1 of Bergeyella sp. Lineage (GTDB taxonomy): Bacteria > Bacteroidota > Bacteroidia > Flavobacteriales > Weeksellaceae > DAMDNI01. Next base: position 11,256 of record DAMDNI010000081.1, on the reverse strand, counting down.
CTGAATCAATACTGTTTTTCCTACACCAGCACCACCGAACAACCCGATTTTTCCTCCTTTTGCGTAAGGCTCGATAAGGTCGATTACTTTAATACCGGTATATAACACTTCCGCAGAGGTAGAAAGCTGGTCGAATTTCGGAGCTTCTCTGTGGATTGGCAAACCACCTTCTTTTGGTAAATTATGAAGACCATCAATTGCATCACCTACAACGTTGAACAATCTTCCGTTCACCGCTTCGCCAATTGGCATTGTGATTTGTTTCCCCTGTCCTGAAACTTCCTGGCCTCTTTTAAGACCATCAGTAGCATCCATCGAAATACATCTTACGGTATCTTCTCCGATATGCTGCTCAACTTCAAGAACTACTTTTTCTCCGTTTTCTTTGGTAAGTTCCAAAGCATCATAAATTTTTGGAAGCTCTTCTACTTCTGTAAATACAACGTCGATAACGGGACCGATAATTTGTGAAATTTTTCCTTTTATTGGGTTTGCCATTGCTAAATTTTTTCGTGTTGCAAATATAATGAATCTTCTCAAATCTGCAACTTGCTTATAAGAAGATTTTTATCATAATGATACCTAAATCTGTTTAATTTTTACTTTTTGAAAACCACAGGCAGAATTTCGTTTTTGTTTAAGGCATATTTCCTTATTTCTTCATCCGAAAAGTTTTGGGAATAATAATTGATTTCGGTTTCAAAACCGGCTTTTTTCAAACGGTTAAAATAATCCATTCCGTACCAGCGGACGTGATCATATTGCCCGAAATGTTTCTGTCTTTCTTTTGGATCTTTAATGGAAAAATCTTCGTACGTTTTATCCAGAGTGTTTTTCATAGGAACCTGAAAAATTCCCCAGCCTCCTTTTTTCATCACCCGAAAAAGCTCTGACATTGCTTTGCCGTCGTTTTCGATATGTTCTAATACATGATTGCAAATGACAACATCAAATTCTTCGTCTGAAAACGGCAAATCAAGAATATCTGCTTTTATATCAACAATTGGCGAAAACAAATCGGCTGAGATATAATCCAGATTTTTCATCTTCTTAAATCTTCGGAGAAACTCCTGTTCAGGGGCGATATGAAGGACTTTAAAATTTTCTGTGAAAAATTTTGTTTCATTTTTCAGATACAGCCACATCTGACGATGCCTTTCTAAAGATAAAGTTCCCGGAGAAAGTGCATTTTCCCGCTGTTTCCCGTAACCGTATGGTAAAAATTTGCGGTAAGATTTTCCGTCAATTGGATCTGTGAACTGAGTTCCTTTGAAAAAAAGATAAATAAGCGGCCTTGCCCAAATGCTTAGCTGAATAAGCAATGGTCTCGGAATTTTATTTAGTAAAAATTTGGCTGCTTTTTTCAAAATGAAATTCAAACAAAATTACCAGTCATACTGGAAAGCATCTTCTTCATTGCTCTGGATTCCCAAAGCTTCATAAATATATTTATAAGTAGAAAGCAAAACCGGTTTCCCGTTGATAATGGTTACATCATGCTCAAAATGTGCGGAAGGTTTTTTGTCCAGTGTTGTAACTGTCCAACCGTCATTATGGAATTTCACTCTTTCAGTTCCGAGATTGACCATAGGTTCGATGGCAAGGCAGATCCCGTCTTTCAGAACTTTTCCGCTTCCTTTTCTGCCATAGTTGGGAACCTGCGGATCTTCATGCATCACTTTCCCTACACCGTGTCCTACCAATTCACGAACAATACCATAGCCTTCTTTTTCGCAATATTCCTGAATGGCATTGGAAATATCGCCTACTCTCTTCCCGCGAACACATTGCTCGATTCCTTTATATAAAGATTCTTTGGTAATTTTAAGAAGCTTTTTAATCTCGGGATCTACTTCACCTACTTCAAAAGTATAAGCATGATCACCGACAAAACCATTCATATAAGTTCCGCAGTCTACGGAAATGATATCTCCATCTTCCAACGGTTTATCATTCGGAATACCGTGAACAACCTCTTCATTCGGTGACATACAAAGAGAGTTCGGAAAACCGCCATATCCTAAAAAAGCAGGCTCGGCACCGTGATCTTTGATAAAATCATACGCCAGTTTGTCTAAATATTTTGTAGTAACTCCGGGTTTGATTTCTTTAGCAATGATTCCCAGGGTTTTAGAAACCAATTGGGCAGCTTCACGCATCAGATAGAGTTCTTCGAGTGATTTTAATTGTATCAATTTTTTGTATTTACGTATTAATGTATAATGTATTAGTAATCTTTATGGATACATTTTACTTTTTTAAAGAATAAAGTTTACCAAAAAAGTCCTTTTTTCTTTTCTTTTTTCAGTTTGGAATAAGCCAGAACTTCGCCTCCATCAACACGGAATTCGATTCTTTCGTTGATGATGTTATAAATTTCGCCCCAGCCGGGAAATCCTCCTAAATTCCTGTCATCAATGAAAAGATCAGCATCTATTTTTCTGGACTGCGTTTCGGAATCAAAAACTTCACCTTCAAAACTGGAATTTACAGCATAAAATTCTAAACCGTTTTTTCTGCAGAATTCTATTGCGTCCTGCAAAGACTGCCCATGTCTGTAAGTCCACAGAATAAGCCTGTATCCTTCTGACTGAAGCTTTTTTAACGTTTCGAAAGCAAAAGTCTTAGCTTTGCCAATTCCGGGATAGGCGTCGTCAACAACGGTTCCGTCAAAATCAATGGCGAGTTTTTTATTGCTTTTAATCATTTATATGAATTTTAAGATTCTGCAAAGATAATTATTTTGATAAAATAAAAATGACTGATTCGGAATCAGTCATTGCTTTTTTTAAGATTTTACCCATTTAAAATTATAAGGCAATTGCGGAGTTTGAATTCTGTCAGTAATTCTCTGAAGGCGATCTGGTAATTTCAATAAATATTCTCTCGCTCTGTCTGCGGAATCGTTAAGACCTGAGATGGTTTCAATCTTCCATTCTACAAGTAAATCTTTTAAAATATTGATATAATCCTGAGCTGTATAAACCATACAACGCTGGGCTGCATCTGAAAAATGTTCCCAAAGTTCGCCCGCTTTCTGCCCGGATTCGCGCATTAAATGCGCCGGCATTACGATTTTACTTTTCATCATTTTTTCAAAAGCGATCATCATTTCCGAAGGATCCATATCAAAAATTTCTGCTACGAAATTTTTGTATGCTTTTGCATGGCGTGCCTCATCAGCCGCAATTACACCGCACATCTGAGCCAGTTTTTTGTTTCCACTTTGCTTTGCCATTGTTCCTACCCTTCTGTGCGAGATATTGGTTGCGGTTTCCTGAAAACTTGTGTAAACGAAATTTTTGTAAGGATCAGTTCCTGTATCAATATCAAATCCATCATTGATTAAATATTGTGTGGTCACCTCCATTTCACGCATGTTTACTCTTCCGCACAGATAAAGGTATTTTCCTAAAAGATCTCCGTGACGGTTTTCTTCTGCAGTCCAGGCTCTTGTCCATTTGACCCAGCCGTTGTCTTTTTCAACCTGACTGACACCATCAATAGACATAATCCAGGATTCGTAAGTCGGAAGCGCTTCTTCGGTAATGCAATCTCCAATTAAAGTTACAAATAAATCATAAGGCATTTCGTGCGCAAATTCTCGAAGTTCATCCAGTTCGTCTTTGAAAGTATCTTTGGAGCTGTCCGGAAGAAAATCCGAAGGCTGCCATATTTTTTCAATAGGAGTAAGATAGCTGCTGATAAAGCTGTCCATCTTTTTCCCGATCGTGTTCATAACATCTATTTTGGTGAGGAGTTGTTTCATATTAAAGGATATTGCGCAAAGTTAATTAAATATTATTCCCAGCATAACATTTTAAAATAAAAAACCGGAAAACGAATTTCCGGTTTCTGATATTTATTAAAATATTATTTAAGAAACTAAGATATTTCCTGTCATAACTTCAGGAATATCAAGTCCCATTGCTGTTAAAATTGAAGGGGCAACATCGCCTAGTTTTCCAGGTTTCAGGTTCCATGTTCTGTCCTTATCCATTACAATTAGCGGAACAAGGTTGGTGGAATGCTGTGTATTGGGGCTTCCGTCAGGATTTTTCATCACATCAGAATTTCCATGGTCTGCCAAAATGAAAACGGTATAGCCATGTTCATAAGCTGCAGTTGCTACTTTTTCAATACATTTATCTACCGTTTCTGCTGCTTTTACTGCCGCTTCGAAAACTCCGGTATGACCAACCATATCGGTATTGGCGAAATTCAGACAGATAAAATCTGCGGTTTCATTTTCAATTTCAGGAACGATGTTATTGGTAATATCGTAAGCTGACATTTCGGGCTTAAGATCATAGGTCGGAACATCTTTCGGGCTTGGACACAAAATTCTTTTTTCATGCATGAAAGGATCTTCACGGCCTCCGGAAAAGAAGAAAGTCACATGCGGATATTTTTCGGTTTCTGCTGTTCTGATCTGGGATTTCCCGTTTCTTTCCAAAACTTCGCCTAAAGTATTTTCTAAAACTTCTTCATCAAAAACGACTTTCACATTTTTAAAATCTTTATCATAATTCGTCAGTGTAACATAATAGAGATTTTTGTGGTGCATATCATAATCCGGGAAATCCTGCTGCGAAAGAACTTCTGTAATTTCACGACCTCTGTCTGTTCTGAAGTTAAAACAGAAAACCACATCTTCATCTTCGATTTTCGCAACCGGCAGATTGCTTTCTTTTAAGCAAATAATAGGTTTAATGAATTCGTCCGTTACGTTTTCATCATAAGAATTCTGAATAGATTCCAAAACATTGTGAGATTGGATACCAACACCTTTTGTCAAAGCATCGTAAGCCAGTTTTACACGTTCCCATCTTTTGTCTCTGTCCATCGCATAATATCTTCCGACAACAGTTGCGAGCTCGCCGACTGATGATGCCATGTGATTCAGCAAATCTTTGATGAATACTTTTCCGGAAAGCGGATCGCAGTCTCTTCCGTCTGTAAATGCGTGCACATATACTTTATCATTGAATCCGTATTCTTTTGCGGCTGTAAGCAAGCCTTTAAGGTGGTTGATGTGAGAATGTACTCCTCCATCAGAACAAAGCCCGATAAAGTGAATGTTTTTATTATTTTTAAAAGCGTATTCAAATGCCTGTGTAATTACATTTTCTTTTCCGAGTGTCGCATTTTCCACTGCCATATTCAGCTTCACAAGATTCTGATAAACCACTCTTCCTGCTCCAAGATTCATGTGCCCGACTTCGGAATTTCCCATTTGTCCTGCCGGAAGTCCTACTGCAAGACCGCTTGCTTCCAAAGTTGTATGAGGAAACTTTTGGTAACACGAATCTATGAACGGTGTATTTGCTTGATCGATTGCTGAAACTTTAGGATCTTTACCTAATCCCCAGCCATCCAAAATAGCAAGTATTGCTTTTTTTGACATTTTTATAAGTATTTGATTATTTAAAATTTTAACGAAACAAATTTACGAAATTTGCCTGTAAACCCGAAAGAAACAAACCTTATATAATTATGAATATAATCAGCCGAAAACAGACTGCAAGTATTTTTCCATTTCAGAAATTTTGCCTAAGCTGATTCTCGTCCATTTCCCGTTTTCTTCATAGGTTTTCCCACCAAGAATATTCGCGGACTTCAGCTTTTGAAAGTAATCTTCCCGATAATTTTTTAATGAAAAATAAAGAAAATTTGCAGAGGAAGGAATAACCTCAATATTCTGTTTCCGGAATTCGTTTACCAATAACGCTTTTGCTTCCTGGTTATTTTTGATCACTTTTTGTACAAAGCCAGTATCGTCAAGAGCTGCCATTGCTGCGTATCCTGTAACAACACTGACTTCGCTGCCACTCCAGCTTTTGAGCTTTTCTACATTTTTTATCAATTCCGGATGCGCCATTGCATATCCGAACCTTGCGCCTGCCAAACCATAAATTTTCGAAAATGTTCTGGTAATAATCAGATTCTTAAATTGATTGACATAAGATGAAAGTGAATCCTGCCCAGCAAACTCAATATAAGCTTCGTCTAAAAGCACAATTACATGGTCAGGAATATTTTTAAGAAAAGTAAGAACAGATTCTTTTGAAAGCAGGTTTCCCGTTGGATTATTCGGATTGCACAGGTATATCAATCTTGTATTTTTCTGCAAGGCTTTTTCCATTTTAGGAAGATCAATTTTTTTCTGATTATCCAGCGGAACAATTGTTTTATTCATCCCTAAATATTCAGAAATTCCTGAAAAAACAGTAAAAGAAGGCTCAGGATAAATGAAGTGCCCGTTTTTTTCAGAGGCGAAAATCGCAACCATTTCCAAAATCAGCGAAGACCCTGCTGCAGTAAGAATATTTTCGGGCTGCAAAAGATTGGTTTCCGCGATTTTTTTCTTGAGCTCATTGGTAAGATTAAAGCTGTATTGCGAAGAATACTGAAGATTTTCCACCATTGCCTGAATTGCTTTCGGAGAGACTCCAAAAGGGTTTTCGTTAAAACAAAGCCTTATCGGATTGGTATCTGCAAGAGCTCTGATATTCGGTGTCTCTTTTGCGAGAATATCAAGCGGAGAAAATGCGAGAGCGGAGGTTCCGGCCAAAGTGGTTTTCAGCCATTGCCGGCGGGAATACTTCATTTTTAAATTTTCATTAAAAATAAATATTTTTTAGCAGATAATCTAAATATCTTTTATAAAATCTTCGTATTCGTAATAAAACCGTTCAAAACCATCCATTTTCTGAACGAAAAAGACAAATATCTCCTGCCATGTATTTTTGTTGAAAATAGAGACCCCATGTTTTTCTACCCAGATTCTTGCGATAATTTTACCGTTTTCCAATCTGTAGAATTCATCTTTATAGAATTCTCCTATATTCTCTTCCAGCAAAGATTCTAAAGACCATATCTTTTCGTAATAGGCATTTCGGAAAAGCTCATCATTCATCTCAATATCCAATGAAACTTCAGCTCTCTTATTATCCGCAAGAAATTTGAAAGAAAAATCTTTGATTTTGGTATCATACAGCATCCATTTTCTCGGAAAACTTTTCCCGAATGCTGTCCAAAATTCTTTTTTTAGCTGTTGCGCTTCGTGTTTGCTGAACATAATTTGTTTTAATTTAAGTAACAATTTTTTTCAAAAATGGGACTTTTGAAAGTAGTAGAATGCAAAAATAAGAAAGCCAAAACACCAATAAAGAAATAATAACAACGTATAAAAAAAATAAAAATGGGTTATTTAAAAATTCAAATCTGACAGTAAAACTAACTATGATTTCTAAAATTAGCAAATGAACGAGATAAATCCCAAATGTATTTTTATCAATCAAAATACTGATATGATTAGCCCTGAAATCCAGTGTTTTGAAAAACAAAAAAATACCAATAGCCGTCAGCATTACAGTTGGCGAAAGATATTCATAGAAAAAACGATCAAATTTATATTGTTCGGCCGTGTAATGAAGAGTCAGAAAATATGTCAGCAAAACCCCTGATATAAAAAAAACCAAAGCAATAATCCTGGTTCTAAAAACAGATTGGATTTTTAATTCAGAAATATAAAATCCCAAAACTAAATACCCGATATACTTGCTGAAATACATCAGTTCAATTTTCGGAAAATACGGATTTTCGGGGTTAATAAAAAGTGTCAAAAGCCAAATGCCCAAAAAATAATGCAGTTCATTTTTACTCGCTCTTACCGTCCACCTCCTCAAAACAGGAACAAAAAGGTACAATCCCAAGATCAAATATACATACCAAAAATGATAAGAAATCCCTCTCATAAATCCGAAATAAGCTTTTGCCAAAATACTGACGAAACTTTCTGACCTTATAAAATCCCAATAATTATAAAAGAAATAAACCAGCCACCAAAACAGAAACGGAATCACAATCCTTTTAAATCTCCTTTTTAGGAAAAATGAAAGATTTTCTTCTTTATTTAAAAGCAACGCTCCGGAAATCATTAAGAAAACCGGCACACAAAAACGGACACTACTGTCAATCATATTCGAAATTTTCCAGATTGTTAAAGGATATTTTTCGAATCTCATGACATATATCGCAGCAACATGGAGAACGATCACCGAAAAAGTAGAAAAAATCCGGAGATAGCTCAGATATGCTTTCATATGTTATTTATAAAGATTCCAAAAATATAAAACGATTTTTGATAAACACAAAAATTCTGAAAACTTTATTATTTTTGTAAAATGCTTTCCAAAAAATCTCAATACGCATTCAAGGCACTTTCGTATCTCGTTGAACACCGGGATAAAGGTCCTTTGTTGATTTCTGATATTTCGGAAATCAAAAAAATCCCGCTGAAGTTTTTAGAAAACATACTTCTTCATCTAAAAAAAGCTGATATTCTGGACAGCAAGAAAGGGAAAGGAGGTGGATATTTCCTGAAACAAAACCCTGAAAATGTCACTCTTGCAAAAATTATTCGCCTTGTAAATGGTCCTATTGCGCTTTTGCCTTGTGTAAGCCTTAATTTCTATGAAAAATGTGAAAACTGCAACGAAGACCATTGCG
>DAMDNI010000081.1:0-2732 GCA_032083825.1 Bergeyella sp. | reverse complement strand
CGTGATGCTTCCCTCAATATTCTTGAAACCAAAACCCTGCTTGATCTTGCAGACAATTAAAGTCTTTTTAAAGCATTCTAAGAAACCAGTTTTCATGACAAAAGTCTTGTCATGAAAAAAAGAGAAAAAAGAGAATCCCTCCATTTTCTTTGTAAATTTGTAAAAATCGCAATTTCTCAAATACAAACTCTACTTGTTTGGTAGAATAATATTTTTATCGGAAATTTGCGGGATAAATTATGCAAATGTTTTCGGAAAAAGAAATTCAGGAACTCGAAAATCTTTCACTTGAAGATGCTTTACGCTTCGTATCAGAAAAATCTCCTGATGCCACAGTTTTTTCTACGTCTCTTGGCCAGGAAGACCAGGTGATTACTGATATGATTTTCAAAAATAATTTCCCAGTAAAAGTATTTACATTAGATACAGGAAGACTTTTTTATGAGCATTATGACTTGCTTTCTAAAAATAATTCACGATACAAAATCAAAACGCAGGTCTACTTTCCCGAGTCGCAAGATGTAGAAAAATACGTAAACGAAAAGGGAATAAATGCCTTCTATCATTCCGTTGAAAACAGGAAAGAATGCTGCTTTATACGCAAAGTAAAACCACTGAACCGTGCTTTAGAAGGGGCAAAAATCTGGATCACAGGTCTACGTTCCGAACAGTCCGAAAATCGCGAAAGCATGAAAATTCTCGAATGGGACGAAAACAGGAAATTATACAAATTCAACCCATTAATTCACTGGAACTATGAACAGGTTCTGAAATATATTGAAGAAAATAAAGTTCAGGATTTGCCATTGCATAAGAAAGGATATATCAGTGTCGGCTGCGCTCCTTGTACAAGAGCAATCGAGCCTGGGGAAAATCCAAGAGCAGGAAGATGGTGGTGGGAAGAATCGCATAAAGAGTGCGGGCTTCATTCATAAAAAATAAAAATCTCATTCAGTAAAAAATGAATAAACATAAACTCAATTATCTTGAACAGCTGGAAGCAGAGAGTATCTATATCATGAGAGAAGTTGCTGCGCAGTTTGAAAAACCGGCTTTGCTTTTCAGTGGCGGAAAAGATTCGATTACTTTGGTTCATCTTGCTATGAAAGCTTTTGCTCCGATGAAAATCCCTTTCCCGTTGGTTCATATCGATACCGGGCACAATTTCCCGGAAGCTTTACAATTTCGTGACCAGATGGCAAAAGAAATTGGCGCAGAGCTGATTGTAAGAAAAGTAGAAGATACGATAAAAGCTAAAAATCTTACCGAACCAAAAGGCAAATTTGCTTCCCGAAACTGGCTGCAGACCCACACTCTTCTAGATACTATTGAAGAGTTTGAATTTGATGCTTGTATCGGCGGTGCAAGAAGAGATGAAGAAAAAGCACGCGCAAAAGAAAGATTTTTCTCTGTTCGCGACGAATTTGGGCAATGGGATCCGAAACTTCAGCGTCCCGAACTCTGGAATATTTATAACGGAAAAATCAGCAAAGGTGAAAATGTCCGCGTTTTTCCGATTTCCAACTGGACAGAACTCGATGTCTGGAATTATATTAAAAAAGAAAACATTGCACTTCCTTCTATTTATTTTTCACATAATCGTGATGTCATTGAATTTGAAGGGCAACTAATTGCAGTTTCCGATTTCATTCAAATTGATGAAAATGATACTATAGTCAACAAAAAAGTTCGTTACAGAACAGTGGGAGATATGACTTGTACCGCTGCTGTAGAAAGTTCAGCAGAATCTCTTGATGAAGTTGTGAATGAAATTACAGCTTCCCGAATTTCCGAACGCGGCGAAACAAGAATTGACGACAAAGTAACAGAAGCCGCAATGGAAGACCGCAAAAAAGGAGGATATTTTTAACCAGCAAAGCAATTAATAATTAGCATTTCCTTAAAAATGACTAATTACATATTACTAATTATACATATTGAAAAACGTGGATATATTAAGATTTATCACTGCAGGAAGTGTAGACGACGGAAAAAGCACACTGATCGGCAGACTTTTATACGACAGCAAAAGTATTCTTGTTGACCAGCTTGAAGCGTTGGAAAAACAATCAAAAAATAAAAATTCCGATGGGATTGATCTTGCAATTCTTACGGATGGTTTGCGTGCAGAACGCGAACAGGGAATAACGATTGACGTTGCATACCGTTACTTTTCAACTCCGAAAAGAAAATTTATAATTGCAGATGCTCCGGGACATGTACAATATACAAGAAATATGATTACGGGTGCTTCCAATTCTCAGCTGATTATTATTCTCATTGATGCAAGGCAAGGCGTTATTGAGCAAACCAGAAGACATTCCATCATCGCTTCTCTTTTGAAGATGAAACACGTTGTCGTTGCCATTAATAAAATGGATCTGGTAGATTATTCCGAAGAAGTTTTTAATAAAATTAAATCTGATTATACTGAAGTTGCAGAAAGATTAGGCCTGAAAAACATCCAGTACTTTCCTATTTCTGCTTTTCATGGAGATAATATTGTGGACAAATCCGAAAAGACAGATTGGTACAAAGGCTCTTCACTTTTAGACTATTTAGAAAATGTAGAAGTCAGCGAAGATATTGATACCGAAAATTCAAGATTTCAGGTGCAGTATGTGATTCGTCCGCAGACTGATGAGCTTCATGATTACAGAGGCTATGCCGGGCAGATTATTTCCGGTTCTTACAAAAAAGGAGACAAAGTTGTAATTCTTCCTCAAAACATT
>DAMDNI010000080.1:5011-11595 GCA_032083825.1 Bergeyella sp. | reverse complement strand
TGGCCCTATGGTATTGTAGAAAACAGCAGTATTATTTCCTGTATATTCTTCAATAGTGTAAGCCAGGGTCTCTGTATTAATGGTAATGGTGACATATCTTTCGACTTCATTATAAAAAGCGCCTCCTGAGCTTTCTTCGTACGTCATCGTAGAATCATCTTTTCTGCAATAAGCTTTGTAGGTTCCTAGAGATTCCTGCGGAATGAATTTGAAATAAGTGTTCCCGGCAATTCTTCCGGTATAGGTGTACACTTTATCATCCGGATTGTTGGAGTTGCGGAACATAATATATTCCGTATTTGTATTGTTCCATCCATTCATATCTCCCAAAAGATACACTGCCTGTACTTCTTCCAAAGGTTTGTAAGGAGTAATGATGAGTTTTAAAGTATTGGTTGACGGTATAAACTGATTCTGTCCATAATAAACGAGTATTCTTAGTTCCAGATGGTTTTCTTCTTGCGGAACAGCATTTAATTTATTTAACAAAATAGTATTAATATCTTTTACGAAAATGTCGGCGGAAAGTCCGTTGGTAGAAGCTACCGTAACCGCATTCGCAAAGTTGTTTCCGTCTTTATCGATTTGCAGGACATAATTTACAGGTCCTGCAGGCTCAGTATGTGAGGCACTGCTTAGATTAAATTCAGTCTGTGTCCATGTAATAGTAGCCAGCAAAGGATTCAAGTTTGCAGCAGGCTCACTAAGAACAAAGCTTTTTTCTGCAATATCGTCTATGGTCGTAGGAAGTATTTCATTAAGAGTAAGCTGATCGTCCGTTCTGCACGAGGTGAGCAGCAAGCTTCCCAAAAAGCTGATGATGAATATTTTAAAAAATGTTTTCATTATTTCAAGAGATTAATAACCCGGATTTTGGGTGAGTTTAGGGTTAGCCGAAATTTCTGTTGCCGGAATAGGATAGATTTTGAATTTCTCATCGATATTGGGTGTACCACTGTAAACACCGTTTTTCCAAGGCCAATTGTATTCTTTGGTGAATTTTCCGAAACGGATAAGGTCATTTCTGCGATGCCCTTCCCAATACAATTCCCGGGAACGCTCATCAAGAATGAAATTCAGGTTTAAAGAAGATTCGCCAATTAAAGCTACGTTTGCTCTTGTTCTCAATTGGTTGATGTAGGTAACGGCTTGTGATAAACTTCCGCCTTGTCCGCCTCGTAAAACAGCTTCCGCATACATCAAATAAACATCAGCTAAACGGTACATCGGGAAATCGGTATCAGCAAAAACCGAATTGGAGCCATTGGTTCCGTCTTTCTTTTTGTTGGTGAATTTTACCACAGACCAACCCTGGTTGAAATCGCTCCATTGTGTGGTTTCTCTCGTTCTGTCGGTTTTCCAGAACATAGCGCGTTTGTCGGTATCCGTAAATTTGTCGGACAAAGTTTCTTTTGAACGGATTCCGGACCATGCTTGCGAAAGCCCGAAATTATCCAACGGATTCATATCCGATTTGTAGGAAGCAGCCAGAAGGAAAGTAGTTCCACCATAAGTGGTTGCCCGCTGTCCGTCGAAAACGATGGAATAAATAATTTCTCTCGACTGGTGATTCTCTGCATTGAAAAGATTTTTATACTCAGGTTCCAGAGTGTAGCCGGCAGAAAGGATTTTATTTAAATAGGTTAATGCTTCCGTGTATTTGCTTTGCTGAATGTAAACTTCTGCATTCAGATAGAGTTTTGCAAGTACCATCCATGATGCAGGAGCTGTGAATTTTCCATAGTTTGATGTTGAATTGTTTGGTAAAGCATTTTCCACAGCTTTTAGTTCAGATTCAATAAAATTGAAAAAGGAGGCTCTGTCTTTCTGCTCCGGAAGATACGAGCCCACCCCAGCTTCTTCAGGAATGTATGGGATGTTTCCGTAAAGATCCATCAGGAAATAATAGCTCAAAGCTCTCAAAGCGCGTGTTTCGGCACGCATGGTCTGAATCTGTGCTTTTAGCTCGGAGGAGACATTTCTTTCAGCCAATTTTTCATCAGTGGTCTGTCTCATGAATTCGTTTGCATAAGCGATATTCAGATAGATTCTGGTATAATTCAGCAAAAGGAAATTGTTGGCAGAATTCCACTGACAGAACTGTAAGCCTCTCAGAGTTTCGTTGTCCCAGGCTCCGATCACTTCATCTGTACAAAGCTGCTGAAGATTCCAGTAAGAACGAACAAAAGTAGCTTCACCCTGATCGGAAGCGTTCATATCAGGAGAACCTGCAGGACCTTCGTTTCCGGAAAGTGCGAATCCGGCATATATTTTTGCTAAAAACTGACTGTAAGCCTGAGGGTCTTTCCATGCATCTTCAGGAGTCAGGATATTGTCTGTCAAAGGTTCGGTATCCAGGTCATTCACACAGGAAACCAATGTGAAAATGGTGAACAGAGCAATTAAATATGTATTGATAAATTTCATTTTTTGAATTTTTTAGAAATTAAAATTAGTCCCCAGCATAATCGTTACCGGTCTTGGATAAACGTTACCATCTATTCCTCCGAAAACTTCAGGATCCAGGCCTTTGTATTTTGTAAACACAAAAGGATTCTGAACAGTGCCGTACACTCTTAAACTTTTCAGCATATTGTTGAGGTCTTTAAAAGTGTACCCCAGAACAAAATTATCAATCCTGTAAAACGATGCATCCTGAACATAATAATCAGATAAGGTCTGCCCATTCTGAAAGTTGGTTTCAAAAGCACTTTTCGGGCGGTTGACTAAAAATTCATTGGCATAGACTGAACTTGGGCTTAATGCCGCGTTATTTGCAGCAACTGCATTATAGTTGTAATTTCCTATGCTTCCGTGGCTCGCTACTGAAAAATCCCAATTTTTGTAACGTAATCTTGTGTTGATTCCGAACGTATAATCAGGAACAGGTTTATGGAAAACCCTAAGGTCAGATTCATTGATGATTCCGTCATTATTCTGATCTTTATAAAAACCTTCTATTGGTTTCCCGTTGTCATCGTAGATTTGTTCGTATACATAGAACATTCCGGAAGCGTATCCTACTTTATGGACGTTCATGCTGTATCTTCTCATTGCACTTGCATTTTCTCCGTAGCTTAATGCTGTGATTTTATTGTAGTTGTAGGCAATGTTTCCTCCTATTTCCCAAGTGAAATTTTCAGTGACAACAGGTTTTGTGTTTAAAGAGAATTCAACTCCTTTATTTTCCAAGGTTCCTATGTTGGCAGCTACATATTCTGCAAAATTGGTTCCTGCTGCCACTTTGGTTTCTGCATTGATGAGGTCGGTGGTTTTTCTCTGATAAAGATCTACCGCTCCTTCAATTCTGCTGTTCCATAAATTGAAGTCAAGACCGATGTTATAGGTTTCTGTAGTTTCCCATTTCAGATCCGGGTTATATGCCTGAGGACGAAGCAGAGAGATCCAGATCGGATTTCCGTTTGCATCATATCCCTGAAGATACATGGCTTCATTTCCTATGCTGTGCTGATAAGTTCCCAAATAAGGATAATCACCCTGATTAATGTCCTGTTGTCCTGTTTTTCCCCAGCCTAAACGGAGCTTAAGATCGTTAACCGTTTTTGAATCTTTAAAGAAATCGTCGCTGATTTTCCATGCGAAAGCAGCTGAGGGAAACTGCGACCAGCGATTGTCAGTGCTGAATCTGGAAGAACCATCATTTCTAAGTGTAAATGTTAAAAGGTAACGGTCTTTAATGCTATAATTTAGCCTTCCAAAGAAAGAAACAATGTAATGTTCTGTAGCATAATCACTTTCGCTCACCAAAGCAGGATTTCCGTAATTGTCAAATCTTGAAACCCTGTGAGAAATATTATTGCCTTCCCGATAATAATGCTGCCAGGAATAACCGCCCATTATATCAAATTTGCTGTCAAGAAAACCAAAATTTTTAGTGTACTGTGCATAAAAATCTAATGTTGAATTGCGGCGCAGCTGATCCCATTTCTGATCAAGGCCGCCATACATATAATCGGAAGGTGCCAAAGCAGGAATATAAATGGTTCCATCGCTTTCAGAATAATCCAGCCCGACATTTAAATTAAAATGAAGATCAGGCAGGAAATGTAATTTGTAATCAAACTGAGCGTTTCCGATAAAATTGTAGACATTCGATTTGTCTTCTCTCATATTAAGAATCGAAAGAGGATTTTTTGTGGAAACCTGGATGATATTATCATCACTTCCTGTCCATGTAAAATATCCGCCAAAAGGGCTGTTACTATCATATACGTTCTGAGTCGGATCCATCACAATTGCGGAACCGACCGCGTCCTGAGAAGCAAAGCGGTTTTTGATATACATTCCGCGTCCGTTTAAATTTACATTCAGATGTTTATCAAAAAATGAAGGATTCAAAGTGATGCTGGAGGTGTATCGTTCCATCTCTGAAGTTCTCAGAATACCTGAAAGGTTGGTATATCCGAAAGATGCGCGGTAAGGCATTTTGTTGTTTACGGATCCGAGAATACTCAGGTTGTTTTCGGTATTAAAGGTGGTTCTGTAAATCTCTTTTTGCCAGTCGGTATTTCCGGTTCCTAACTTGGCAACGACTTCATTGAAATTTCCCTGATTGGCAAAGGTCTGATTAATAAAAGTTCTGTATTCATCAGCATTCATTACTTCGATCGTTTTCTTCGGAGAACTGACCGACATATTTCCGTCATAAGTTACCCGGATTTTTCCGCTGTTTCCTTTTTTAGTGGTAATTAAAATCACCCCATTTGATGCTCTGGAACCATAGATTGCAGTTGCAGAAGCATCTTTCAAAATCGTAAAAGTGTCGATGTCGGTTGGATTCAGCGTATTCAGGATATTTCCGGCACCGCCCAATCCCTGATTGTCAATCATTACGCCGTCGATGATAATCAGCGGATCATTGCTTGCAGAAAGTGAAGATCCTCCACGAATTCTGATGGAAGCTCCGCCACTTGGAGAGCCGCCGTCCGTAGTTACCGTAACACCAGCAACTTTCCCGACCAGAACATCCTGTGCATTGGGAGAAAATCCGCGGGTTTCTGTATTCATTTTCAGGGTGGCGACAGAACCGGTCTGATCTTTTTTCTTCACTTTTCCGTAGCCGATGAGTACGACTTCGTCGATCGTTTTTTCTTTAGTAAGCGTATCCCGGGAACTTTGTTCCTGGGCATTCATAAAATTCGGGAATAAGCTTGCAGAAAATAGAAATCCTGCTGCAACCGGAAGCCGGAGCGAAAGCTTTTTCGTCCTCCTGAATTCAAAAGGCTTGTTGTTCATATTATAGTTTTTAATAAAAAAGGGTAGGCAGGAATCTGCTGGTTTCGTGTCAGCTTTTTCCTTTCCTCACAAATATAATATGAGCAGTATATCGTAATTCCTGAAAACTGGTTCAGGTAAATTGAGAAGTACTAAATTAATTTTTAATAAACTGATTGTTAATTAATTATTAATATCTCATGCAAACCGAAATGTAACTTTTTTGAAATAAAAGGATCGAAAAATCAGTTTTTGAGGACAAAATTTTGTCCTTAATTTTCTACTTCCGAAGAGATATTTCCAAGATTCTGAATTCTGGTTTCGAAGTTGTCGTCAGGATTGATGGCTTTGGATTTTACTTTGCTCCGGTAATTGTAAATAGTGCGCAAAGTATAATGAAGGAATGTAGCAATCTGATTGTTATTGGTAACACCTAAGCGAATCAGCGCAAATATCCTGAGTTCCTGGTTCAGCGTGTAATCGTCACTAATCTGATATCTTTCTTCAGGACGGAGAAGCTCATTAATTTGTTTTACAAAATCGGGATAGATTTTTAGGAAGGCTTTATCGAAATTGCTGTACAATTCTTTCAGTTCCTTGGAATTATCCTGAGAAGAAGTGGTCATTTTCAGGATTTCTGCGGTTTGTCCTGTTTTGATTTTTCGGTTGACAATTCCTTTGAAATTCTCCAAACGGTCAATATATTCTGTACAGATTTCCAAAAAGCTTTTGATGTATTGTTCTTTCAGGTGATTGGCTTCGGCAAGGGAATTATTGGTTTCGAACTGTTTCAGATTGGCCAGTTTCAGATCCTCATTTAAAATATTGAGCTTTTCATTTGTTTCCGTAAGCTTTTTTTTGGCTTTGGAAACTTTTCTGTTTTGTTTAATGATTAAGATAACAGCGATGAAAAGAATAACCGATAATATGCTTGCTGTGATGAAAAGGAAGCGCATTTTTTTCTCCTGACGTTCGCGGTCGATTTGGTATGCTTTGTCGATAATAGGTAAAACCCTGGCAATCTGAATGTTTCTTAATCTTGCGTTATAGAAGTTGGCATCTTCCAAACTTCTTTTGATGTAAAAGTTGGCTCTGCTGATGTCATTATCTTCAAAAAGTAAAATGGCTAAAGATCGCAGCGAAATATTTTCTTTCACTGCAGCATGAATGTCTGAAAGAGCAGATTTGGCCAGATATTCTTTTTGTTTATTCACATCTTTTTTTTGTTCGTACAGATAGGCCAGAATAGAGTTGAGGATTGAATATTCGCGGCTGTCAGGTTTTACATATTTATAACCGGCGAAAAGATCTTTTTCGGCAGCAGCAAAGTTTTTAAGTTCAATATTTTT
>DAMDNI010000080.1:701-5001 GCA_032083825.1 Bergeyella sp. | reverse complement strand
ATATTTTTAGTCCCGGAATTGATGGAATATTCATAAGAATCTTTAGGAAGTATGGAAAGCAGCGTATCCTGAACTGCATTTTTCTGCTGAAGAATTTCGTTGATATTATGGCCATCCTGATATTCCATCCAATAAATGTAAACCTCAATATAAGCTTTGTAATAGTCTACAAGCTGATTTTGCTTAAGATTTTTTTTGTTGATTGTTTTGAGAATATCAATAGAAAAAGGAAACATTCCTGCTTTGGCTTTTATCCTTGCCAGCTGGATTTTGCTTTCGGAAATATAATTGTCGTTTTTGATCTTTTGTGCGATTTCGAGAGATTTGTTGGTATAATACTCTGCAGAATCCGCAATGAAAACCTCGTAACTCCGCGAAAGATCATGATAGAGTGCATACATTTTCTCTTCCTGCCCGGAATATTTGAGCTGTTCTAAAAGTTCGTTAATTTCCTGATGCTTTTTTTTAGTATAAATATCTTCTTTACTAATGACCTCATCGAGATTGTTTAAAAGCAAATCCAGTGTTTTTTGGGAAAATGCAGCTACAATTCCTGAAAAAATAAAGAGTAAAAAGAAGATTTTCTTTAACATTATAAATAAGTTCGTATGTATTTATTTGATTTTGAAGGTCAAAATTAATACTTTGCTAATATAAAGATTTTTATATGAATCTATTTTAAAAACAGCCTGCTTATGCAAATGTAAAATGGTTTTTCACAATTTAAAATTGTATAGAAGCGTTTTTTTACAGTTCAAAATTAATAGAAAACTATTAAAAAAGGTTTCTCAATTCAAAAAATATTCCTACCTTTGCGCACCCTTATTGGGAAAATTATGTTTAATCGTTAAACTTATAAGTGTGAATACATTAAGTTACAAAACCGTTTCGGCTAACAAAGCTACCGCTAATAAAGAATGGGTTGTGGTAGACGCTGAAGGACAACCATTAGGTAGATTAGCTTCTACGGTTGCAAAGATTTTGAGAGGTAAGCACAAGACGAACTTTACACCGCACGTTGACTGTGGAGATAACGTAATCGTTTTGAATGCTGGGAAAGTAACCCTTTCCGGAAACAAGTGGGCAGATAAAACTTACATTTGGCACACCGGTTATCCTGGTGGACAAAAGTCTATGACTGCTACTGAGCTATTGAAAAAAGATCCGTTGAAAGTTTTGGAAAAATCTGTAAAAGGAATGCTTCCTAAAAACAAATTGGGATCTCAGCTTTACAAGAACCTTTATGTATATGAAGGATCTGAGCATAAGCACGAAGCTCAACAGCCAAAAGTAATCAATGTTAACGAATTTAAATAATTAATATGTCTACAGTTCATAAAATCGGAAGAAGAAAAACTTCTGTAGCAAGAGTTTACGTAAAACCAGGTTCTGGAAATATTACAGTGAACGGTAAAGATGCTAAAGAATATTTTTCTACAGATGTAATGGTTTACAAGTTGAATCAGCCGTTCATCCTTACTGAAACAGCAGGGCAATATGATGTTACTGTAAATGTTTTCGGAGGTGGAAATACAGGACAGGCTGAAGCAATCAGACTAGGTGTTTCAAGAGCACTTTGCGAAATCAATGCTGAATTCAGACTGGCCCTAAAACCAGCAGGTCTTTTAACAAGAGATGCAAGAATGGTGGAAAGAAAGAAACCAGGTCAGAAAAAAGCAAGAAAGAGATTCCAGTTCTCAAAACGTTAATCATTTTAGACAAGAGACTAAAAGACTTGAGATTAGAGATTTTATTATCCGTCTCGTGTCTCAAATCTTAAAATCTATTAATCTAACAAAAAAATTGCCCGTTATGTTTAGCATCCAAACTCTACTCCCATCTAAAGTAAAGTTGATTGCTTAAAAGCGGAAAGTAAACTAACAAAAAACAAAAACATGGCAAAAGCAAATGTAAAAGACCTTCTAGAGGCAGGCGTACACTTCGGTCACATGACCAGAAAGTGGAACCCGAATATGGCTCCATACATTTTCATGGAGAAAAACGGTATTCACATCGTAGACTTACATAAAACAGCTGTAAAATTGGATGAAGCATGTGCTGCTTTGGAAAAAATTACTTCTGCAGGTAAAAAAGTTCTTTTCGTAGCAACTAAAAAGCAAGCGAAAGAAGTGGTTGCAAAACACGCTTCCGAACTTAATATGCCTTATATTACTGAAAGATGGCCAGGTGGTATGTTAACGAATTTCGTTACAATCAGAAAGGCTGTAAAGAAAATGAATGCGATCGACAAAATGAAAAAAGACGGTACATTCGAAACTCTATCTAAAAAAGAAAGACTACAGGTAGACAGACAAAGAGCCAATTTGGAGAAGAACTTAGGTTCTATTGCTGACATGGTACGTCTTCCATCTGCTGTATTTGTAGTAGACATCCTTAGAGAACACATCGCTGTTACAGAAGCTAAAAAATTGGGTATTCCTGTTTTCGGAATCGTTGATACCAACTCTGACCCAAGAAAAGTAGACTTCGTGATTCCAGGAAATGATGATGCTTCAAAATCTATCGATATGATTTTAAGCGTTGTTTCTGATGCAATCAAAGAAGGACAGTCTCAGAGAAAAGCTGACAAAGAAAAATCTAAAGAAGAAGGAGAAAAAGTAACTGCTGATGCAGATAAGGATTTCGACGCTGAATAAGGTTTTTTCTTAATAATAAAAAATCGGTCAACTGAAAGTTGACCGATTTTTTTTGTCAAAACTAAGTTTTTGAAATTATTTACTTTTAGAATTGCTGGCGGAAATTATTTTTGAAGGTTGTATTTCTGACGTTTTCAAAGTAAGAATAAATCCTTTGCTAATATTTTTAAAAGCTTCATATTTTATATTGCATACATTGCTGGATAACCTGTAAGAATCTTTCTCAACAACAATGGTGTTTTCTCCATGTGCAGGCACTGCAAGATTGTACAATTTTTTACCATTAATCCGAATAATCAGGTTACATTCAGAATTGTTCCGAACAAGGACAATAACTTCTTTATTTGTTTTGTCATTGTTGAAGAGATTATTGAGCAGTTTCAGTGTTTTATCCGTATGTTCCTGAGGGCTTTCCGTTATCAGATCCTGATATTCGCAATCTTCTTCATAATTCTTTATATCAGTTTGAGGAAAAGCGGGCGGAAAATGTTTTGCTTTTAGCGGCTGGTTTATGGAAGGGGAATATTTCCCTTTCATCCATGTTTCATTTTTAAGCTTTATAAGGCGCTTTTTTAAAATAGGATTTCTTGGATCATCAGGATGTGAAGATTTGAGGAATTCTTCAATATTTTTGATATTTGTGCTGTAGATTATTTCTTTTGTGTGTTTTTTGTTTTGTGCAGATAATGACACAGCGCAGAATACTGTTAGTAGAATTAACAGCCTGTTTTTTTTCATCATTTAAATTGTGTTTTCTTTCGTACTTATTTCATCGTCAAGTAATTTTGAACTTTATATAAGTGATTGTTTTCCCTTTTGCAGAGAAAAGTTCTTCATAATAGGTTTTGATTTCTCTTAAATGTTCCGTATTCGGATCATATTCCGGAGCTCCGTAAATATCATGATGTGCAGTAATAATTTCGTGTCCGGCTCCCTGAAGATATCCTAAAGTGTAGCCATGAAGAAATTCGGAATCGGTTTTAAGGTGAATGATTCCTTCAGGTTTCAAAATATTTTTGTAACGTGCCAGAAAATCAGGATGTGTAAGACGGTGTTTTGTACGTTTATATTTAATCTGCGGATCAGGGAAAGTGATCCAGATTTCATCCACTTCATTTTTATCAAAAAAATGATCAATCAGCTCAATTTGTGTCCGCAGAAAAGCTGCATTGTGAAAATTATTCTGTACAGCTTCTTTTGCACTAAACCAAAAACGGGCTCCTTTAATATCAACTCCAATGAAGTTTTTTTCAGGAAAAGCTTTTGCCATTCCTACCGTATATTCTCCTTTTCCGCATCCTAATTCCAGAACGATAGGATTGTTGTTTTTAAATACTTCATCACGCCATTTTCCTTTTAAATAAAATCCGTTTAAAGCCTCGTCTCTTGTCGGCTGTATAACGTTCGGAAGTATTTTGTTTTCTGCGAATCTGGCTAATTTATTCTTGCCCATTATTTGTAATTCTACATACGGGAGATGATAAATCCCGATGTTTTTTATTAAAATTATTTTGCTGTGCTGCTGATAATTACAGGATTTCCCAGCGAAACCATCAAAGATTTCTCTATTGTTTTCTGTGAAGCATACTGGGCTCCACAAACCATACTGCTGAAAAGATAATTCCCTTTATCTACAACGATTG
>DAMDNI010000080.1:0-691 GCA_032083825.1 Bergeyella sp. | reverse complement strand
AATTTCCGACACCTTCAATCCTCATGATGATATTACAGTCTGATTTGTTTTCAATCATCACAATAGATTCTCTGCTGGAAGGATCGTTATCGAAAAGAGAATTTAGAATTTTGGTTGTTTTCATCTTGTGCTCAACAGGATCTTCATTCATCAGCAGTTTGAATTCTTCTGCTTCCGGATCATCAGCATTTGCAGCTGCGGCAATATAACTGTTGGAAGAGGTATAGTCAGGAGCATTTTGCTTGTCAGCAATATTCATGCTGGCTTTTTCTAATTCTTTACGGTATTTGGCTATTTGTTTTTGTTTGATAATAGCATTCATTTCGTCAAAAGAAATTTTGGTGGAAGGCCTTCTCTTCAAAAGAGCAAGCATTTCCTGCATTTCTTTTACACGTTGATCGGCAGGATGTGCATTTTGGATATATTCCTGCATCATTTTCATCACCTTAGGTTTGAGGACGGATCTCCTGGGATCGTCAGGATGTGCATCTCTCAGAAAAGCATTTATTTCATAAATGTTTTTGCTCCTAAGAATATTGCTGTAATCCTTCATCTTCATATTTTGGGCAGAGAGGTTTGCTGCCAAAAAAAGAGTGAGGAAAAGTAATAGTCTCTTCATAATAATTAACTTCTTTTTTTACAATGTGTGTTTTTGTTTGCTTCTTTTTTTGAGTTGCCGGTAACAACAAAA
>DAMDNI010000079.1:7967-11662 GCA_032083825.1 Bergeyella sp. | reverse complement strand
GTTTATCCGCTTTTTCTGTTCCTTTTCTGTTTTATTTTTATTTTCGTATTCTAATTTCTCTGTTTTGTTTTCTTTCTTTTTCTGTATAATAACAATATGATCAGAATCTGTATTAAATTCTCCTACTATTATAGTTCCCGGTGTGATATATATGACAGAAGATTCTGTTTCTGGGAGAGATTTTCCCTGTGTTGTAGAAACTGAGGCTGGCTCTTCGATATTTATTTCAGTATTTTCTGCAGCCTGAGCCGATACAGATTGTGAATAAAAGGAACATAAAAGCAGGAACAGTATAAAACTGATCCTGAAAAAATAAATTTCAAATGCTTTTATGCCCTTCTTTCTCATTATTTGGTTTTAGAGTCAGCTTACATCGTTTGTTATTTGATTAGACTAACACTGCAAAAAGACAAAAATTCAAAAAAATAATAGGCATAAAAGCACCCTCGGAAACCCTCGCAAGTAAAAATGAGGGAATAACAATATTTAGAAATATATTTTATAACGCTGCAAACCAAGTCTTTGATTCGCTATCGGATATTTTTAATTTCTTTCTTAGTCTGTATATCTTGCCTTCTACAGATTTTATAGAAGAGTTGGTATAAATTGCAATTTGTTTAGCCGTGAAGCCAAGCTTCAGCATTGCACACATTTTAAGATCAGAAACAGATAGCGGATTAAGGCTAAGTTTATGTAATTTTTCAAAAAAGAAAGGAAATAAAACTTCGAATTTATCTATAAATATCACATCATTCAGCTGTATTGAATCTACTAGATCGCGCAATGTCTCTTCAGAAAAAACATCTTTATTCAGTATTTTCTTGAATTTCTGAACTTCATTACTCAGATTTTCAATTTGTTCCTTTTTATATAAATTCCTGTTTAACGTAAAATAATAATCTTCTCTTTTTAATAAAAAATAGTAGGAATTTAATGTTAAGACCAACAGCATGCATGTAATGTTCAGCATCAGTAAAGTGTGTCTGAAATTGACATATCTTTCATTCCTTTCTACCAATTCAAAATTACTGGCTGCGGACAGATAAAGGTTTGAAAGAATGAATGATAGTAAAAAAATGATAAAATATTTGTGGTTTTTCCAAGAGAAAAAGATATAAACAGCTGATATCAAAGGAAAATAGAATAGAAATATTCCGCTCTCGATACCGCAAAAAGAAGAATAATAAGTAGTGATAATTGTTAACAGAACGAAAACTATTGAAATGAAATACTGGTTTTTTATAATGCTCCCCAGTAAAAGAAAGGTGATGCAAAAAAAAATTGCAGTTCCTAAGAGCAAAAGGGTGTCAGAAGACAACCCAATAAACAACATGCTAAACAGGCTATGAAGCAAAAATATAATAGATAATATAAAAATATATTGATTGAGCAGGATGGTAAAATCTTTTTCTTTCGGTAAAGCTAAAGTATCATCTATTCTCCAATATGAGACCGTATCATATAACTTTTGGATTATTCTTTTCATTTTAAAAATAAAAGTTGTTATAGGCAGGATATTTGATCAGGATTTTTTCCCGATGCTTAGCCTTAACATCTTCTAAAATGAAAAACGCGGGCTAATTCCCTGCTTGTTACGGAAGCCCGACCAAAGGCAATAACACAAAGCAAAAGGAACGCCCACGCATACCGTGGGCATTTCTACTTTACTTCCTGTGTTACTTTGAAAAAAATTGGCCGTATTTCCGTAACAGAGTTTAAAGCGAAACGCTATATTTTAAATAATTTTCTATTAAATTATAAATCTACTAAATACAAAGATAATAAATTACCTTATTTACCACATAATTATAATCTATAAAGCTGCAAAATAGTATAACAATACAGCAGTAATTAAAAATATGTGTATTTTTATCCAATATTTAACATCGCTTTCCGTTTCTGTCAAGCATTTTCATTCATTTTAAACTACTAAAAACACAGATATTCCCGACTCAATGATTAGAAAAACTTCTATATTTTTTTTATTAGTATTTATTTTTTCATACTCTCAAATAAAGAAGGATAATATAAATCCCGAAATTATGAGGCAGCTTATGTTACCTCATAAAACAACTGAAGATGGGTATAAAAGAGGTTTAGAGCTATTGAAAATAGCAAAATCAGATGATGACTTTATCCGCCTATATCAGTACCTTGGTGATATAAAAGATAAACAAGGTAAATTTTTGGGAGCCATAAAGCTTTTTGAAAAAGCAGCTTACTATGCAGAAAAAAGCAATGATAAAGAAAAACTATTTTTCATTTATAATCATATAACTTTAAGTTATGAAAATGTAGGTCAAGAGGATAAAGCTAAACAATCTTGGAAAAAAGCTTTAAGTTTTGTGACAGATCCAAATAATGATGATATTAATAGCTATATTTATCAATATGAGTTACGTAGTCTAAGAAATAAAAAAGAATTTTGTAAAACTGACTCCATATATAAAAAGCTGGTAAAACTTGGACGAAATCCCAAAACTGATTTACCCTTTCTTTTTGCTATTTACAATGGTTGGGCTTTTGATAATATAAAATGTGGTAATCTTTCTTTAGCTGCAACAAACATTGATAAAGCGGATAAGATCAGAGAATCTATTAAAGATGATGACAAACTCTATACATTAGAGAATTATTTTTTAGTTAAAGGAATCTACAATCATATAGAAAAAAAAGAAAAAGCGAACTATTATATTACAAAAGCACTAGAAACAGCAAAAGAAAGGAAAAATTTCCGAATTCTTGATAGAATAACAGAGAATGCATTACTTTATAATATTAAGTTTGATGAAAGTGTCAAGAAAGACAGTTTCCTTGCTTCTTTAATCGAAAATAATGAAAGGAAATTATCTGAAGCCTCAAAAATTTCTTCATATGAATTACAAAAAAAAGATAGCATTATAGTTGAGAAAGACAGCTTTTTACAAAACTATGTCCTGCTAACACTAGTCGTACTGTTCATACTTATTGGAGGATTTTGGATTTTTCATATTGTTAATGATAAAAAAGTAAAAACCCGCTTTAGAGAAATAATAGAGGAAATCAAATCTGAAAAATCAATTATTTCAGAAGAAAAATCTGATGCCGTAAAAAAAGCAAAATATGCTGGACCCAAAGTGCAAGAGTCTCCTTCCAAAATAATTTCGGAAGCTAAAGAATTCGAACTGTATGAGAAATTGAAAGAATTTGAAAAAAATAGTATTGCTTATACAGAAAAATCTTTTACAATATCTAATCTTTCTACTTTACTTGCTACCAACAACAGATACATTAGCTATATTATTAATAAATATTACCAACAGAATTTTAATGATTATATCAATATGTTAAGAATAAATTTCATAGTGAACAAAATGTATAATCATCCGGAATATCTGAGTTATAAAATAAGTTACCTCTCTGAAGTTTCAGGATTTTCTTCACATTCCCGATTTGCACAAAATTTTAAGAAAATACTAGGCATTACTCCATCAGAATTTGTGCATCAATTTAAAAAAGAGAATGATAAACAATTGAAAAACAACTGATTAAAAATTCAATTAGTACTATCCGTATTTTGAATGTGGATAGGCTAATATTTTAAATCATGCCTGCTTTAAAGTAGTTTTGCATCAACAAAATTGATGAATTGAAACGCACTTTAAGTTTTTATCAACTACTTCGAAAGACAATTTTTCTCTGGATAGTTCTGGTCT
>DAMDNI010000079.1:0-7957 GCA_032083825.1 Bergeyella sp. | reverse complement strand
TTTCCGAAGGAACTGGAATATCCAATTCCCAATATATATATATCAGCGAAACTGGTAAAAATGATGTGCTGAAATATAGCATTGTAAATAAGCAATTTTTACAAGAAGATAAATCAGAAAGTAAATCTAAAAAGCATTTTACTAAACATAAATCAGTAAATGTTTCTATCCAAAAATATGCTGCAAAAAACATAGGGCGTAAAATCATATTATATAACCATTCTTTTCATAATCAGTATTTTGGGGTAGATTGTATAGCTATATCTAATAACGTAATTCCATTAGACATTAAGAAGAATGTAATTAAATATTTATACAGTGTTTTATTATTATCTTTTAACTATACTGAAAAACTATTTTCTTACCATACAATACAAAAACGACCTTTAAAATTACAACGAGAAAACAATGTAAGACCCCCACCCTTCGCCTAACTTCATACTATCAATGTTTTTATACATATCACTTTCTTGTCTTTGGATGAAGATGAGCAAGGTTAATTTTATCTTAATACTAAAAAAATCAAATGAAAAAACACATTATACTTATAAGCAGTATTCTAATTTCAAACATATCTTATTCTCAAGTAGGAATAGATACGGATGAACCCAAAGCAACATTAGATATTAAAGCTTCTCCCTTAAATGAAAAAAAAATTGATGGATTAATTGCTCCACGATTAACGGGTAATCAATTAAAAGCAAATGATGGAAAATATGGAGCGGATCAAATAGGTGCAATTATATACGCAACGGCCGCTGCAAGCCCAACTACAGACAAAACTATAAATGTAACTAATGCCGGATATTATTATTTTGACGGAACAGTTTGGGTCTCAATAAAAAATTCTTCTACAGTTAACTATCAGGAACCATGGAATGTTGCGGGAGGAAATGTGCCAGCAACATTGAACACACAGAATATTTATCAAATGGGAAGAGTCGGCATTGGTACGAGTTCGCCATCAGTTCCTTTACACCTGAATACAACAAATGTTGGAAACAACAATATTATCTCTTTAATGACTTCTCCCAATATGGCAGTAGGAGATCAAACCTACCTTAAAATAGGAAAATCTGATTCCGGGAATAGTGATTTAGCAGATATAAAGTACAATTATCAAAATAATGCCACTACAAGTTATTTAGGATTTGGTTTTAGTGGTGGAACAACTAAAATGGCTCTTTTAGGAAATGGTTATTTAGGAATAGGCACTACTGCTCCAACTAATACACTTCATGTAGTTTCCACCTCTGATCCTTTGAAATTAGGAGGCTTACAAACGGTAACTTCTTTTGATAAAATTTTAGCTATTGATACGGATGGAGTTGTAAAATCGGTTGCAGCTGCTAATATTAGCCCTGAACCATGGTATAATGTTGCCACAAATACTGGTGCAACAGCAAATACACAAAATATCTATCAAATGGGAGCCGTTTCTATTGGTAAGAATGCAGTTTATAGCTCTGCTGTTTCCGGAAGCAACCTCGTACAGTTGGATACAGCAGGAGCAGTCCGTTTTGGTAATACTCAGAGAGGTTCTGTTGGAATTAATTCTATTGCAACTGGCCTAAACAATGAAGCTTCTGGAGCTAACTCCTCTTCTTTTGGTAAAAATAATACCATCTCAGGCTCTGCATCTATTGGAGCCGGAGATAATAATAGTGTTACAGGAGATAATTCGATTACCGTTGGCAATAAAACAAGTGTAACAGGAAATAATTCTGCTGCATTTGGTGCTAACACTGTTGCAGGTAACTACGCATTTGCTGCAAATGATGGCGCTAAAGCTACAGGAAGGGCATCTGTTGCTTTAACAAGAGAATCCACAGCGTCAGGAGAAAATTCTGTTGCAATAGGTTATGGAGCTGAGGCACAAGGACAGAATTCTATTTCTATAGGATATTTTTCGAAAGCCATTTCACCAAATTCTTTTAATTTAGGAACTAACCTTATTGGTGGAAATTCTTCATTAAACCCAGGTGGAGTTGTAACATTAGGTAAAAATAATTTAGCTGTAAATAGTAATGATGCTGTTTTTGTTGTAGGTGGAGGAGCTGACTCTGGTAATAGACAAAATCTAATGTACTCTTTAGGTTACGGTACTAGTGGAGGCCCATTCACAGTTATACATCCAGGAACATCCGGTGGCAGAAAAAATATAACCATTGGAGGAACATCATATTTAATTGATATACAATTAGAAGGAAATGTATGGGGAAAGGCTTATTTTACTGATAGTAATCGCTATGCTGATTATGTTTTTGAAGATTATTTTGACGGGCATTCTACTTTAGATCCTGCATACAAGTTCAAAAGTTTATATGAAGTCGAAAAATTTATTATTGAAAACAGGCATTTGCCTGGAGTAACATCAATTAATAGTTTATCAAAAAATGATGAAGGAGAAGTTTCTTTTAATTTATCTGATCTTTCTTTACAGTCTTTAGAGAAAATTGAAGAACTTTATCTGCATACTATAGAACTTCAAAAACAAGTGGATAAACAAAAAATACAAATTGAAGCCCTCATACAATTAACTGAAAGATTACAAAACAAATAGTATAAACGATATATTATGTTGCTTCTATAAAGTTATTACGAAAAGAAATATTAGACATATACTAAAAATAAAAATTTGGGATAGATCTATCCCAAATTTTTTATTTTTTTATAATAAGAAACAAATGTGGAACAAATCTATATACCAAAAAAACGAAGCAGTATTGTAAATACTACTCACCGAATTAATCACCAAAAGAATGAAATAATCTGATGTACTCTGTCTGGTATTCCAAAAAATAAAAAACCCTTTAAAATCTACATTTTAAAGGGTTTTAGTAATTTTTGAGTTTTACTCTGCGGAGAGTGAGGGATTCGAACCCCCGGACCTGTTACAGTCAACAGTTTTCAAGACTGCCGCAATCGACCACTCTGCCAACTCTCCTTACTTCTACGATTTCTCGTTTTCAGTGGTGCAAATATAAGATGCTTTTATATTCTGTACAAATAATTTTTATACTTTTCTTCCAAGGTATTCATTATCAAAGGAAAATTTTAATTCTTCATGATCTGAAATCCCAATATCACAGCGAAAAAACCTAAAATAACACTTAAAAACACGTACAAAAAAAGAATATTATAAGAGCCGTTTTGCCATAAAGAATAATTCTCCACCGAAAATGTAGAAAATGTGGTATAACCGCCGCAAAAACCGGTAATAAGCAAAAACTTCAGGCTAGAATCTATTTTCATAAAATAGGATGACAACAGTCCTATGACAAAGCAGCCGGTAAGATTCACAACAAATGTTCCCATCGGAAAACTGCTTATATTCCAGAGTTTTTGGGTGTAATTAGAAATCAGGAAACGAAAAACACTTCCTACTCCACCTCCAAAGAAAATTAGAAATAAATTTTTCATCTGACGAAATTAATGAAAACTTAATTTAAAATAAAGCTTTCTTTGCTGTCTAATTTCGATCAAAATCAAATTCTTTATTTTTATTATTTTTGTGAAGTTAGTTTTTATGAAAAAAATCCTCCTTATTGAAGATGAGTCAAGCGTTGTATCCTTTATTAAAAAGGGTCTGCAGGAAATCGGATACCAAATTTCAGTCGCTTTTGACGGTCCGACCGGTGTAAATATTGCTTTGGAAAATGATTTTGACATGATCATTCTTGATATTATGCTTCCGGAAATCAACGGGATTGATGTATGCAGAGAAATTCGGAAAACAAATAAAAGCGTCCCTATCCTATTTCTTACCGCTTTGGATTCTTCGGAAAACATCGTTTTGGGGCTTGAAAGCGGCGGAGACGATTATTTGGTTAAACCATTCAAGTTCATTGAATTGGTTGCAAGAATTAAATCATTACTCAGAAGAAGTTTACACAATAATATCCCTGATTTATCCGAAGCGGAAAAAGGAAATTCCTACCAGTTTTCTGATTTATATGTAAATGATTATACCAAAAAAGTACTTCGCGCAGGGAACGAAATTTCACTCACTTCCACCGAGTACAAGCTTTTAATTTATTTCTTGAACAATCCTGAAAAAGTTATTTCGCGTGCAGAGATCCTGGAAGCAGTCTGGGGTGTAAATTATGAATTGGGAACTAATGTTGTTGATGTTTACGTCAATTATTTAAGAAAAAAACTCGACAGCCAAGAAGATAATAAGATTCTTCATACTGTAATCGGAATGGGATATGTTCTGAAAAAATCATCATAAAATGTTTAGAAAAGTTACCACCAACCAAACCAAAACCATGATTTTGCTGACCTTAGTTTTTACTACGGTTATCCTTCTTTTCAGTGGTTTGGTGTACTTTTCCATTGTTAATTTTTCGCATCAGCGTTTTTATGAATTATTAAAAATCCGAACGACAACAATCGTACAGATCGAAAAAAGCAAAGAACAGCTGAAATCTTCTAAAAACAGAATCCAGATAGAATCAGTGGAACAGGAGCTTCCTTCTGAAAGAGATTATATATTTGCAGCCCCGAAAGATTCTAATTTTAATAGAATATCTCAGGAAACGCACATTCCTGAAGCTTTTTTCAATAACATCATGAAAGACGGCGAAGCCAATTATAATGATGATGAGTTCTATTATATCGGGCAATCTTTCAGATCCGATAACAAAGATTATCTCGCTATTGCATCTGCAAAAAATCATTATGTTGTTGATTATCTGGGCTTTTTGAAAAGAACTCTGATTACATGCATGATTGTATCTCTTGCGTTTTGTTTCATTTTTTCGTTTTATCTGTCAAAATCTTTATTCAAGCCTATTCTTAAAATTACAGGAAAGGTGAAGCAGATCAGTTCAGAAAACCTTCATCTTCGTTTAGAACCACAGCCCGGAAACAAAGAGCTGAACGAGCTTGTGGAAACCTTTAACGATATGCTCACAAGAATTGAAACTTCTTTTGAGACGCAAAATCATCTTATCGGAAACGTTTCTCATGAGCTTCGCACACCGCTCACTTCAATCATGGGAGAAGCTGATGTTGCATTATCAATCAATCGCTCTGCAGAAGAATACAAGGAAACACTTCAGATTATTCTGGACGAAGCAGAAAAACTCGATAAAAAAATCAAAGCTTTATTGATGATTGCCCAAACTGGTTTTGACGGAAAAATCCAGAAGATGGAAAAAACGAGGATGGATCAGCTTTTATGGGATGTGATCGAAACATTAAAGAGAATCAATTCCCGAAACAATATTTATATGGATCTAAGCATGCTTCCCGATAATCCTAAAAAACTCAAAGTTCAGGGAAATGAGCAGCTTCTGCATCTTGCTATGGCGAATATCATCAACAATGCTTGCAAATACTCCAAATTTCAGCAGGTGAAAGTTTCTCTTGGAGCTACCAATACTCATGTATATATTATTGTAAAAGATAAAGGAATCGGGATTCCGGAGAGTGAAATTGATAAAATTTATGATCCGTTTTTCCGTGCTTCCAATACTCGTAATTTCGAAGGTTACGGTATCGGGCTTCCTTTGGCAAGAAATATTATTAAACTTCATCAGGGCGAACTTCATGTAAGCTCCAGCATCAATATGGGGACTACTGTAGAAGTGCGTTTTCCTATTTTCACACCTCCAACATCAGAAAATTAGAAGATTTTAATCTCATTTTAATCTTTTTAATTACATTTTAATTTGATTCCAAAAGGTTTCTAATAACGTCGATATAGTTTTGTACCAACAAAATAATACAGAACTAAATCTAAAGACATGAACAAAACCATTTTAATAGCAACAGATTATTCTCTTGAATCTTTAAGTGTTTTAAAGAAAGTTCTAAAAGAGAAAGAAACCGCCAATGACGGAATTAAATACAACATCATGCTGGTAACCGGATACGATATGGGAGATTCTATAAGAGATCTTCTGTTCACCACGAAAACCATGATCCTGAATAAAGTCAGAACTCAGGAATTCTATGATGCCTGCAGTATTATCAACAACAAATATCCGAATATTATCAACAAAATTGTGTTTGATGTTTTCACCGGAAGTATGCAGAGAGCTTTTAATAATTATATAGAAGCCGCTAATATCGAAGAAGCGTATTTTTCTTCAAATCTTAAGACTAAAGCCAGAAACGGAAAGTTTGATCTTATCCCGTATATTAAAAAATCAAAAACTCTTGCTATTCAGGATATTCATACAGAAGTATTTGAGGCGGCTCCTGAAAAAGGAAGACTGGCAGAAGTTTTTATCTAAAAAAATAATTATCAATTTATAAATCAGAAAACATGTTAAGAAATTATAGTAACAGCAGGACATTAGGAGATAATATACGATTGGGGACGCTGACTGCCTTTACGGCAGGAACTATAAACATTGCATCTCTATTAATCTTTTTAAATTTCACTTCGAATGTAACGGGACATTACGCCATACTTTCCGCAGAGATCAGTAAAGGAAACTGGACACAGGTTGCAGTAGTTGCTGGATGGCTGTTTTTATTCTTCTTCGGAGGGTTTTTATCCAACTTTATTGTTATTAATTTTAATAAAAAGAATAAATATTTTGCCCATGCGCTTCCGTTGGTTTTACAGATTATCTGTCTTTTATTCGTAGGATATTACGGGCAGTTTCACTATGAAAAAACTCTGGAGGAGACAGAATATCTTGTGGCTCTGATGCTTTTTGCAACGGGTCTTCAGAACGGCTTGACAGCAAGTATTTCCAACTTTTCTGTGAAAACCACGCACCTTACAGGAACAACAACCGATTTAGGAATTCTTTTCTCGATGTTTACACAAAGCAAATACAGAAAAAAGCCGGAATTGGTAGGAAGAGCTAAGCTTTTGCTAAGCATTATGATTGCTTATATTATGGGAGCAGTATTTTCAGGACTCACCTATTATCACCTCGAGTTCAGAGTATTTTATGTGATTTGTCTATGTCTTTTGGTTGTGATCGGCTACGATTTCTATAAGATCAATGTAAGGCATTTCAACACCAAGTACAGATACCACAGAATTTATAATAAACCGACCATTTTAGCTTTATTATATTTTAAAATTTATCCTGTAAAGGAGAAAAAAAGAAAGCCTCAGCTTGCTTTTGGTGAAGATTAAAAAACACATACTGTCACATAGAATGATGAAGAGATAGTTTTTTCTCAATTAAAAATTCCCCGGCTTTCGTCGGGGAATTTGATTGATATAAAAATTAAAGATATTAATTTTCTAATTCTGCAAGGTATTTTTCAGCATCCATTGCAGACATACATCCGCTTCCTGCCGCCGTAATTGCCTGTCGGTAAATATGATCCTGAACATCTCCTGCCGCAAAAACCCCTGGAAGATTTGTTCTTGAAGAGCCTTTTTCGGTGACGATGTAGCCATTTTCATCAAGATCAATTTGTCCTACAAATAGATCAGTATTTGGTTTGTGGCCAATTGCAATAAAAATCCCGTGAACATCAATAGTCGTTTTTTCCTGGGTTTGGTTGTTGATCACAACTGCTCTTTCTACCAGATTGTTTTCACCTTCGATGCCGATAAGTTCATGGAAAAATTTTACTTCAAGATTTGGCGTATGCTCAACACGGTGAATCATTGCTTTTGAAGCTCTAAACTCGCCTTTTCTTACCAATAAAGTAACTTTTTTACACAATTTTGCAAGGTAAGTTGCTTCTTCAGCAGCAGTGTCTCCGCCTCCGACTACAACAACATCTTTCCCTCTGTAAAAAAATCCATCGCAGGTTGCACATGCAGAAACTCCTCCACCAGAATATTTTTTCTCATCATCAAGACCAAGATATTTCGCTGTTGCTCCTGTTGAGATAATTACTGATTTTGCAAAAATCTCTTTATTCCCTGCCCAAAGCTTATGGATACCACCAGCTTCTTTTGCGAATTCAACTTTAGTGATCAGCTCATAATGAACTTTTGTATCAAATCTTTCTGCTTGTTTTTGTAAAT
>DAMDNI010000078.1:0-11747 GCA_032083825.1 Bergeyella sp. | reverse complement strand
ATGAAACAGCTGGAAACCGTTTATAACAGAGGTTTCTGGAGTGGATATTATCTCGGGCAGGAATTGGGAGAATGGTCAGCAAATTCAGGATCGAGTGCGACTCAGAAAAAGTGTACATCGGAAAAGGAAGGCACTTTTATCCCAAATCCAATATTGCAGAATTTTTAATCGAAGCATACGATTTGAATATCGGTGATAAAGTTCTGATTCAAGGGCCAACAACAGGTTCACAGGAAATGATTGTAGAGCAAATGATGATTGATGAAAAGCCTGAAGCAGAGAAAGCCTCAAAATCCGATGTGATTACTTTTAAAACTAATTTCAGAGTACGTCCTTCGGATAAATTGTATAAAATAGTTCAGGCTTAAAAATAGACTTGAGATTTTGAAACAGGAGACAAAAGATTTAGTCTCACTCTGAAATCTCTTAATCTCTTCTCTAGAATGGTAATTATTACGCTTCAACGCGACAAATGTATAGGCTGTAACTACTGTGCAGAATTTGCACCGGAATTTTTCCGTATGTCAAAAAAAGATGGCAAATCGGTACTTCTGAAAGCAACGGATAAGAAAGGTTTTCATACCGTAAAAACCCCTCAGCATGATGCTTTTGAGCCCTGTGAAAAAGCAGCGAAAGCTTGCCCCGTAAAAATAATTTCTGTTAAAGAGACCTAAAATGCTGAAATCCGAATTGAGGAAAGAATATATGAAAAAAAGATTAGCCTTGTCAGAAGATAAGGTTAATTTTTTATCAGGAAAAATCCTTGAAAATTTCCTTCGTTTTTTTCAGCCTGTTCGTGATCAAAAAATTCACTTGTTCCTGCCCATTAAAAAATTTAATGAAATTGATACTTATTTATTTATCAAATATTTTTTCGAAAACGGAATCCAGGTTTTTGTTCCGAAAATGATAGAAGAAAAACTAATTTCGGTTGAATTGACTTCGGAAACAATATTAGTCCAAAATCAATGGGGAATTTCTGAACCTGAAACCGACGAAGATTCCGGGCTAAACGATTTTGATTACATTCTTACGCCTCTGCTTTATTGCGACTGTCAGGGAAATAGAATTGGTTATGGAAAAGGGTTTTATGATCGTTTTTTTTCTCAACTCAATAATTCTGAGTGTAAGAAAATAGGAATCAATTTCTTCAGTCCTGATGAAAAAATTGATGATTATGATAAATATGATGTTCCTCTTGATTATTTAGTAACTCCGGAAGAAATACTGTCTTTTGGTAAAGGTGTACCAAACCTTTCAAAATAGAATTTGAATTCTTTTTTGAATTTCACAGGAGAAAGTTTTAAGGAATATTGTACCGTTTTATTGAAATTTCCTAAAGATTTATTGTCTTTGTCAAAAAATTCTACATCAAATTTTGCGAAATCAAGCGTATCTCTGCCGACAATCTTTTTCTCAACCTCAAGATTTCCTACCCGCGCAGATTTTGCTTTTAAACTGTCAAGTTGGTGGAGAATCGGTTTTAGCTTGGTTGAGTCAGGATCAGCAAAATAGCTGTTCATTTGAGCATAAATGATGGAATCTATTTCTGTGTCACGATTTCCGTTGTAATATAGGGTTGAAAGATCAAGTAATTCCTGAATTTTTTGCTTTGTAATAAATTGGATCGCTTGCGCGCTATCCATTTTCGTTACAGGATAACTTTTTTTATTATTATTATTGCGGAGCTTATCCAGATCGCTCATTTCTTCCGTATGTTTTTTACAGGAAATGATCATTAAGGATAATGAAAACAAGGTGATAAGTATTCTATTGAGTTTTTTCATCGTTGCGGATTCTGAATTTAATCATATTTATTTTACCTGTTGTCTTATCATTGTGTGTATCAATTACTTCCAGGTTTTCAAGAGAAGTGGTCGGAAGTGTAACCAAGCTGATATAACGCTGTTTATCCATAGTTTCCATTCCGTAGTCGTCGCTGTCGTAAACCTGATAAATCAATGCGTTGTCAGCAATAATAAAATTCAGGCTTTGTCTTTTCTTCTTCAAATCTTTTATTGATTTGGAGTAATAATACAGCATAATGGCATAGTCATTAGGCTTTAATTCTATATTTTCTGCTTCGGGAGCAGTTTCAAGATTTCTTTTTATGGTATCATTTCTATAATAAGGTGAAGAAACGACCATTATCAAAGACTTGGATTTTGTAGTATATACAAAAGGCTCATTCGGTTTGGCTACATACAAGATTGGGGATTCATTTTCTTTCAAAATCTGTACCTGAAGTTCGGCGTTGATTTTTGAATTTCGGTCAGCATCAATAAAACTGTAATAATATTTTTTACTGAATATTTCATCTTTAAAGATAAGTGCGCCTGCTAAAATTGCCAAAATTGCTGAAATTCCTAACCAAACTGATTCTTTTATCTTTTTTTGCAAAGATTTTTTTTCAGTTGTTTTTCCTGTATTGCTATTTGTGATATCTAATTGATTATCAGTATTTGATTTTTGTAAAACTGAATTTTGGAACTCGTTTTTTGAGTTGTTTCCATCTATTTTCTCATTTTTCTCTAAAAAGACATTTTGGTTTTCATTTTTCTGTAATTCCGGATCGGAATCTTCTGTTTCCGAAAGGGTCTCTCCGCTGAAAAGATGATTCTTTTTAAACTCGTACCATGACTGGTAACCTGCATAAACAGAGAGTAAATTGAGCATATCAATTCTGGGAAGTTTTGTAACCGGAGAACTTTTGAAATAAGTATAGAAAGACTTTTCCGAAATATTCCCTTTGGCGATTTTCCTTAAATCTTCCTGAAAATAAATGATGTCAATACCTTTCCATTTTGAGATATTTTCAAAGGAAGGAGTATGATTTTCCAAAAACTGAGCCTGAATTTCGCTTTTAAGCTGCTCAAAGTGTAAAATTTCTAAATCGTTCAAAATCTTATTTTAGATTTAATTTATTGATTTACAGTTATATTAAATTGTAAAACTATTTTACAAAGTTATTACAATTATTTTTCATAAACAAATTTTGTAACCGTTCTACCTTTGTCCTGTTCAAATTGATGAACGAAACCTAAACAAGAAAATATTTATTAACAAAATTAAATTTAATTTATCATGAAAAAATCATTGTTCGTAGCTGGTATCGCTGCTTTAGCTCTTGTAGCTTGTAAAAAAACTGAAACTGTTGAAAACGCTGGAGCTGCTGATTCTGCTGCTGCTGCTACTGCTGATTCTGCTGCTGTTGTAGCTGATTCTGCTGCTGCTGTTGTTGACTCTGCTGCTGCTAAAGTTGATTCTGCTGCTACTGCAGTTAAAGACGCTGCTACTGAAGTTAAAGATGCTGCTAAGAAATAATTAGAGCACTGAACAGTACAAATTAACCGTTTCTCTCAGAGAAGCGGTTTTTTATTTTAGTTTCTTTTGTCGTAAAGCTTCGTAGCAGGTTATGGCAACAGCATTACTCAGATTCAAAGAATCAATAGTTCCAGACATAGGAATCAGGGTGTTTTTTCCTTTTCCGTTCCAGAAACTGCTTAATCCGGAATGTTCGGTTCCAAATAAAACAGCTGATTTTTCTTTAAAATTTCTTTCGTAAAGATCTTCTGCGCTTTCATCCATAATGGTAGTATAGATGCTGAATTTATTTTTTTGTAAGAATTGAAAGGTATTTTCATTTGTACTCTGAAAGATTTTCATCCCGAAAATACATCCGACACTTGAGCGGATAACATTTGGATTGAAAAAATCTACTTTTGGATCAGTAATGATCAAAGCATCTATTCCGAAAGCTTCACAACTTCTTAGGATTGCTCCAAGATTTCCCGGTTTTTCCACACTTTCAACAACAATAACTGTCGAATTATTTTCAGGTGTAAAATTTTCAAGATTTTCAGTTTTAGTGGTGTAAACTCCAATAATTCCTTCCGAGCTTCCGCGATACGCAATTTTTTCGTATACTTTTTCTGAAACCAGATGTATTTTTCCTTCCGGCAATGCGGTTTGGAAGATGGTTTCACAAATAAAAAATTCTACCGGCTCAAAATCAAAATTCTGTGCTCTTTCATTTTCTTGTTTCCCTTCTACTACAAAAACCCCGGTTTTTTTCCTGAAACGGTTGTCGGTATTGAGACGAATAAGATGTTTAATTTTTTCGTTTTGTAAACTTTCAATTTGCATAGTGCAAAAATACTAAATATCAGCTTACTTTTACATATCTCAAAAGCTGGATAGAAGAAACGAAAACTGCAAAAATACTTGCGGCCCAAAGATAATATCCGATTCCGATGGCTGTAATTTCGGTTTCTCCTAATCTGGTATAAATGAAAAATGCCAAAGCAAAAAGAAGGGCAACAAAACTGAGAACCAATGATAATTTAATTTTATTGGACATGAAAAAAATGATGGCTAAAACTGAGATCGGATTGGCAAGCCAGGAAATTCCGATTCCGAAAAGTTCCATCCATCCTGCGAAAAATGCTTCATATCCGTAAGCTTTTATGCTTCCGTTGTCCATCTCGTATACTTTTGTAATCAATGAAAGGAAAAAAAGTGTCCAGGTTACAAAAAGTGCAATTTTTTTACGGGATTTCAGTGTTTTGGTGTCCATAGTTTAATTTTTAAGGTAAAAGGGTATTGTCTATTTGGGAATTGTCCACAAGGCTTTGCGGAAGATCTTTTTTATTTTTAATTCCTAAGGCTTTCAGTTTCTGAGTTTGGATCACGAGATTATCATTACCTGTTGAAAGTTGTTTGTACGCATCATTGAAAACATTTTTTGCCTGATCTATATTTTTACCAACTTTTTCAAGATTGTCAACGAATCCTACAAATTTATCATACAATTTGGCTCCGCGTTCTGCAATTTCCATAGAGTTTCTGTTCTGATATTCACGCTTCCATAAATCGGCGATCAGCTTTAATGAAGTAATTAAATTGCTTGGATTTAAAAGCAGAATTCTTCTTTCGTAAGCAAAATTCCATAAATTCTGATCCGCCTGCATTGCCGAAATATAAGCTGGTTCACTCGGAATAAACATCATGACAAAATCCAGTGATTTTCCATAATCATCATAAGCTTTACGGGATAATTCCGAAATATGGTTTTTCACAGAGGCAAGATGCTGATTGAGTTTCATTTGATAGATATCGGAATCATTTTCGTCAACCAATTCGGTAAATGATGTTAATGAAACTTTAGAATCGATAATTACATTTCTTTCGTCAGGATATTTTACAACTGCATCAGGACGCATTTTTTTTCCTGAAAATTCCGAGAATAAAGCTTTGTTATCTTCATCACGAAGCTCGTGCTCAAGAAAATATTCTCTTCCTTTTACTAATCCGGATTTTTCTAAGATGCTTTCCAGGATCATTTCTCCCCAGTTTCCCTGCGTTTTCGATTCGCCTTTCAGCGCTTTTGTCAGTTTTTTTGCATCTTCAGAAATCTGTTGGTTGAGCTCTGCAAGTTCTTTTACTTTTTCCGCCAGCGAAAAACGTTCTTTGTTTTCTTTTTCGTAGGCTTCGTTGACACGGTTTTTCAGATCTATGATTTTTTCCTGGAAAGGTTCCAGGATATTTTTCAGATTATTTTGATTAAGAGTTGTGAATTTTTCTGTTTTTTCTTCAAGAATTTTGTTGGCTAGATTTTCAAATTGCAGTTTTCCTTCTTCCTGAATTTTTGTAATTTCCTCTTTTTGAGTTTCAATAGATTTCTGAAGGCTTTCGTTGATGGCGGAAAGTTCAGAATTGCGGGCAAAAATATTTTGTTTTTCTGAAATTAAATTTTCAATCTGGCTGGTTTGCTTAAGATTAATTTCTTTTTGCTCATTGAATTGCGAACTCAATGATGAATATTCGGCAGAAATCCTGGCAAACTCATTTTTTAGATCATTGAGAATATCATTCTGATGCTGATAATTTTGTTTTTCGGTTATTATATTCTGATTCAGTTCCTGAATTTTGAGGTTTGAATTTTCAAAATCTGATTTTGTGCGGATCAGCTGATTATTCAGCTCATCATGTAGATTTCGTGAAACCATCGAAGATTTCAGGAAAAAATATACAAGAACAGCTCCCAAAATGCCGCCAACTAAAAATCCTATAATTAGATAAGTCATCTCCATTTTCCAAAATTATGAAAAAATGACGGGCAAAAGAATTCGTATTTTCATGATTTATAGCAATTATGAGATTTGATGATAGAATTCCGGGAAAATATTTTTTACGGAATGCCTATCTTTATCGGAAAATTTTGGAAAGGTTATGAATATTTTGCTGGTAGAAGATGATCAGAGAATTAGCGAATTTCTTGTAAAAGGTTTGACAGAAGCCGGCCATCATTTAATTCTAGCAGATTCCGGCGAAAAAGCCAGAGATTTTATTGAAACCTATGACTTTAATATTATTTTGATGGATGTCATGCTGCCTGGTTTAGATGGAATTCAGCTGACGCAAATGATTCGTTTCAAAAAAAATTATACTCCTATTTTGGTTTTAAGTGCACTGAACAATCCAAAAGATAAAATTAAAATGCTGGATTTGGGTGCTGATGATTATCTGTCGAAACCATTTCATTTTGAAGAACTGATTTCCCGGATTAATGCATTGATGAGAAGAAATAAATTGAGCTATCAAAAAGAATCTCATACTTTATCCTGTGGAAATGTTGAAATTGATACAGATCTTCATACCGTGACTCAAAACGATATTCTGATTGAATTTTCGCCAACAGAATACAAGCTTTTCGTTTTCCTTTTTGAAAACAAAAATAAGGTACTGAGCCGAACTCAGATCCTGCATAATGTATGGGGAATTAATTTTGATAACAGTACCAATCTAGTAGATGTTTACATTTCATATATACGGAATAAACTTGATGAATCTGAGCATAAAATCATTCATACCATTAAAGGAACAGGATATTTAGTAAAGGATTAAAATGACTTTAAGAAATCGCTTTACACTTATTTCAAGCCTTTCATTCGGCGTAGTTTC
Source organism: Bergeyella sp. (assembly GCA_032083825.1). GTDB lineage: Bacteria > Bacteroidota > Bacteroidia > Flavobacteriales > Weeksellaceae > DAMDNI01. The sequence goes on along the minus strand of DAMDNI010000078.1, from coordinate 4,784 downwards.
AATCATTACTTTTGTTGTGATTTTTTTTGCATATTATGACAGTACAAAGATTTTTTATTTTGAAAAGCTAAGAAATACTGCGCTTGTTTCGGCAATTTATTACCTGGAAAAAGATGAGCTTCCGAAAAACAGGCATGCCGAAGTAAAAAAGGAGTACAACAATCTTATTGAAAACCGAATGGTTGCAGTTTATGATAAAAATAATCAAGTTACTTTCGGGAAAAATTTTAATGATCCTGAAATTCAGGAACAATATCTGAAAACTGCAAGATCAAATAAAAGAGTTCAGTTTTCATCGGATAGTTACTTTTATTACGGCATTTTTTATCATGACAATCAGGGTGATTTTGTAATTTTTGTAAAAGCTTCCAATGCTTCTTTCAAAGCACAAACCTTAAGGCTTTTTATTATTATGCTTTCTGTGCTGGCCCTTGGCCTGATGGCTATTTATTTTTTAAGCCGTTATTTGTCAAAGATTGTCTACAAGCCGATTTCTGATGTTGTAAAACATATTAATAATGCTGATTACAGTGATATCTCAAAAGCTATTATTTCCACCAATACCAATGACGAAATTGAAGAACTCATCAAATCTTATAATAAACTTTTAGGAAGAATTTCCGAAAATATTTTGGTGCAGCAGAATTTCATCAATTATGTTTCTCATGAATTTAAAACACCTTTAGCTGCGATTTCCGGGAGTCTTGAAGTATTTGCTCAAAAAAACCGTTCCCCGGAAGAATACAGAAAAGTAACAAAAGAAGCATTGGAAAATGTATATGAAATTGAAAATATTCTGAATAATCTTCTGCTGATGTCCGGATTGGCAAATCTTGAAAAATCACATCAGCAGGTAAGAATTGATGAACTTATCTGGAAAATTTATGCAAACCTGAGTTCAAAATCAGCAGAGAACAAAACTCCAATAAAAATCAATCTCGAAGTTTCCGATCATGCTTTACTGGAGTTTTCCGGAAATGAGACTTTGCTGTATCTTGCAATATTTAATATTGTTGAAAATGCGGTTAAGTATTCTCACGGAACGCCTGTTAATATTGATATCTTTGAAGAAAACAAGCAATTACAGATTCAGATTTCAGATTGTGGAAAAGGAATTTTTGCAGATGATCTGCAGAAAATTACAGAAACTTTTTACCGTGGGAAAAATGTTGAAAACATACAAGGCAGCGGCATAGGACTGGCACTTTCCAAAAACATTTTTGATCACCATCAGATTATTATGGATATTAATTCCATTGTCAATAAAGGAACAAACATTCATCTTACTTTTCCTAAAAAATAGTTCTAATTAAACTCTAATTTTGGCCTAACCTTATTTTAATCCTTTTTAAAATTGGCTCTAATATTCGAAATATAGCTTTGTGGTCTTAAATACAAGACCTTGAAAAACATTATTTTCACCTTATTTTGCATCCTTTTTTTCGACTCCTTTTCTGCGCAGATTGCTGATACTCTGACTATCAGCCGTAAAGATGCGGAAACCATTTTTCTCAAAAATAATCTTGAGCTTATTACCCAGAAGTTGGAAATTTCACGGGCAGAAGCACTTGCAATTCAGGCAAAATTCTGGCCCAATCCAACTTTAAGCATCAGCGAAGTGAACCTGTGGAGAACTTATGATATCGAAATACAGCCTGCGCTGGCCGGGAATTGGGGGAAGAATTCGCAGATCTCGGCAGAAGTGGAACAGGTGATTCAGACCGCAGGGAAAAGGAAAAAAAATATTGAGCTTCAGAGAATTGGAGTTGATGGCGAAAAATATGAATTGCAGGAAGTTCTGCGCGAACTTAAAAAAATTCTGAGAAATACGGTGACAGAGGTTTTGTACAATCAGGAACAACAAAAGCTATATCAAACCCAGATTTCATCCATTGAAAAACTGACAAAATCGTACAAAAACCAATTTGATCAGGGAAATATAAGCAAATCTGAATACATCCGTCTGAAAGCACAGGAAATGGAATTTAAAAAAAATCTCGTTTCGCTGCAGCAGCAAATTCAGGAACTGCAGCTGGAGCTGAAAGCTTTATTAATGATTCCGTTCAACTCATATATTGTGATTTCCGATCTTTTGAGGATGCCGGAGAAAGAGATTTCTGAATGGGAACTTGACCAGTTCATGAATATTGCCAGAGAAAACCGCCCCGATATTTTAATAGCAAAAAATAAAGAACTGTACGCACAGAAAAATCTGGAATTACAGAACGCTTTGAAGACTCCGGATCTTGCTTTTTCCATCGGCTATGATCGGGGAGGAAATATTATGAAAGATTTTATCGGGATGGGCGTTTCATTTGATCTTCCTGTTTTCGACAGGAATAAAGGAAATATTCAGGAAGCAAAACTGGAAATTGAAAAGTCAGGCTATAATACCAGAAAAAATATTCTGAAATCTGAAAATGAAATCGCTTCTGTTTTTCAAAATTATATCCGAACCAAAAATATGTATCACGAAGTTGACGATTCCTATGAAAATAATTTGGACGGATTGCTTGCGAGCCATGAGAAAAATTTCCGATTGAGGAATATCAATATGCTTGAATACATGGATTTTCTGGATACTTATATCAATAATAAAATATTAATCCTCGATACTAAAAAAGAAATCAACCAATATTTTGAAAACCTGCAATATGCGATCGGACAAGATTTATAATAAAAAAATGAATAAAGCAAAATATTTCACATTCTGTTTTTCTGCGCTTTTAGCAATGATAAACTGTTCGAATGAAAAACAGAATGACAAACCGGAAATCCAAAGCTATTGTATCAGCAAAGAACTCAAGAAAGATTTAAAGCTTGCCAGAGTAGAAATGTTGCCAATTGAAGAAAACATAACACTTACAGGAGAAGTAGCGGGCAATTCGGATAAAACAGTTCCATTCATCAGCCTTGTGGATGGTATTGTTACGGAAACGTATTTTTCCCTTGGAGATTATGTGAGAAAAGGTCAGGTGCTGGCCAATGTTAAAAGCACTTCTCTAAACGAAATGCAGGATGACACGCAGACTCTTCAGGCTCAGCTTGCTGTTGCTAAAAGAAAATTATCATCAGTAGAATCCATGTACAAAGATGATATTGCATCGCAGAAAGACCTTCAGGAAGCAAAGGCGGAAGTTCAAATCTTGCAGTCTAATATTTCCAGGACACAAAAGAATATGCAGCTCTATTCTGCCGGAAAGAGCAACTTTCAGATCAAATCTCCGGCTGACGGTTATGTGACCGAAAAAAACGTTTCCAACGGAATGCCTGTTACTGCAGGCGGCGAACAGCTTTTTACTATTTCAAATCTTGATAAGGTCTGGGTAATGGCGAATGTATACGCAACCAATATGAGGCATGTGTATGTAAATCAGCCGGTCACTGTAAAAACGCTGGCCTATCCTGATGAAAGCTTTTCAGGAAAAATAGATGCAGTTTCTCAAATATTCAATGAAGATGAAAGGGTGCTGAAAGCCAAAATCATTATGGATAATAATGATATGAAGCTAAGACCCGGAATGTCCGCAGATATTGTTCTGCCCGTCAATGCTCAGGGTAGAAATGCGTTAGCGATACCTCTAAAAGCTATTATTTTTGACAACAACCCGACGTATGTGATTGTGTACAAAAATGATTGCAATTTGGAGATCCGATCTGTTAATGAAATTACTTCAAATAGTCATTACAGCTATATGGAAGGTAATCTGAAACAGGGCGAAACGATTATTGCTTCTAACGGACTTCTCATTTATGAAAACCTTAAAAGCCGTTCTAAATGAGAAAATTTGTTCAGAGCATCGTTTCATTCTCGTTAAAGAACTCGCTGATTGTCCTGTTGGGAACTTTGCTTTTATTAGCCGGGGGAATTTATTCCTATATCCATACTCCGATTGAAGCATTTCCAGATGTCACCAATACAAGAGTAAGAGTAATCACACAATGGCCCGGAAGAAGCGCGGAAGAAATAGAAAAGTTCGTTACATTACCAATTTCAAAAGAGATGAATACCATTCCGGATAAGACTTCCGTAAGGTCAATCTCTTTATTCGGATTATCAGTTGTTACGGTTATTTTTGACGATCATGTAGATGATTTTTATGCACAGCAATATGCATCGAACCGTCTTGGAAATGTAGATTTGCCGAATGGTGCAGATTACAGCATTGAACCTCCATCCGGAGCTACTGGAGAGATTTACAGATACATTATTAAAAGTAAACTTCCTATTAAAGAAGTAACTTCCATTCAGGATTGGGTGATTGAACGTGAGCTTCTTGCTGTGCCGGGCGTTGCTGATATTGTGAGCTTTGGCGGGGAAGAAAAAACATATGAAATTAAGATCAACCCTACAGAATTACAGAATTATGATCTTTCCCCTTTAGATGTTTATGAAGCTGTTTCAAAAAGCAATATCAATGTTGGCGGAGATGTTGTGTCCCAAGGAGATCAGGCTTATGTTGTAAGAGGAATCGGGCTTCTGGAAAGTAAGGAAGATATTGAAAATATTCAGATTGAAGTAAAAGGCTCGACGCCGATTCTGGTAAAGCATGTAGCTCAGGTAAAAGTTTCAGCAAAACCGAGATTAGGACAAGTGGGCTACAACAAAGAAAATGATGTTGTAGAAGGGATCGTTATTATGCTTCGCGGACAGAATCCAAGTGAAGTTATTGAACGTCTGAAAGAACGGATTGCGGAACTGAACGGAGGAGAATTACCCGGAGATGTTCAGATTGTTCCCATTATAGACCGTACAGAGCTTGTGAATACTACGGTTAATACGG
>DAMDNI010000077.1:10686-11802 GCA_032083825.1 Bergeyella sp. | reverse complement strand
ACCCCGAATAGGACAATGCAGACATATCTGTAAGGAAAGTATACAGATCTTTCCCTGTTGCATCCGCTTTCTTTTTTCTTACTGTAAAAGACAGCGGCTTTTGATAATTATTATTCCATGAAATGCTATCAGTATAAATCCGGATTTTTGCAGATATAATTCCTATTTTATCATTCTTAAACTTATCTTTCAAAGAATTAACCACGTCATTAGGAATTTTAAATCCTGCTCCAGGACCTCCCATTCCCTGAATATAAAGTTTAGCATCTCCGCTAGTAGTATTTGGTGATAGCAGAGCATCCTCAAAAGGCTGAGTCCTTTCATATTGAACATTACTATAATGAACATTGGAAGAGCCTAAATTCAGAGTAAATTCCTGCTTTTTTCGTGTTGTTACATTATCAGTAGTCTGATCATTTTTATAATAAAGGGTTAGCTCTATTGAGTTCGGGGCAAATTTGAATAAATACCCGTCATTCTCATCTACCGAAATTCTTATCCCTCTGAAATAACGAATGAAAGAAGCAGCGTCAGCCAGTTGCGCAGAACCTTTTTTTGTAATGATTTTACTCTGAAACAAGGTAGAATCCAAAGGAATTCGAATACTTGCATCTCTATTATAGAGCTCGCTTCCGTCAGAATCTTTTGTAATTTTTACGGAAGTTATATTTCCGTTGAATTGCTTCGATCCGATTTGTGTTCCCACGGCAAAAACTTTATTTGAATAAATACTGTCTGAGGTAGAACCCATAAAGTCATTCACTTCATGCACCTTGATATGAAATATAGTATTCGTTCCTGCTATTTTAGCCTTTCCGTATTTTTTTACTTTATAGGTAGAAACTACTTTTTTTGCTGCGACATTGGTATTGGTATCGTCATTAAAAGTATAATCTTCAACAGTATTGGTTGTAATAGAATCCGAAGCAGTTTGATACGCTGGTTTAATAACCATAACAGCAGAATCTAAAACGGGATTGGTGCCAAAATCAGGAGCATAATTTGAAAGCCTGACCTGAGTAAAATAATTTGCTTTCTGCATCCCGAACTGAGCTTCCGTAAAAGCACCAAGCACAACACTGTCTAATTTTGCAGCATCTGATCTGATTGCGTTGT
>DAMDNI010000077.1:8494-10676 GCA_032083825.1 Bergeyella sp. | reverse complement strand
TTGTTATTATTATAATTATAGGCTATAATCGAATAAGCATCGTCTACAGCTTCTGCCCCGGTAAAAAATTGGGAACCAAGAGCATCTGCTTCCGGTTCACAGTTCAGCAATATGATACTTCCTAAAACAACAGCAGAAGTAATATTGAAGAAATTTCTAATATGTTTTATCATTAATTTATTTGTTCTATGGTATTATACACTTGCGCAATGGAATCTGCATCCTTATACTCGAACTTCGGAGTATTGGTTTTTTCGTAAGCATCATCCAATTGTTGTTCTAAAAACTCGTCTCCTTTTACAACTGCATTTACCAAACTCATACTTTCAGCAACAAAACTTCTGAACCCTGGATTATTTAACGCTTCCAGCTCATTAATATTATCAAACTTTAAAACTTCTGTAATTTTTTTATCAAGCTCGGCATCTTCTTCATTGTAGACAGAAAGCACAAGCTTTGTATTATTGAAATAATAATCGTTTTTATAAAAATTCTTAAGATAAACCGGGATAAAAGACGACATCCATCCATTCAGATGAATAATATCGGGAACCCAATTCAGCTTTTTGATCGTTTCCAAAACACCTCTTGCGAAAAATATGGCACGTTCCGCATTATCTTCAAAAAGATTTCCCTCATCATCTCTGTAGAATTGCTTTCTTTTGAAATACTCTTCGTTATCAATGAAATAAACCTGAAGCCTTTCTCCAGGCAGTGAAGCCACTTTAATAATTAGCGGCTGATCCAAATCATTGATTATGATATTCATTCCAGAAAGCCGTATCACCTCATGAAGCTGAAATTTTCTCTCGCTGATTTGTCCAAACCTTGGCATAAAAACTCTTACATCATTCCCTTCCTGATGCATTTTCAGAGCCATTTTATTCACCATTTTCGCCATATTACTCTCTTCCTGATAAGGAAACATCTCGGTGGTGATGTATAAAATCTTTTGATTCGGCATAATTGTATTTTTCTTCTTTACAGCTAAAATGTGTAAATACTTTAGGAATGCAAAATTACAAAATTTTACAATAATATTTTCCAATTAACAATTTTTATGAAATTACAAGCTTCATCAAAAAAAAACAGTGAAAATACTATGACCGTCTGAAAGTATTTTTCATACTTTTACGCCATCAGACAATTTAGCTATGGAAGTATTCAGAAGCAGAAAACCGCTGCAGGATTATATCGAAAGAAATAAGGAAATGGGCAAAAAAATTGGCTTTGCCCCGACAATGGGCGCATTGCACAAAGGGCATCTTTCTCTGTATGAAAATGCAAGGAAAGAAAATGACCTTGTCATTTCTTCAATTTTTGTAAATCCGACACAATTCAACAATCCCGAAGATTTTGAAAAATATCCGCGTGATGTAGAGACTGATCTTCATCTTTTAGAAAAAACAGGTTTAGTAGATGCTGTGTATGTTCCAAAAGTTTCAGACATCTATCCTGAAGGAATGAAAAGTAAAAAATTTGATTTCGACGGTCTGGAAAATGAAATGGAAGGGAAGTTCCGCCCGGGACATTTTGACGGAGTCGGAACTGTTGTGGAAGAATTATTCCGGCAGGTGAAACCTGATAACGCTTATTTTGGTGAAAAAGATTTTCAGCAGCTTGCAATTATCATTAGCATGACTGAAAAATTAAATTTACCAATCAAAATACACGGAGTTCCGATTTACCGTGAAAAAACAGGACTTGCAATGAGCTCCCGCAACGAAAGGCTTACAAACACTCAAAAAGAAGCGGCAACAATCATCTATGAAACCTTGCTAAAGGTAAATGACTGGTTTCGGGTGATCACTATTGCGGAGATCAATCAGCGAGTAAAGGATATTTTTGACAACCAAAAAGATATGGATTTGGAATATTTCATCATCGCAAACGAAAAAGACCTTAAAGAATCCGATTTCTTTTATAAAGATCAAAATTACAGGGCATTTATTGTTGTCTATGTTGGAGAGGTAAGACTGATTGACAACATGCATTTAGATTAAAAATAAAACATTCGCCAAAGCCCGGAAAATTTTCCTGGGCTTTTTAATTTCTTATAAATATAATCTTTAATTGAATATATAAAAATCGAAGACTTTCCACTAGAGAAAGTCTTCGAACACCAAATCACAAAATATTAATATGAAAAAATTTTCTTAAAAAGTGACCTGGCTGGGATTCG
>DAMDNI010000077.1:5795-8394 GCA_032083825.1 Bergeyella sp. | reverse complement strand
AACCCAGGACCCATACATTAAAAGTGTATTGCTCTACCAGCTGAGCTACCAGGTCATGAATTTAAAAAAATTCAATTCTTTTTGTTGTGCCTGCGACTGGACTCGAACCAGCACATCCTTAGGAAACCACCCCCTCAAGATGGCGTGTCTACCAATTTCACCACGCAGGCAAAAAAAAACCGTAAAGATTTACGGGTTTCTTTTGTTGTGACCTGGCTGGGATTCGAACCCAGGACCCATACATTAAAAGTGTATTGCTCTACCAGCTGAGCTACCAGGTCTTTAAAACAGTTATGCTTTGTTTTAAAGTGGTGCAAAGATACGGCTTTTTTTATATTCTCAAAATTTTTTTGGAAATTTGTTTAAAATTTAAAGATGGTAATTTCTCTGATAGGATACATGGGAAGCGGTAAATCTCACGTTTCCAAAATTTTAAGCAAGCATATAAATTTTAAATTAATTGACCTCGATCATGCGATTTCTGAGAGGCATCAGCTTTCGATTCCTGAAATCTTTGAAAAAAAGGGAGAAATCTATTTTAGAAAACAGGAAAAAGAAATTTTAGAAGAACTTCTAGAAAAAGAAAAATCAGCCATTATAAGTCTTGGTGGAGGAACGCCGGTTTACTATAACAACATTACAACAATAAACGAAAATTCTGTCAGTATTTTTCTGCGGGCTTCTGTAAAAACGCTTTCCGAAAGACTGATAAAAGAAAAGAATGAAAGACCTCTGATTTCAAGAATTCCTGAAGAAGAACTTCCGGAATTTATCGCAAAACATCTTTTTGAAAGAAATCCTTTTTATAATCAGGCTCAAATCATTATTGATACCGACAGCAAAGATGCAGAGGAAATCGCAGATGAAATTATTTCAAAGATATCTTTAGTCTAAATCTTTGCCATCTTCTTGCTCACTGAAAAATTTTTGCCAGTCTTCTTCGTCCATTTCTTGTGAAAGTGACGGTGAAGAAACGAAATCCTCCATTTCTCTTCTGTCTTTTTTGGTAGGTCTTCCTTCGCCTTTGTTGCGATAATAATCCTGTGATGATTTTCTGATTTTGAGAATTTCATACTGATGCGGATCTGTAGTATCGCGCACAAAATCGGCTACCAGCTTCGCTCCTACTCTGCTTTTTGGGATATTGAGGACTTTTATTCTGTATTCAATCTGGTTTTTACGGATTTTGATTTCATCCCCGGGTTTTACTTCACGGGAAGATTTTACTGCATTTTCTCCTATGGAAACTCTGTTCTTTTTAATTTCTTCAGAGGCGATGCTTCTGGTCTTGTAAAAACGGACACTCCATAAAAATTTATCAATTCTCATATTTTATCTTTACATTTGCTGAATATTTTAGCAATATAATATTAATTTAAAGAATGAAAAAGATTTTTTTATGTCTTGCCGTATGTACGGTTGCTTTGAACTCCTGCAAAAGAGATAATGATGACGACACCGCACCGGAAGTAAGCATCGAAACACAAAATGATTATGATAATCTTGCTGCTGCAAAATATCTTCAGGAGCATTATTTGGATACAAAAGGAAATATTAAAGCATTTGATGATGACGATACATCAGATGACAACTATACAAAGCTTGCAGATTTCAGCGTAACGCTTCCTTCAGGAGTAATTTATGCGATACGACCTGCCGTACAGCCTGAACCTGGGACTAACATCGGTACAAATGACATCCTCAGATTGATGGCCAACATAGAAACGTATGTTGCGACCAAGACAGATGATGTTGTATCTTTTAATTCTTTAAGTACCTTCAGAAATACAATTTCGACCGGAAATGTAGATATTGATCCTGCGTATTATTACGTGAAAAACTCGGTACTAAAGGCTTATAATGATAAAAACAATACTACCTATGATCATTCTTATTACGAAATAGAAGGCTTCAGAGAGGCATTGCAATATTTTAAAGCTTTTGATATTCCGGACGAGAGCGATTACAATCTTCAGGGAGTAATTATTGTGCCTTCAAGAGCCGCTTTTGCAAGAGATGCCCATTACAATTACACCGGGATATCTTTTAGAAACAGAAGCTTTATTTTTAATTTTCAGATTTACAAAACATCTGTAAGACAAATTCCTGCTGAAGATTAAATTAAAAATATAGAAACAATACCAATATGAAAAAGACCGAAAATCCGGTCTTTTTTATTTTAAATTTCTTATTCAAAAATCTGTTTTAAAATATCCAAAGAATCCGGAGTACGAAAATGATCGAAATGAAAGCTATAATACATCATCAAACTTTCTATAAATAAATTCCTTTCTGCCCGTGGAATATGAATGGTGTAATTTTCAACAGTTTTAATGTATTTTTTCCAGATTTCTGAGATTTTTTCGTCGAATAAAGCATTAGATTTCTGATTTTCAAAATTACCGGACTGAGGATTTAGAAAAGGTAAATTTGAATCAAGTGGATGTAAACCATTATGTCTTAAAATATTGAATAACAATGTCGAATGCGCAGTCATATTTCCTAAACGAAGCGCATTTAAAAACAGATCAATCTCAGAATAGAGGGAATGATTTTCATTTTCATTTCTTAAAACCTGATGCAGAAAATCGGATGAAAA
>DAMDNI010000077.1:0-5785 GCA_032083825.1 Bergeyella sp. | reverse complement strand
AACATGAGAATACAGTTCATATTCAGGCTCTGTTCATCGTAATAACTTTTCAGCAGTTCTATTTTGGAGGCTTTTACTATTTGTCCGTTTTTAATAGAATTAACCGTAATTTCTACTTCATTTAATGGAAACAAATATGCTTTTTTCTTGTTGGAGGGGGCATAAATACCTTTTGCAAAAAAACTAAAATATCCGTGACTTTCCGTAAAACAATTCAGGATAGCATCGTGATCTCCATACCGAATGTAAGAAAGCAGAAATCCTTTGAAAACCTTCATTAATTCACGACAGCAATCTTGGCTGTTGCTGTATCTGTAGCATCTTCATTAGTCATAAGGACAAAATAAATTCCTGATGCTACTCTTACACCTCTTTGATTATTGAGATTCCACTCATAAAAACCTCCTCTTGCCACAGCTTGGTGTACAAGATTACCTGCCGCATCTGTAATCCTGATATTGGTTTTCTGAGCCAGCCCTCTTATTTTCACATTTCCTTTGTAATTAGCATAAACTACAGGATTCGGATATACCAAAACATCACCAAAATTTTCACTTACATTCACTACATCTCCCTGATAAACTACTACTCCATCTAAAGTTGCAAAATAAACTTTCCCAGTTTTTTCGTCCACTTTTACATCTGTCACACTATTATTGGGTAAAGGAGAATTTGCTCTTGTAAAGTGCTGAAAAGTCTGTTCTCCTGAAGAGCTTAGATAAAAAACACCTCCACCATCAACAGATACCCATTTTTGGTTTCCAGAATCTACAGCAATCTGCAAAATAGTATTATCACGGAATAACTCTTCACCTAATCCGTTTTCTTCAATTATAATGGATTCTGCTTGTGGAGAATCTTGTGTGATTGCACCCTTAGGGTCTGATAAGACCCGTAATCCGATACGAGAGCCAATCCATACATCATTATTTTTGTCAATTGCAGTAGAAACTACTCCATCTGCAGGAAGATTATTGACTTCTTTTATGATTTTCCATTTGTCATCAGAAGTAGAAGATGGAGTATTATTATAATCGTAAATCAATAATCCACCTCCTGTAAACCAAGGAGACGGAACATATAAAATACCATCTTTTGCTAAAGGTTTCTGTGTAATGGTAGCTATTACAACACTATTCAGTACAAATTTATCACCTGCAGCATCGTAATAATAATAACCTATTTTATAAGGCGAATCTCCTATATAAGCAACTGAAGCAAAAAGCTGTTTATTTTCATCATATACAAGTCCGCCAATTCTGGTAAGATAGGCATTTACACTGTTCATAATGTAAGATTTTACAAACGCATGATTTTCCATTTTGTAAATTCCGCCCTGATTTGCACCAAAACTATAATTAACAAAGAATACTTCCGAAGGTTTTGCAGGATTGATAACCGCATCTAAAACATTAAAGTTAATCGGGTTATTAATAAAATAATCAGGATAATTCCATTTTGTTCCGTCAAAATGATAATAGCCCAACCCATTATAGATAGGATTGTTATAACCGTCTCTACTTCCACTGGAAATGGCAATCTGATTCTGGTATAAATCTATTTTGTATGAAGCATTATTATATGGGCCATCAGGTTTTATGATATTTCCGGATTCATTTTTAATTCCGGAAAGTGAAGTTCCGGCAAAAATCTGATTTCCGGTGTAAAACCCTGAATTCACTTTTTCGCTGAAATCATTTTGTTTAATTAAAGTTCCTGTCTGACTGTACACTTTCACAGAATTCTGATCAGAAATAACAACCTGCTGCCCTTTTGCTGTAATATCGTTTACAGAAGAAAAGCTGCCGGGAAAAGCCGAAAAAGTAGTTCCATCTCCATATCGTACAGAGGTTCCGTTTGAAATAAATATTTTTTCATCATTACTAATCTGGGTAAAATTTCCTGAAATCACAGTATTCCATGTAGAAAACACAGGAAAAGTAACATTAATCTCGTGTGACAACAAACCATTGGCCGTTACTGAATATACTTTATTGTCTTTAATAACAGATTCTTTGGCCGCAATGTAATTGCTTGCTGAAAGGAAAAAACAGGTATCTCCAAATTCTTTTTTATCCAGATTAAACACAGAAACGCCGTATGCAACAGATACAACAGCCTGGTTGCCTGTGATAGAAATATGATTGATTTTTTTATCTCCGACAAAACCATTTGCAATAGGAATATCCATCACTAAAGTAATGCCTTCGGAAGTGATAACATCCATACTCCCGTTTTTGTAACCCACCAAACCGATTTTTGTTTCAGGGTTATAATCGAATGCAGAAATTTTAACTTCGTGCAGCCCGTTTGCTTTCGAGAGCTTTGTAATTTCGCCTGTAGAAATATTGTAATAAAAAATACCATTTTCCGTGGCTGCGATCAGTGTTCCGTTGTCTTCTTTTATCGCCAGAATATTATTGTACGAAAATAAATCCGTCCATTTGCTTGAAGAGATGACCTGCGCACTCGAAAAAAAGAAAGCTGCCGTAACAGCAAAAAAAGAGATGATTTTTTTCATTCTTTATGTTTTTATGGTTTCATCTATAACCTGATTGTTCCAGGAAATGTTCTGAATATTTTTTTGTTTGTCTAAATAAAAATCAATTCTTCCCAAAAGAAGACCAGCCCAGCCTACTTGGTTTACCAGTATATTTTTCCCGTCCTTATTCTGATAATTGACCGGTTCTTTGAGAAAAGTATGGGTATGGCCACCTAAAATGAGATCAATATTATTGGTTTTTCCTGCAAGTTTTATGTCACAGATTTTATCCGGTTCGTCTTTGTATTCGTATCCGATATGGGAAAGGCAGATGACCAAATCACATTTTTTTTCTTTTTTCAGAATATCTGCATAATGCTGTGCAATTTCTACAGGATCGTGATATAGAGTTTCTGCATAATTTTTCTTGCCGACTAAACCTTCAAGCTGGATTCCTACGCCGAAAATCCCTACTTTGATCCCATCCTTATTGAAGATTTTATAGGGGACTGTCTGTCCGTCCAAAATAGTGTTTTTAAAATCGTAATTGGAACAAATGAAAGGGAATTTTGCATTCGGTTTCACTTTAAGGAAACCTTCCAGGCCGTTATCAAAATCATGATTACCCATTGTGGAAGCATCATATCCCATCATTGTCATCAGCTTAAATTCCAGTTCACCTCCGAAAAAATTAAAATACGGTGTTCCCTGGAAAATGTCTCCCGAATCCAGAAGCAGCACATTTTTCTCTTTTTCACGGATTTGATGGATAAGGCTTGCTCTTCTCGCAAAACCTCCCTGATTCGGATTTCTGGTATACGAGCTGTCAAAAGGTTCAATTCTGCTGTGCTGATCGTTGGTATGCAGAATTGTCAGCTTTTTTGCGCTTTCAAATGCTGTAAAAGAAGAGGTCTCAGCCAAAAGAAGATTTGGAGCCAATGTTGCCGCCAAAGTTCCACCGCTAAGATATTTTAAAAAATCTTTTCTATTCATTTGTATCCTCTTTTTTATTTTTAAAAGTCAGCCTTATATCTGCAGGAACCTGAACTTCAGGATTTTCTTTGAATTTATCCAAAAACAGATCTCGCATTTTAATTCCCGTGGAAATCATTTCCCCTTTTGCGAAAAACTTCATATTATCACCACCTAAAGCTAAATAATCGGAAGTTGCGATATAATACACTTTACTTGAATCCAGAATTTTACCATCTATTAATTGCTTTGTAATTTTACCGAAATCCGTTTCAATGACGAGATGCGAAACAGGATTATTTTTCTGGGTTTTAGCATAATAATCAAAAAGCCCCTGAATGTCAGAGCCTTTCATTTTTACGATTACAATTTCGTTTTCAAAAGGCATCACCTCATACACATGTTTTGTGAGAACATCGCCTTTTCCAATTGTGGAGCGGATTCCGCCAATATTAATAACCGCCGCATCAATTTGCGGAATATTGTTATTTTTCGCCCAATCTTCTGCACCTTCAAAAGTATAATCTGCCAAAAGATTTCCAAGATTGCTGTTGTCGCCCGCTTTGGTAAGATCAACATTCGTGTGAGAAATTTTGGTATTCATTTTACTCTCCAGCTCATGCTTGTATGGTTCGATCACTTTTCTGAAATCTGCATCCTCAGGAATCGTATTATTGATAGATGTATTTTTCTCCGCTGTTACATTGGCAACCTGCAGAGAAGTCCTGCAGGAAGACAGCATTACGAGAAAAACAGAAAAGATTAAATATTTGATTTTCATTCTTTCAGAATAATCCATAACTGCAAATATAAATATATGAACGTAAATTCTTTCGTTTTTAACATAAATCTTTGGTGAAAAAATTCATAAATTTGAGAAGTTAATTTTTATAAAAATATGAGCAATTTAAAAGGAGTGGGTGTTGCTTTGGTAACCCCTTTCAATGAAGATCTTTCCGTAGATTTTGATTCGCTTACGAAACTGGTGGATTTCAACATCGAAAACGGGATCAATTTTTTAGTCGTTTTAGGAACAACAGCCGAAGCTGCAACACTTTCCAAGGACGAAAAGAAACAGGTAATCGATCATATCATAAAAGTTAACGATAAACGCTTGCCGCTGGTTTTGGGAATCGGCGGAAACAACACTTATGAAGTAAAAAAGCAAATCGAAGAAGCCGATCTTTCTGCATTTGATGCAGTGCTTTCAGTTTCTCCATACTACAACAAACCTAATCAGGAAGGGCTTTATCAACATTATAAAGTGCTGGCAGAAACAGGAAAGCAGATTATCATTTATAATGTACCTTCAAGAACGGGACAAAATATTGAGGCTTCAACTACATTACGCCTTGCGGATGAATTTCCGAATTTATTCATGATAAAAGAAGCAGCTCCGAGTATTCTTCAGTATTTTGATATTCTCAGAAAGAAACCGGCAAATTTTTCATTGGTTTCCGGTGATGATGAATATACTTTGCCGGTAACTTTAGCTGGCGGAGATGGCGTAATTTCTGTGATTGGGCAGGCTTATCCAAAAGAATTCTCAACCATGGTACAATTGGCTTTTGAGGGAAAAGTGAAAGAAGCTTACGAAATCCATAACAAACTGGTGGAAATCACAAGACTGATTTTTGTAGAAGGAAATCCTTGCGGAGTTAAAACCATTCTTGCCGAATTCGGAATTATCAAAAATTATCTCAGACTTCCTTTGGTTGCAGCTTCTGCAGGACTTCAGGAAAGAATAAAAGCTGAAATGAAAAACATATAAATTTCATTTTACAGAAAACAAATCTGAAGTGAAATCCAAATTTGGGTTTCACTTTTTTAAATCAAATCATTAAAGAATTTTATCGAATGGAAATAATTGCCGCCACAAAAAACGATATTCCGCAAATTCAGGAGCTTGCCCGCAAATCATGGGAAAATGCCTATTCCGAGATTCTTTCCCAGGAGCAAATTGAGTATATGCTTTCAACCATGTATTCTGAGGAAGAAATCTCATTACATATGGAAAATATTGATTATCATTACTTTATAATTTTTAATGAAAAAATCCCTGTCGGATTTATCGGCTTTGAACATCATTATGAAGACAGCACAACAAAGCTTCATCGTATTTATCTCACTCCGGAATCCAAAGGAAAAGGCTTAGGAAAATCAGCCATTAATTTCGTTAAAGAGCAAACCCAAAAATCGGGCGATAAAAGGATTATATTAAATGTTAATAAAAACAATCAGGCTCAGGCAATCTATGTAAAACAAGGTTTTAGAGTGTATAATGAAGGAATTTTTGATATCGGAAAAGGCTACGTAATGGATGATTATCTC
>DAMDNI010000076.1:0-11870 GCA_032083825.1 Bergeyella sp. | reverse complement strand
CGCTCAGAATAAAATAAAGGCTTGCCGCTGCCGCAACAGCTCCAACACATTGAGCAACAACATAAGGAATTAAATCTTTTGCCGGGAATCTTCCGCCAGCTAAAAGCCCGAAAGAAACAGCAGGATTAAAGTGTCCTCCGGAAATATGCCCAACTGCGTAAGCCATTGTAAGAACAGTGAGACCAAATGCCAGCGAAACTCCCACTAAGAGGATACCCAATTGCCCATTACCTACAGGTGCAATTTGAGACGCAAAAATTGCGCTTCCGCAACCTCCAAAAACCAACCAGAATGTGCCGAAAAATTCAGCGAATAGTTTTTTAATCATATTTTTTGTATTTTTTTATTAAAATCAAATTTAGAATTTATTTAAATAAAAAATAAAATTTTTATGTAATATTTTAAAAATCACTCTAAACAAATAATATTTTTATAATATTAAATCAGTTTTTATGATAAAAAACAGCAGTTATAATTAAACAGTAGTTTAATTATTTGTTTACTTTTATAAATTAAGAATAATACATTTCTTAGACAGAACTCATTATATTATGTTTTTGGCAAATTTTTAAAATAATTTTAAAGATCTGAAAATTTGTCTTATTTTGTTTGCCCTTTAAAACTCCTTTTTTAAATGAAAAAGAACTTACTTTTGATTATTTCTGTTTTTATGTTTTCGTTTCATGCGAAATCTCAGGAATATCTTGATGACATTATGTTTCAATCTTTTGGTTGGGACGAGTATACACAAACCAGAAACACTTCTGAAGGCGGTTTGTATGAATTTTACGGCAGCAGAGCCGGAAATCTGAAAGCACTGGGGATTGATATGATCTGGATGCCGCCAGCAAGTGCATCTACTGGAGGTGTCGGATATTTTCCTACGGAATGGTTTAATTTTACTCAAACATCATGGGGCTCTGAAGCGCAGCTGACAAAAATGCTCAGCAATATGAATTCCAGGGGGATCAATCCGATTGCAGACATTGTTGTTAACCACAGAAGCGGAACAACCGGATGGACAGATTTTACAAATCCGACATGGGGATGCGAAACTATCTGTATAGATGACGAAGCCACCAATGCAACCTACACTGGATGCAAACCTTCAGGAGCTCTTGACACCGGAGAAGGTTTTGATGGATCAAGGGATCTTGATCACACCAATATTACCGTACAAAACGGGGTTAAAGAATACCTTCAGAAATTGAAAACAATGGGTTTCAAAGGATGGAGATGGGATGTTGCAAAAGGGTTCGCACCTGTATATTTCGGAAATTATATTGCCGCAAGCCAGCCTTACTATTCTGTCGGTGAAAACTGGGATGGAAATGCTGAAACCTTAAAAAATTGGATCAACGGAACTTATAGCGGCGGAGCTAATATTTCCGGGGCTTTTGATTTTGCCTTGTATTATAATTTATCTTCAGCATTAAAATCCAATTCATACGGAAGCTTCAACAGTTCTGCAATGCCCGGATTAGCCGGACAATACGGTTTCAGTGAAAAAGCGGTAACTTTTGTAGATAACCACGATACATTTGCTCATGACGATTCGTATTTCTCAGGAAGTAATATTCTTAAGGCATATTCCTACATCCTTACACATCCGGGAATCCCTTGTGTCTGGGCTCCTCATTATTATGGAGGAACTTATTCAAAAGACGGAAAAACCAGAACGTATGTGAATAATTCAGCAACGATTAATCTTTTAATGGCAGCCAGAAAAGCAAATGGCGTTGATGCTTACAGCCATGTTGTAGTTGACCAGGCAACCTTCGGGATATATGCCGCATATATTAAAAAAAGATCAACAGATGCAGAACCTGTACTTGCTGTAAAATTAGGTTCCTATTCTTGGACACCTTCAGGATCCGGCTGGAATCTTGTGACAAGCGGAACAGAATATTCTGTGTGGTCTAAAGCACAGGTAAATGTTGCACCTGTCATTAATATTACTCCTGCAAGCGGAATTTTCTCTTCAGGAACAACACAATCAATAACGATTACCGCAACAGACAATAGCGGAATTGCCCCAACAATCAGATATACTTTGGACGGTTCAGAACCGACTACTTCATCGGCTGTTTATACTGGTGCAATCAGCATTACTGCAAACGCAACTGTAAAAGCTATTGCAATTGATGATCAGGGACTATCATCAGGAGTCGTAGAAAGAACTTATAGTTTTGTGGCTCCTTCTAATATTGTCATTCGTTTCAAACCGCCAACCACAACACCAAACTGGCCTTCACCAAAAATCCATTATTGGGATTATTCTCCTTCAAATGCATTACCTCCTGCAAGCTGGGGAACACCTATAAGTATGACAGCAGACACTGATAACCCGGGTTGGTTCAAGTATGTTTTCCCTAATATTACTAAAGTAAGCTTCCTCTTCAGAGATGGAAATTCTACAGGAACTTTGGGAGTAACGCAAACCGGAGATATTGTAAATGTCACCAAAGACAGCTGGTATGTATGGGATGCAACAAGTTCAACATATGTGAAAGAAGTAACGTTAGGACTTGATGAAGTGAACGGGAACAATAAAGTATCATTGAAAATCCTTCAAAATCCGGTATTGAACGGAACAGCTGATATCCGATTCTCAAATGCTAAAAACGGAACTATTTCTGTTTATGACTTTTCAGGGAAAATCATTAAAACTGTGAAATTATCCAAAAATGAAGGAGAAGAATCTATTTCCGTAAGTGGACTAGCCGCCGGAAATTACATCTTGCAATTGAAATCTGAAAAAGGATCAGCCACTGCAAAAATGATCGTGAAATAACGTTCTTTTCAACCAAGAAAAAAATAAAAACAGTACAAATATTACATTTGTACTGTTTTTTGTTTATAGAAACTTTCTCAACGAATAGGTATTAATTATTTTAAGAGAGACCTTGGAAACCATTCAGGAAGTCTTTTACTTCCATTCTTTTTTTACCTTCAAGCTGCACTTCAAGTGGAAAATAGATCCCATGTTTGGTGTAGATACCAAAATCATTTTTTGACATTTTAATCGTTCCCGGCTGTTCGGAATGTGGCTTTACCTCATAATTCCCCTTGAAAATCTTCATCCCTTTCTCTTCATCCCCTATTTTTAATGTAGTAAAAGCTGCAGGATATGGTGACATTCCTCGGATGAAATTATAGACATTTTTGGTATTTTCGTGCCAATTGATTTTCATGTCTTCTTTAAAAATTTTGAAAGCGTTTTTCGGATGTTCAACAAAAGGCTGCGGCTTTTCTTTGATAGAATTCTCGGCAAGTCCGTCCAATGTTTTCACAACCAATTCTGCGCCCATTTCCATTAATCTGTCATGAAGGCTTCCTGCATTTTCTTCAGGGAAAATCTCCAAAGATTCCTGTAAAAGAATATTGCCTTCATCAATTTTCTCGTTAATGAAAAAAGTAGTTGCTCCGGTTTTGCTTTCTCCATTGATAATTGCAAAATTGATCGGAGCTGCACCTCTGTAATCCGGCAAAAGCGAGGCATGAAGATTAAATGTTCCGATTGCCGGCATTTCAAACAAAACTTTCGGCATCATTCGGAATGCAACAACTACGAAAACATCGGCATCAAGGCTTTTCATTTCGTTCAGAAAAACAGGATTTCTCAATTTTTCCGGCTGAAAAACTGGAAGCGTGTGTTCGATGGCGTATTTTTTTACCGGAGATTCGTGAATTTTCTGTCCGCGTCCGGCTTGTTTGTCTGCGACTGTCACTACTCCTACAATTTTGTGATGAGATTGATGAATAGCTTCCAGAGAAGCTTTCGCAAAATCAGGAGTTCCGAAGAATACAACTTTTAAAGATTTCATATTACAAAATTATCTGAATTGTTCCGGACTGCAAAAAAGTAAGTTAAAAAAAATAAGCTTTTCTACATTCCAGAAAAATGTATTAAATATTTCCTGTATTCACGGGCAATCTACGAAAAACCAAGAAACCAATCAGGACACCAAAAGAATTTAGAACAATATCATCCACATCAAAAACGCCCAGCCTCGTGAAATACTGAAGGCTTTCTACAACAACTAAAATCGAAAGAAATGAAAACATCAGTCTTTTAAAATTTCCAAATTCAGGAAAAATCAAACCTAGAAAACCAAATGGTACAAACATACCAATATTCCCGAAAACATTGGTAATCAACCCTTTCCAATCATTCCAAAGAAAGCGGTTTTCAACAAAGGAGATAGTCGAAAAAATCGGTACAACTCTTATTATATTATGTTCCATCTGTGTTCTTCCGAAACCGAAAAACATCAGATACAGTAAAAATATAGTGTACGGGAAAATTAAAAAAGTGTAAATTTTCTTTAACATCATCACAAAGGTATTCATTTCAAAAAAACTTACATTTGTACTTCCTGAAAACAATGGTTTTCTTTAAAACAAAAGTTTAATGAAATATATTTTCCTTTCGCTGATCTCAGCACTTTTATTAAGTGTTTCCTGGCCGACTTACGGAGTTCCGTTTTTTATATTTATCGCTCTGGTTCCGCTGTTGATGATGGAGCATGATATTTCAAAATTTTCTGGTTTCAAAAGAAAAAGCTGGGTAGTTTTCGGGCTTTCTTACCTTTGTTTTATCATTTGGAACATTGTGACAACGGGTTGGCTTTATGGCTCTAAAAATCCGGATGGCAGCAATTCTTTAATGGCCGTTATGTTTCCTGTTCTGGTAAATTCGCTCTTATATTCTTTGGTTTTTCAGCTATATCATTGGTATAAAAATGCTCAGGGAACTTATTGGGGATTAGCCTTTTTCATTGCCATATGGATGAGTTTTGAGAAGTTCCACCTTGGATGGCAGCTGACATGGCCTTGGCTGAATTTAGGAAATGCCTTTTCCGAATATCCGAAACTGATCCAATGGTACGACACTTTGGGAGCAACAGGAGGAAGTTTCTGGATTTTAGGAGTGAATGTACTGATTTTCTATACAATAAGAATTTGGGAAGCAGGCAGAAAAAGAAAAAACCTCATCATCAATTCTTCTCTTGTATTTTCATTGATAACTTTACCAATGATTATTTCTTTAATTAAATACAATTCATTTGACGAAAAACCTGTTGGGCAAGTGAATGTCCTGATGCTTCAGCCGGATCTTGACCCTTATAACGAAAAATATTTAAAAGACAGTATCACCATTCAAAACGAACTGCTTGAACTTGCCGAAAAAAATTCTACAGGAAAAATTGATTTTTATATGGCTCCGGAAACTGCAATTCCGGGAAGAGGCTCAATTTCGGAAACAGGATTTGAACAGAGTGTCCTTTTAAATAATGTGAAAGCATTTCTTGAAAAACACCCGGGATCAGTTTTTGAGAGCGGGATTTCTTCTCACCATTATTTTTTCAGCGAAAACGAAAAACCTGAAAATGCTTACGAAATCAACAGCGGAATTTGGGTAGAAAGTTATAATTCTGCTGTACAGATCATCCCGAACAAAAAAGTAGAAGTATATCACAAAGGAAAACTTGTTCCCGGTGTCGAAATTTTCCCCTATATGAATGTTTTGAAACCAATTTTAGGAGATGCCATGCTGAATCTTGGAGGAACTGTCGCATCTTTGGGTAGAGATAAAGAAAGGGTTGCATTTTCCAATCCCTACAATAAAGGAAAAATAGCACCGATTATTTGCTACGAAAGTATTTATGGAGAATTCGTAACCGATTATGTAAAAAAAGGAGCCAATTTTCTGGGAATCATGACCAATGATTCATGGTGGGGCGTTACCGAAGGACATAAACAGCTGCTTTCTTACGCAAGAATGCGCGCCATCGAAACCAGGAGAGAAATCGCACGCTCTGCCAATAGCGGAATTTCTGCACATATCAATGCAAAAGGTGAAGTTTTGGAAGACACTTTTTATGGTGACAAAACTGCTCTTTTTGCAAAAATCAATTTGTATGAAGGTGAAACATTTTATACAAAAGCAGGTGATTTGCTTTCGAGAATTTCTATTTTTTCGTTAGGTTTTCTGGTTTTTTATTTTCTTATTAAAAAGCTTCAGGAGAGACAAGGGAAAGGGAAACTTCCAAATCCAAAGAAAAATTGAATTATGATATTCCTAAAAATATTATCATTTGTTTAAAAACAATAAATTTTAATAAAATCCTAAAAAAACCTACAAAACCAATACTATACTAATTTTATAGGATATTAATTCCGAATTTTTACATTCCATTTTTTGCATTAAATACGGAATCTGATTATATTTGTCCGATGTCAGAGATACTTATTCTTTTTATCGGAGCAGTTTCTGCGGGTTTATTAGGCGCACTTACAGGTTTGGGCGGAGGCATTATTATCATTCCTCTACTTACACTTGGTTTTGATGTTCCCGTACATTATGCAATCGGCGCTTCTTTAATTTCCGTAATCGGAACATCGTCCGGCGCAGCCGTTGCTTTCGTAAAAGAAGGATTTACCAATATGAGAATCGGGATGTTCCTGGAAATCGCCACTACAATAGGCGCAATTGGCGGAGCTTTAATTTCCGGAAATTTAAACGGGAATACCATTGCCATTATTTTCGCAAGCCTTTTAATTTTCACAGTTTTAATGGGGTTAAAAGGAAAACCTGACCATCAGGAACCACGCATAAAAGGAAGCCTAGAAGACAAGCTCAAACTATATGGGACTTTCCCCGATAAAGGAGGAGTTGTAAAAACTTATTCTGCAAGAAACACTGTTCCGGGATTTTTGCTGATGTGTTTTGCAGGCGTCATGTCCGGTCTTTTAGGAATCGGTTCCGGCGCACTGAAAGTTCTGGCGATGGATAATTTAATGAAGCTTCCCTTTAAAGTTTCCACCACGACCAGTAATTTTATGATTGGTGTTACAGCAGTTGCAAGTACGCTGATTTATTTTCAGCGTGGTGAAATCATTCCGGTAATCACAGCTCCTGTTTTAATCGGAGTAATTGTCGGAAGCTATATCGGTTCGAAAACATTGATGGTTTCCAAAACCAAAAAACTCAAAGCCGTTTTTGCAATCGTAGTCACAGCAGTTTCCATTTATATGATGTACAACGGGATCAATAAAAATTTCAAATGAGAAGGAAACATTTTACAGATCTTGATTTGAACCGTTCCGTTGGAAATCTTCTGCGGATTGGAGTAATTTTGTCAGTTTCCGTATCATTGATCGGTTTTGTGAAACTTTTTCTCGAAGGCTTTAAAATGCCTGACAATTACGAAGAACTCGAAATCACACACGAAAGGGTTTTCCATCATTTCTGGAAATCGCTCATTCATTTTGAAGGTATGGGGATTATTCAGCTTGGGATTTTGCTGTTGATTTTTACTCCTGTAGTAAGAATTATTTTTGCTCTGGCAGGTTACCTTAAAGAAAGAGATTTTACGTATGTCATCATTTCCCTTATTGTACTAGGAATCATTCTGTTCAGTTTCCTGATGGGATACGGATAATTTTTCAGGAAATATTTGGAGAAATAATTTTAAAAGTTTGCCTATCTGAAAAATTATTCGTTATTTTGCACTCTCAAATATTAAAGAAGTAAATAAGAACATCGAGATATGTCAAGAATTTGCCAAATAACAGGAAAGCGTGCAATGGTTGGTAACCACGTTTCTCACGCTAATAACAAAACGAAAAGACGTTTTGAAATCAACTTATTGGAGAAGAAATTTTACCTTCCGGAGCAAGAAAAGCACGTTACTTTGAAAGTTTCTGCACACGGATTGAGAGTTATCAATAAAATTGGTATCGAAGAAGCATTAGAAAGAGCAACCAGAAACGGATTTATTAAATAATTAAGAAATCATGGCAAAAAAAGGAAACAGAGTTCAGGTAATCCTTGAATGTACAGAACATAAAGAAAGCGGTGCTGCCGGAATGAGCAGATATATCACCACTAAAAACAAAAAAAATACTACAGACAGACTGGAGCTTAAAAAATACAATCCGGTTCTGAAAAAGTATACTGTTCACAAAGAAATTAAGTAATCATTTTTTAAAGATATTTTACAATGGCAAAAAAAGTAGTAGCAACCCTACAGTCAGGTCAGTCTAAAAAAATGACCAAAGTAGTGAAAATGACTAAGTCTTCTAAATCCGGAGCTTACGTTTTCGAAGAAAAAGTAATGAACGCTGATGAAGTTGACAGTTATTTGAAAAAATAATTCAGCCTCATATAAAATACAAAAAACTATCCGAATTTCCGGGTAGTTTTTTTGTTATATTTGTGTCCGAAATAAAAATTAATACCGATTAAAAGGTTTGAAATCTCAAATCTCAAATCTCAAATCTCAAATCTTATATATGAGTTGGTTTAAAAAAATATTTAATAAAGAAGAAAAAGAATCATTGGATCAAGGGCTTGAAAAATCAAGAACCGGATTTTTTGAGAAAATGACCAAAGCCGTGGTCGGAAAAAGCAAAGTAGATGATGAAGTACTTGATGACCTTGAAGAAATCCTTATCGCTTCAGATGTTGGCGCTTCTACAACCATCAAAATCATTGAAAGAATTGAAGAACGCGTAGCCCGTGACAAATACGTCAATACTGATGAACTCGACCGTATCCTAAGAGAAGAAATCACAGAACTTCTTTTGGAAAATCCACATTCCGAAACAGGCAATATTGATGAATCCAAAAAGCCATATGTCATTATGGTTGTCGGAGTGAATGGTGTCGGAAAAACCACAACAATAGGGAAATTAGCACATCAGTTTAAGTCTCAAGGCAAGAAAGTTGTCCTCGGAGCTGCAGACACTTTCCGTGCTGCCGCAGTTGACCAGCTTGTTATCTGGAGCGAAAGAGTCGGAGTTCCGATTGTAAAGCAAAATATGGGGAGCGATCCTGCTTCTGTCGCTTTTGATACGGTTCAGAGTGCTGTTGCCCAAAATGCCGATGTTGTCATCATCGATACTGCAGGAAGGCTGCACAACAAAATAAACCTGATGAATGAGCTTACAAAAATCAAGAGAGTAATGCAGAAAGTAATTCCTGATGCTCCGCACGAAATACTTTTGGTTTTGGACGGCTCTACAGGGCAAAATGCTTTTGAGCAGGCGAAACAATTTACCGCAGCAACAGAAGTAAATGCGCTTGCCGTCACCAAACTTGACGGAACCGCAAAAGGCGGAGTAGTAATCGGGATTTCAGATCAGTTTCAGGTTCCGGTAAAATATATTGGCGTCGGGGAGAAAATGACCGATCTACAGCTGTTTAACGGAAAAGAATTCGTAGAATCTTTCTTTACAAAAAATTAATTTTTTAAAGATTTCATTTTTTTATTATAAAATTTTAATAACTTTAGTTTCAAAATCATATTAAACTTATTTTTGAAATAGGTTATCAACTAAATATTAATATTAAATTTGAAACTATGGGAATTTTAACTTGGATCATTTTTGGCCTTCTTGCGGGAGCAATCGCAAAAGCAATTATGCCCGGTAATCAAGGCGGAGGCTGGATTATCACAATTATTTTAGGAATTGTAGGAGCTTTTGTAGGCGGAGCAATTGGTGTATATCTGTTACATTGGGGAGACGTAGATTCCTTCTGGAATCCGAGAAGCTGGATTTTAGCAATCGGCGGAGCTCTTATTGTACTCTGGCTCTATGGAATGGCTACAAAAAAGAGTTAATAAAAATTAAAACCCGGCTTCAAAAATTTGAATCCGGTTTTTTTTATAATTTAATTTAATTTAATTTAATGGAATGCTAATCTAGAACCCAATTTTGTAAGGCATCGCCATTTGAATACTGTTCTGAACTTTAGGATTTGTAAGCATCTCAAAAGTTCTGTATTGGTCTTCGCCTAATTTGCTCTTCATGAATTTTGCGGAGATTTGGTCTTCATCCATATCTTCAAATATCTGTTCAAAAGTGGTTTTCTTTTTAGGATATGATGCAACATTGTAGTCAGAAACTTTTGCCTGTTTTGCTGCATATTTAATTGCATCCTGCAGAGTTCCCAACTCATCTACCAAACCCAGTTCCTTTGCTTTGGTCCCGCTCCAGACTCTTCCTCCGCCAATTTCATCAATTTGTTCAAAAGTTTTTTTACGGTTCTGGGTAACGAAATATACAAACCGTTTATAGGTCTGTTCTACACTTTTAGTCATCATATTTACGGAACCTGCAGAAAGTCCGGTTAACGGAGAATACATTGCAGAATTGGCATTGGTCTGCACTACGTCAGAACGGATTCCGTTTTTATTGGCCAACTCTTTAAAATTAGGAATCACGCCAAAAACTCCGATTGAACCGGTAAGGGTATTGGGTTCAGAATAAATTTTGTCCGCTGCCATTGCAATATAATAACCGCCAGAAGCTGCGTAATCACCAAATGAAACAATGACAGGCTTTTTCTTTTTCAGCTGCTGGAGCTCAAAAAGAATCTCATCAGATGCATTTGCACTTCCGCCAGGAGAATTGATTCTGAAAACAACCGCTTTTACGTTGTCATTTTCTGCCAGTTCTTTGATATGTTTTATAAAATTCTGAGAATAAATAGCATCATATCCTTCCCCATTATTAATAGAACCTGAAGCATACAAAACTGCAATTTGGTTATCCGGATCGCTATCCTGCTTTTTAAATGACTGAATATATCTGGAAAAAGAAATTTTATTCAGTTTATCCTTTTCGGAAAGCTTCAGTTTGGACTTAATAAACTGATCGTATTCCGATTTCTGAATCATTTTATCTGCTAATTTGTGCTGAATGCTTAGATTCGGAATAATCCCGTAAAGGCTATCCACAACAGTTTTAAACTGAGCCGGATCAATTTTTCTGGAAGTACTTATTTTTTGAGAAATCTTGCCCCATACATCATTCAATAACACTGAAAGTTGCTCTTGGTTTTCAGGTGAAATATCATTTCTTAAAAACGGTTCAACAGCTGCTTTATATTTACCGTGACGAATAACTTCAACACCAATCCCATATTTGTCAGTAAAATCTTTAAAATAGGTAACTTCGGCGGATAGGCCTTTCAGATCAATTCCACCGGAAGGATTCAGATAATAATTATCTGCAACAGATCCTAAATAATAAGCTCTTTGGGACACATTATTACCGTACGCATACACAAATTTTCCGGATTTTTTAAAGTTTTCCAATGCATTACGGATGTCATCAATCTGAGTCATTCCTGCCATAATATTATCTGCCTCAATACTGATTCCTTTAATATTATCATCTTTTTCAGCATTTTTTATTGCTTCAACAATATCATAGACCAAAAGATTCTTATCCTTATTATTAAATGCAAAAAAATCGTCCTGATCTTCTGAAGGGCTGTCAATAACATGCGTACGGAAATCCAAAGTAAGTACAGAATTTTTCTTTACTTTTGCACCTGAACTTTCGCCGGCAGCTCCCATTGCAATGATGATGATAAACATTGCAAAGCAGATAAAGCATACAATAAAGATGGCTACGATATTAGCAAATACACTTTTAAAAAAACTTTTCATAAAAATTTTAATTTCCAAATATGTCGCAATATAATGCTATTTTGTTACTAGGCTCAAATCTTGGTGACAGAAAAAAGAATATTTTTTCTGCGCTGGATAAAATTGAAAAGCATCTGGGAAATATCCTGAAACGCACTCAAATATTGGAAACAATACCGGTAGAATTTTGTAGTTCAAATTATTTTTTTAATTTTGCAATACTGATAAATACATCTCTTTCGCCCTTAAAGCTTCTAAAAGAAATAAAAAAAATTGAAGCAGAAATGGGACGAACGGAAGATAGTGCAGTGAATGGATACTTTTCTGATAGGATAATTGATATTGATATCGTAAAGTATTCCAATCTTTTTTTTAAATGCAGAAAGCTTCAGATTCCGCATTTCAAGCATTTAGAAGAAAGAG
>DAMDNI010000075.1:0-11895 GCA_032083825.1 Bergeyella sp. | reverse complement strand
TCAAATCCGAAATGTTTAAAGAGGTTCAGGCTCGGAACATTGTGTCCGAAAATAAGACTGACAATATTCCGGATTCCAAAGTTCGGGGCAATGTGAATAGCGTAATTCAGGATTTCTTTTCCGAATCCTTTTCCACGGAATTGCTCATCCAAATAGATGCTTATTTCAGAAGTAATGTCGTATGCGCACCTGCTGTGAAAAGGGGTGAAGCTTAACCATCCTACAATTTCTCCCGTTTCGGTTTGCACAATCCAGATCGGGTGTTTTGAAGGATGATGCTCATAAAACCAGTCTATTCTGCTTTCAACAGAAACTGTTTCCAAATCAGCTGTTACCATTCTCGAAGCAACTATGGAATTATAAATTTCCACAATTCTTGGAAGGTCATCAAAGATTGCAATTCGATAATTCAGCATAATTAAATGTTAATGCATTCATCATGCTGAGATCTGTCTAGTCCAAGATTTTCGGATTCTTCCGTTACTCTTAAAGCAATAATAGCATCCGTGATTTTATACAGGATAATAGAACCAAAAAATGTAAATAACGAAACCAGAACCAAAGCAATCATATGATGGAGAAAAACACCAAAACCACCGTGAAGAAGGCTCGCGTTTTC
Organism: Bergeyella sp.; assembly: GCA_032083825.1. Lineage (GTDB taxonomy): Bacteria > Bacteroidota > Bacteroidia > Flavobacteriales > Weeksellaceae > DAMDNI01. Next base: position 11,276 of record DAMDNI010000075.1, on the reverse strand, counting down.
ACCATGAGCAAGAATTGCGGTCATAATCATTCCCATGATTCCGCCAACTCCGTGACATGCAAATACATCAAGTGTATCGTCTACTTCTTTCAGCTTTTTCCAGTTTACCATTGTGTTGGAAACAATTGATGAAATAAATCCTATGAATAAACTTTCAGGAATTGTCACAAATCCGCAAGCCGGAGTAATGGCTACTAAACCAACTACAGCTCCGATACATGCGCCTAAAGCGGAAACTTTTCTACCATTAAGCCTGTCAAAAAATATCCACGTAAGCATTGCGGAACCTGATGCAATTGTCGTAGTTCCGAATGCCATTGCTGCAGTTGCATTTGCAGAAAGAGCTGAACCGGCATTGAAGCCGAACCATCCAAACCAAAGCATTCCTGTTCCTAAAAGCACATACGGGATGTTTGACGGTTCATGATGAGGATTTCTTCTTTTCCCGATCACTAAAGCTCCTGCAAGCGCTGCAAAACCTGCGCTCATATGTACAACAGTTCCTCCGGCGAAATCTTTTACTCCGAAATATTTATTTAAAAGTCCGTCAGGGTGCCAGACCATGTGGCAAAGTGGTGTGTAAATAACAAGGCTGAATAAAACCATGAACAATAGATAAGATACAAATCTCACCCGTTCTGCAAACGATCCCGTAATTAAAGCTGGAGTGATGACGGCAAATTTCATTTGAAATAAAGCAAATAATACAAATGGGATTGTGGAAGCCATCGCTTTATGAGGAAACATTCCCACGTTGTTGAAAAATGGATAGCTGGTTGGGTTTCCAATGATTCCGTAGTGTTCCCCGTTTATCGTAAATCCTAAAGAATCTCCGAAAGAAAGTGAAAAACCGACTACAACCCATAAAATAGAAATTACACCCAAAGCAACAAAGCTCTGCAGCATGGTTGAAATGATATTCTTTTTCCCTACCATTCCTCCATAAAAGAACGAAAGCCCGGGTGTCATCAAAAGAACAAGTCCGGCTGCTGCCAAAATCCATGCGACATCAGCTCCTACAATATTTTCTTCACTCAAAAATTCGCCTGAGGCATTTGTGGTTTCAATTCCTGGCCAGAAAAGCCCGGAAATACACACTACAGCAATGATGATAAAAGAAATGATCCAGCGTTTTTCAATTTTCATGTTGATTTTATTTTTACCCTGCAAAAGTAAAACAAAAATTTAAAAAAAATGAAATATGAATCATTTAACCCTAATTTATTTGGGGTCTAAATTTGTAAAAATTAAATTATCGATTCTGTTGCTGGAAAACATCGGGTGTATTAGTCGTAATAAAATCAATTCCCGAATCAGATAGTTTTTTGAAGATTTCAATATCATTCACGGTCCATGCATTAGTTGTTAATCCTAATTTTTTAGCTTCAGAAATCCAGTCCGGATGTTTTTCGAAAACACTGTAATGGTAATCAATTCCGTCCAAACCTTCCGATTTGATTTGCTCAGGAGAAAGATTTCCTTCCAGATACTGAACTTTTGCAGCCGGGTTTTGCTTCTTTATTTCTTTACATATGTTGAGGCTGAAAGAGATATAATCACTTTGGTTTTCCATATCCAGATCTTTTACGGTTTTCAGCACTTTTGTTACGATTTCGTTTTCGCGGTCTTTTGATTTTGCGGGTTTTATTTCGATAATCAATTTTACTGAAGGATCTTTTTTCCCCTGTTTAAGATATTTTTTCAAAGTAGGGATTTTTTCCCCGTTCGAAAGTTTTAGTTTTTTAAGTTTACAAAAATCGGTTTCAGAAATTTCCATTTTTCCATGATGTTCATCGTGATTGATGATGAGTTTACCATCTTTGGTCATATGGATATCGAATTCTGAACCATAAACTTTAATATTCTGGGCGTTTTCTAATGCTTTGATGGAGTTTTCGGAAGTTTTCGGCTGTGTATTCCAAAAACCGCGGTGAGCAATTATTTGGGTTTGTGCATGGAGAGACATAATAGAAATAAGGCTTAAAAAACAAAAGACATTCTTCATTGTTTAGATTTTGAGACAACTAAAATACTGATTTTATTTTCAGGGATTCTGGTTGTTTTGGTTATTTTTGCGTTAAATATTTTTCCATGTCCGAAAACATTTTACAAAAGATAGAGCAGCTTCGTGAAGAGCTTCACCAGCATAATTACAGTTACTATATTCTGGATGAGCCTTCGATCTCAGATTTTGAATTTGATGCAAAGCTGAGAGAACTTCAGGAGCTGGAAGCTGCTTACCCGGAGTTCTTTGATGCCAATTCTCCAACGCTTCGTGTGGGCGGTGGAATTACGAAAAATTTTCCTACTGTCCAGCATCAATACAGAATGTATTCTCTGGATAATTCTTATGATTTTGATGATCTCGAAGATTGGGAAAAACGTATTTTCCGCACGATTGATGAGCCTGTTGAATTTGTGGCCGAGCTGAAATATGACGGCGCATCTATTTCTATCCTGTACGAAAACGGAAAATTACTGCAGGCAGTAACAAGAGGTGATGGTTTTCAGGGAGACGAAATTACCCATAATGTAAGAACGATTTCTGATGTTCCGTTGAAACTGAAAGGTGATTTCCCGGAAAGGTTTTTTATTCGGGGAGAAATTTATTTGACAAGAAAAAACTTCGAAAAAATCAATAAACTTCGAGAAGAAGAAGGGCTCGATCCTTTTATGAATCCAAGAAATACTGCAAGCGGAAGCCTAAAAATGCAGGATTCAGGAGAAGTGAGAAAACGAGGATTGTCAGCCGTTTTGTACCAGTATATTTCGGACGAATTTCCGGCAGAAACACATTGGGACATTCTTGCAAAAGCCAAAAGCTGGGGTTTTAAAGTTTCTGAAGATCAGGCAAAATTGTGCAGAACGTTAGATGAAGTAAAAGAATTCATCAATTATTGGGATACGGAACGTCATAAACTTCCTTTTGAAATCGATGGGATTGTATTGAAAGTCAATTCCTTGAAGCAGCAAAGGCAGCTCGGTTATACTGCAAAATCGCCGCGTTGGGCAATGGCTTACAAATTCAAGGCAGAAAAAGTAGAAACCGAATTGCAAAGCGTATCTTACCAGGTCGGAAGAACCGGTGCCATCACGCCAGTTGCCAATCTGAAACCGGTTCTGTTAGCCGGAACAATTGTAAAGAGAGCTTCTCTTCATAATGAAGATATTATTAAAAAACTGGATTTGCATGAACATGATTTCGTATATGTAGAAAAAGGCGGCGAAATTATTCCAAAGATTGTTGGTGTGAATACTGAGAAAAGAACACTTCTGCAAACACCGATTCAGTACATCAAAAATTGCCCGGAATGTGGCACTGAACTTGTGAAAATCGAAGATCAGGCAATTCATTTTTGCCCGAATGAGCTGCATTGCCCGCCTCAAGTTGTTGGAAGGATGATTCACTATGTTTCCAGAAAAGCGTTAAACATTGAAAATCTTGGAGGTGAAACCATTGAACAGCTTTACAGAGAAAAATTGGTCGAAAATCCTGCAGATTTTTACACTTTGACAAAAGAACAATTGCTTCCACTTGAAAGAATGGCTGAAAAATCCGCTCAGAATATTCTTGACGGAATCGAAAAATCAAAAGAAATCCCTTTTGAAAAAGTGCTTTACGGAATAGGCATTAAACACGTTGGAGAAACTGTTGCGAAAAAATTAGTGAAGAATTTTTCTACAATCGATGAACTGAAAAATGCAACTTTGGAAGAGCTTTGCCAGGTTGAAGATATCGGGATGAAAATCGCTGTCAGCATCAATGAGTTTTTCCGGAATCCTGAAAATATCCTGATGATTGAACGATTGAAATCTTATGGCGTTCAATTAGAAAAAGGGGAAAATACAAATGAGATTTTATCAAATGTTTTGGAAGGGAAAACGTTTCTTTTCACAGGGAAACTGTCACTCTTTACAAGAGAACAAGCCGAAGAAATGGTGGAAAAACATAATGGGAAAAACATTTCTGCAGTATCAAAAAATCTCAATTATCTTGTTGTCGGCGAAAAGGCAGGAAGCAAGCTGAAAAAAGCACAGAGCCTCGGAAGCATTACAATTCTTGATGAGCAGCAGTTTTTGGATCTCTTATCATAGATCAAGAAAATCACAAATTGTAACAATTTTTATTACATTTATATATCTTTGCAGGAATATTTAATTTCTTAAAAATTTTTACAATGAAAAAAACAATTGCAATTGTAGTATTAGGATTTCTTTTTCTTTCCTCAGGGCTTACCGCTCAAAAGAAAATAACACCACAATCTGAGCTGGATTACAACAAAAAACTGGTGACCGATTTTTATCAGAAAATATTTGGGGATAAAGATTTTACCAATATTGATCATTATCTTTTACCAACCTATATTCAGCACAATCCAAGTGTTGCAGATGGAGCCGAAGCTTTTGAAAAAGCAGTAAAAATATGGTTAAAAGATGCTCCGAAAACCAAGGTAGATGTTCAGCATATTGCTGCAGAAGGCGATTTGGTTTTTTTGCATATAAAAGAAGTTTTACCTGACGGGAAAGTACAATCTGTAATTGATATTTTCAGAATTCAGGATAAAAAAATTGCAGAGCATTGGGATGTACACGAATTGGTTCCTGAAAAATCTGCGAACAGCCATCCTATGTTTTAGAAAAGAAAGCCTGCCATTCATGTCGAATGGCAGGCTAACTATATGAAGTTGGATTGATGTTAAGTAATAGGCACTTTTACTGCAATTTCATAAAGATTTCCGCGCATCAGGAATTTGATTCTTTCGCGTGTACTTACCGTGTTGATTTCACCATCTCTCAAAATAATAATCCGGTCTCCTGTTGCGATATTCTGATCAGCGAGCCAGTCTTCCGGAGCAACATCATTTTCTTTTTCTTTCATTTCTTCAAGAATTTCTTCAGCCATTTGCTGAAATCTTTTGTCGTGGGAATAAATGACCGTATATTCGGACGGAAGCCCCACCGCAAAAGTTTGTCGCTGGGCAATAAGATTTCCTGTAGAATCCGGCATCGGATTGTCGGAACCATCTGTAAATCCGACCTCAAGGAGTTCTCCGTTGTGCTGATGGGCATAATTTTCAGCATCTTCAAAAGTTTCGAAATTTGTCACAACAGTATATTCGTCATACTCGTATTTCTGTAGTCTTTCAGTATTTTCCATATTCAATGATTTCTTTGACGAAATTACACGCTTTATCACTGAACTTATTACAGCATTTTTTTCAAAAAATATATAATTTTAAACTCGTTGTATATGAGAAATATGCTTCTGTATTTAGAAACTTTTCATTTTATTTAATTTCATGCAAAGGTTTTTTAAGCAAGAGTTTATTCGGAATGACGTATTTTTGTAGTATTATAAAGAGTTTCTGATATGGAAACAATAAAAATCAACAGAATCCTGGAGCAAAAGAGTATTCCGGCAACTTCTATGAGAGTGCTGGTGCTTGATGTTTTTTTGAATTTGTCTAAAGCCATTTCGCTTTCCGAGCTTGAAGAGATTTTAGAAAGTGCTGACCGCAGCACGATTTACAGAACCCTGAAAACTTTTGAAAAAAAAGGTCTCATTCATGGTATTCAGGAAAACAATACTACACAATATCTGCTTTGCCATGACGATTGCAATGAAGAGCATCATCATGATTATCATCTTCATTTTTATTGTACAGAATGCAAAAACACCACCTGTTTAGATGATGTTAATTTTAACAATATTAAGCTTCCTTCCGATTATCTGATCAAAGAGCTGAAATTTGTTGCTAACGGAATTTGTAAAAACTGCATAGAAAATTTTGTTTAATCTTAATTTTTCTTCAGCCATTCCAGGCGGCGCTGATCCGGAAGATGTTTTACCGAAAAATTCTAGAAAGTTGCTTTGAAGCCATTTCCGTCCGGGCTTGCTGCCATAAAACCAACCATTACAGTTGTATTATCCTGCAAATAAGCATTTCGCATCATTACATATTCTTTATCGTCAAAAGAATAAAATATTTCCACAGCATCTAGTCTTCGTATAGCTTTTATCCAGACAAAAGGAGGTGTTTTTTCAAGGACAATAACACTCCAATCGCTTGTTTTATGAGTAACAACGGTACTTAGATTGAATTTTCCATCTACAAATTCTACTCCGGCTTTGATGTAATTTTCTTTGTCAATTCTCAACATGATGCCCATTTGGTCAAAACGTGCCTTGTAATCTCCGGTGATTTTTACTTTTGTTTCAAATTCGCCACCGTATGTTGAATAATAAAAAGGTGCATCATCCACTGTAAAACCGTAATGCGAAATTCTCCAGTAATCACTTTGTGGAGTAACGTTCATGACGAGTTTTTTATCTTTTATTTCCCATTGTTGAGGTTCATTAAACCATGTCATTTTTTCTAATGACTGCGCTTTTAATCCGTTAAAAAGTATCAGAAAAAAAGCAGAAGCGATGAGTATTTGTTTCATATTTTATTTTTTTTAATTTATATTTTCACGAATGACACGGCACGGATTTCCCACTGCTAAAACATTAGCAGGAATATTTTTTGTAACCACGCTTCCTGCTCCGATTACTGTATTGTCACCAATGGAAACTCCGGGAAGAATGCTGCATCCGGCTCCAATCCAGACGTTGTTCCCGATGGTAATCGGATACGCATATTCTAAACCCTGGTTGCGCTGTTCTGTATCAAAAGGATGTCCTGCTGTATAAAAACCACAGTTTGGCGCAATAAAAACATTGTCTCCGAAAGTCACTTTTGCTCCATCCAAAATCACGACATTCACATTCATATAAAAATTTTCGCCAATCTCGATATTGTAGCCGTAATCACAATAAAAAGGCTGTTCGATAAGAAAATTCTCTCCCGTTTTTCCAAATAGTTTTTTGATTAAATTTTTCCTTTCTTCCGTTTTGGAAGGCGAAGTCTGATTGTATTCAAAGCAGGTTTCTTTGCATTGCTGCCTTTCTTCAATCAAAACAGGATCAAAGTTTGCGTTGTATAGTTGTCCAAGTCTGGCTTTTTCTTTTTCGTTTAGATTATTCATTGTATTTTTACATGATGACAAGGCAAATTTATAAGCTTAAAATTCAGTAATCAATACTGAAAAATAACCATTTTTAGGGATGAAAAATATTCAGTCTGATTTGAGTGACCAATTGTTGCAGCAGAATTTTATTTTCGAAAAAGAAAATGGGAAATCGAAGCTGGAAAAATGCCAACTTTTCGCAAAATATTTTGTGGAACTTGAAAACGGAATTGCGATCCTGAGCGATCTTAAAAACAATAAAAGCTACGTGTATTCAGGGAAAATGGCAGAAGAGCTGAACATCTTTCAGAATAAAAATGTACTTGAGATTGAAAGCATTTGGGAAGAAGAATTATTCGATATTTTGGAAGCAGATGATGTTTTGCAAAAGCATATTTTGGAGCTTCAGTTTTTTCAGTTTATTAAAACAATTCCTTTTGAGGAGCGTAAAGATTTTTGTGTTGTGAGTAAATTGCGTATTTGCGGAAAACAAAAGTCATTAATTCACAAAATGTTTTATTTCTCAGATGCCCATCATAAGAATGTGGAACTTGCTCTTTGTCTTTATCATTTTGATTTTTTCCCTGCACTTGATTACATCGGAATGATTATTAATACTTCCGAAGGAACAATTATCCAGCAGACAGAAGTTGAAAATTCAGATTTTCTTTCTTCACGTGAAAAAGAAATCCTTAAAATGATACAATCCGGGAAAAGAAGTAAAGAAATTGCAGGGTTACTTTTCATAAGCGTCAATACAGTTAATCGTCACCGTCAGAATATTCTTGAGAAAATGCGCGTCAGCAATACGACAGAAGCCTGTACACTAGCCTCAAAATTAAAATGGATTTAAACAGAATTCTTTATTTACTTAAATCTTTGCAATAGTGTTGCATTCTGCCAGTTTGTACTTTTGCCTGAAAATTGAATATTATGTCAAAAGAATGCTGTTCAACAGAAACTCAACATAAAAAAACAAAACCAGCCTGCGCCTGCTGTTCCGAAGAACATACACACGAAGAAAGTCATCATCATGATCACGACCATTCTCATGAATCTTCGGATAAAACCATTTTTCAGTTGTTTTTGCCTGCAATTATCTCGTTTGTGATTTTAATGATGGGAGTTGTACTTGATTATTTTATCAAACCTGAATGGTTTATTGGTTGGATTCGGCTTGCATTATACATCGTTGCTTACATTCCGGTCGGGCTTCCTGTTTTAAAAGAAGCTTATGAAAGTATTCGTTACGGAGATATTTTTTCAGAATTTTTCCTGATGTCAATTGCCACAATCGGTGCGTTTGCCATTGGTGAGTTTCCTGAAGGAGTTGCGGTGATGCTGTTTTATTCCGTAGGTGAAAATTTTCAGGGATTGGCAGTGCAGAAAGCCAAGAAAAATATTAAAACTTTACTCGATCAGCGTCCCGATGAAGTGACCATTCTGGAAAATAACCAGCCTAAAATTGTTAAAGCAGGAGATGCAAAACCAGGACAGATCATCCAACTGAAACCCGGGGAAAAACTAGCTTTGGATGGAGAATTGATTTCAGAAAAAGCATCTTTCAATACTTCGGCTTTAACAGGCGAAAGCAAACCTGACACCAAGAAAAAAGGCGATGAAGTTCTGGCAGGAATGATTAATCTGAATTCGGTTTCCGAAATTATCATTAAAAAAGAATTCAAAGATTCCAAGCTTTCCAGGATTCTGGAGCTGGTTCAGAATGCAACCTCACAAAAAGCCAAAACCGAACTTTTCATCAGGAAATTTGCGAAGATTTATACTCCCATTGTAACATTTCTTGCGGTCGGAATTTGCCTGCTGCCCTACTTTTTTGTAGATCATTATGATTTTAAAGACTGGCTGTACCGCGCTTTGATTTTTCTTGTTATTTCCTGTCCTTGTGCATTAGTAATTTCCATTCCGCTTGGTTATTTTGGAGGAATCGGAGCAGGAAGCAAAAACGGGATTCTATTTAAAGGAAGCAATTTCCTGGATAGTTTATCACAGATCCAAAATGTGGTGATGGATAAAACCGGAACTTTAACAGAGGGCGTTTTCAAAGTGAACCAGGTTTTTATAGAACCGGGTTTTAACCAAGAAGAAATTTTAAAATATTTGAACCTTCTTGAAAGCAAATCTACACACCCGATTGCAACAGCCATCCATGAATATTCCGGAGGAATCGATCATACAGTTCAGCTGGAAAATGCAGAAGAAATCGCCGGGCATGGTCTGAAAGCAAACATCAACGGAAAAGAATTCCTTGCCGGTAATTTCAAGCTGATGGAGAAGTTCGGAATCAAAAATAATGTAAATCATTCCACATTTTCAGAAACTTTGATTGCTCTCGCATTTGATGGAAAATTTGCAGGCTATATCACGATTTCTGACCAGATCAAAGAAGACGCTTCCAAAGCCATATCAGAATTAAAGAAACTTGGAGTCAAAACTACAATGCTAAGCGGAGACAAATCAGCCGTCGTTCATGAAGCTGCGAAAAAATTAAACATTAAAAATGCTTTCGGAGATCTGCTTCCGGAAGACAAAGTAAACAAAGTAAAAGAAATCAAAGCAAATAACCAGACTGTTGCTTTTGTCGGAGATGGTGTAAATGATGCGCCGGTAATTGCATTGAGCGATGTTGGCATTGCAATGGGCGGATTGGGAAGCGATGCAACGATTGAAACCGCAGATGTTGTGATTCAGGATGATAAACCTTCAAAAATTCCGTTGGCAATAAAAATAGGAAAAGAGACGAAAAAAATCGTTTGGCAGAATATTTTTCTTGCCTTTGGCGTGAAAGCCGTTGTTCTGGTTTTGGGAGCAGGAGGTCTTGCAACAATGTGGGAAGCCGTTTTTGCAGATGTAGGTGTCGCTTTATTGGCAATTCTGAATGCAGTGAGAATCCAGAATATGGATTTTAAGAAATGAAAAATTGCAGAATGATTTGTACTTTTGCAGGATAAAAAATAATGAAAATGTTTACAATAGAACAAATCAAAGAAGCGCACAGCAAAGTGAAATCCGGAGCAGATTTTCCGGCTTATATTCAGGAAATTAAAAATTTGGGAGTTACTTATTATGAAACTTTTGTTTCCGATGGGCACACCGATTATTTTGGTGAAAATGATTTTAAAACCTCAACTGTTTCAAAATATGAAGCGTTTGAGATTTCAGAAAATTCTAATCCGCAACAATTCAAAAATGATTTGAAAGCACATCAGCAAGGGAAAACCGATTATATTACCTTTTGTGAAGACTGTGCAAAGTCAGGAATCGAAAAATGGACAGTATCAATGGATAAAATGACGTGCAGCTATTATGATAAATCCGGAAATGAGATTTTGGTAGAAGAAATTCCCGGATAGAAAATATTGAAATTTAGCATACCCTTTCAGATTTCCTGAAAGGGTTTTTCTTTTCTCTGAAAAATTTAAAATGCGTACTTTTAGGCAAATTTTTTTGTAATGATAAAACGTAATTTTTTGATTGCTTCGGCATTTTTCAGCTTTTCGCTGGGAATCTCTCAGCAATACGGCGGAATGTGGATCCCGACAGAGCTGAATGAAAAGGAAATGAAAGATCTAGGAATGAAGATTTCTGCCAAGCAGATTTTTGATACTTCAAAACCTTCTATTAAAGATGCAGTGGTTCAGTTTGACGGAGGCTGTACTGCGGAAATCATTTCTCCAAAAGGCTTGCTTTTGACCAATCATCATTGCGGCTATGACAATATACAATCTCATTCTACCGTAGAGAATGACCTTTTGACCAATGGTTTCTGGGCGAAAAATATGGGTGAAGAACTTCCGAATCCGGGCGTTACGGTAGATTTTATTGCAGATATTAAAGATGTTTCAGCACAGATTTTACCCGGAACTGAAAATCTTACCGGAAAAGAGCTTGAAGAAAAAGTAGCAGCTAATATCGACGCTTACAAAAAATCACAAAAAATTGAAGATTATCAGAAAATCGTAGTAAAATCAATGTATTATGGTAATAAATATTATGCTTATGTCATTGATACTTACAAAGATATCCGTTTGGTTGGTGCGCCGCCTTCATCCATAGGAAAATTCGGTTCGGATACTGATAATTGGGTATGGCCGAGACATACAGGAGATTTCTCAATGTTCAGGATTTATGCAGATAAAAACAATAAGCCTGCAGAATTTTCAAAAGACAATATTCCGTACACTCCGAAATATTTCCTTCCGGTTTCCATTAAAGACAAGCAGGAAAATGACTTCACATTTGTATTC
>DAMDNI010000074.1:0-11917 GCA_032083825.1 Bergeyella sp. | reverse complement strand
CAGGGAATCTTCTTCCCTTCTGAAACTGCATTTAAAATAAAGCCTTCTGTTCTTTATTCCAAAAGCAATACCACCCAAAATACAACGCTAAACAACGAAAAAGAAATGGAAAAAATAGTGACCGAACTCAAGACTTTAAAAGTAAAAAGGGACCAAAACGATTTACAAAAAAAAGACAGTCTCAGAATTGAATATCTGTATAACCAATACCAACAATTGCAACATGGACATTAAAAAAATTGATTTCAAACAGAAGAAATATATTCTGCCTCTTTTGGCATTGCCATTTCTATTGCTTTTTGTATATGTGGGCGCTCAGTTTACCAAAGAAGATCCATCACAGAATGAGAAACCCAAAGAGCTTTCCCTTTCTTTAGGAGAAACTCAAGATTCCATCATGACAAAAAATGATGCCTATGATGCATTTTTCAAAAAAGAGGATAACAGAACAATGCTTGATGGATTGGACAAAGAAAATGACAGCTTGTTAAGCTATGATGACCAGTTGTCATTAGACCAAAAAAGAAAAATTGATTCTTTGAAAGCTGTTTCTTCAAGACAATATCAAAGGAAAGGAAATCCGTCATCGTACTATAATCCAAATCAGCAAAATGACGATAAAGATTACAAAAGATCTTCGGAAATTATCAGGATGCTGGATGATAAATCCTACGGAAAACCGGAAAATAATTACACGGATGCATCAAAAGAAAAGACACAAAATGTCCAGCAAGACCCTGTAAAAATTCTGAAACAGCAAATGCTGGTCATGGATTCTTTGGAAAAAGCGAAAGATCCGGAATATCAAAGCAAATTGGCAGCCGAGCAGAAACTCAAAGCCAATAAAGAAAAAATGGACGCGTTTCTCAATTCTACTTTTAACGTGAGTAAATCGGGAATTAATAGCGAGTTCAATGCTTTTTACAAAGAAAAAGAAAACAGCTTTATCAAAGCCGTGATTGACGAAAATAACAAAGGTTTTCTAGGAAGTAGAATCCGTTTCCGGTTGTTAGAAGACATCTTTGTTGGAAACAAAAAGCTTGGCAAAGGTTCTATACTTTATGGTCAAATTTCAGGATTTTCAATGCAAAGAGTTGATCTTAAGATTGTATCTGTATTTACAAAAGGAGAAATCTTTCCTGTCAATCTCTCCATTTATGACGTGGACGGAATGAAAGGTTTGTACGTTCCACAAAGTGTTTTCAGAGAAATGGTTCGCGAAATGGGAAGCAATTCCGTTCAGGGAACTCAAATGGATATGGGCGGAGAAGGATTTTTTACCAGCATCGGTTCCAAACTATTTTCTTCCACCTCAAAATCCATCGCCAACCTTATCAAAACCAACAAAGCCAAACTGAAATACAACTCCTATGTCTTTCTCATTGATGAAGGCCAGCTTAAAGATTCACAAAACCAACAAAAAAAATAAAAATGAAAGCAATCTTATATACCCTGCTATTATTTACAGCTCAATTTTTAACAGCACAAACGGCAACGAAAGAACAGATTATTTCCGATTTGCCGGAATTGGAAATTACCGAAGGAATCAACTTGCATATTATCTCTCCGGAACCGATTCAGTATGTGGATCTCTCCACCCAAAAACTCACCGGAGATTTGCCTTCTACCAATATCGCAAGAATTAAAATCACTGATTCTGCATCTGATTCTGTAGAAAGTAAAGAAAAAATTACTAAAAATAGTATACCATCTTTTTCAATTGGAGAAAACATCGGAATTATTACCGTTGTTGGACAATCCTTTATTGCTCAATATAAAGCCGTTTACAGAAATTCAGAAAACCAAAATACCGTTACCAATATTCATATCCAACCTGAAGATATGCAACCCATTGAATTTGATAAAATGAGATTTTCAAATCTTGAATTAAGAAAATTCGCAATGGATATTATTCAGAAAAAATCAGAAAAAAATCCAATCCGAGAGGAGAAAAATCTAAAACTTAATGTCCAACTCAATAACGTCTACGTCATCAGTGATTACATCTTTTTAGACATGACCTTTAAAAACAGTTCTAATCTCAGCTATGATATTGAGGATTTGAAATTTTCCATAGAGGATAAAAAAATCTATAAAGCAACGAACAACCAAAGTATTGAGCTTACTCCCCTTTTCCAGCTGTATCCCCCAAAACATTTCAGGAAAAACTTTAGGAATATCTATGTATTCAAAAAATTCACTTTTCCGAATTCTAAAGTCATGGTGATACGATTGATTGAAGAACAACTATCAGGAAGAACAATAGAAATGAAAGTGAATTACTCCGACATCCTTAAAGCAGACACATTTTAAAATTTAGTATGGAAGTAACAATAAGTTTAGAACAAATCGTAAATGGATTTTTATACCTGTTAATGGGGGTCTTGTTCATTATCTATTCCAAGCTGATCTATTATTCAGCGATTATGGAGAATAAGGAAAATAATGACCAGCTTGAGGTATATAAATTAAAATGCAGCGAGCAGCAAAGTCAGTTAAAAAATCTGGATCAAGATTACCGACATCTTAAAATACTCAATGAGTCTTTTGAAAAGTTTAGCAGTGAAGCCAGCCGTTTCCATATTGTTGAGAAGACGGAAAAAAGAGCGCAAGAACTAATTGATCGGTTAAATCATTTAGGCGAAAGCCTTGTAGGCTTACAAAAACAACATGAAAATATGTTTGAAGAGCAGCAAAAACTACAACGCAATTTGCTCGGAGAGCACAAATTACTGAATGAATACTTTGAAAATTACTCGTAATGCAAGAACAACAACATCAGATTAAAATTTACGGATTCCTACAAAAAGCCGTGTATGCAGTAGTGGCATTGGATTGTATCACCTTGTTTTTTCTGCATGCTAAAGTTCCTGTGGTGTCCAAATTATTAGAAGGGTTTGCGAAAATGCAGATTTTCTACCCTCCGATCAATGCCAAAATTTCAACATTGATTCTTATTGCCTTGGTTGCAGTGGGAACGAGAGCCAAAAAGAAGCAGGATTTGAACATTGTAAAAGCGATTATACTGCCTATGCTCGCAGGATTAACCATGATATTCGGTTCTCTCTATTTCGCCATTTTGGCGGATAATCCTTATTTCCCGAAGGTCATTCCAATGCTCAGCCTTTATCAGATTCTATACGCTGTTCTTTCTTTTTTAGGTGCTGTCATTCTTCAGATGGGTGCAGATTCTATTTCAAAACTGATGCAACAGAAAATGGGAAAAGACCGATGGAATATAGAAGAAGAAAGTTTTGCTCAAAATCAGGAATTGGTACAAACGGATACATCCATCAATGTTCCGTATCTGTTCAGATTTAACAAAAAAACGAATAACGGCTGGATTAATCTTAATCCTTTTCGGGGAACAATGGTCATCGGAACACCAGGTTCCGGAAAGTCTTTTGGAATTATCAATCCGGCTATAAGACAGATGATTGCAAAAGGTTTTTGTCTTTGCATTTATGATTTCAAATTTCCTGATTTAGCACAGATTGCCTATTATCATTATTTATTGAAAAAGAGCAAAGAGTCGGAATATCATTACAGTTTCTACGTAATCAATCTGAATGAAGTCGAAAAATCAAAAAGAGTCAATCCATTTCATAAAAAATACATTCAAACTTTGGCAGAAGCCCAAGAAATGGCTGAATCTATGGTGTCTTCGTTGCAGAAAGGTGGAGCAAGTTCTGGAGGTGGTTCTGAAGCATTTTTTACGCAATCCGCTATTAATTTTCTGTCTTCATGCATTTATTTTTTTGCCACACTAGAAAACGGAAAATATTCGGATTTACCTCATATTCTTTCTTTTATGAATCGTAGCTACAAAGAAATTTTCGATACGCTTTTTACCAATGAAGAAATTCTCTCCCTGCTTTCGCCCTTCAAAACAGCGTATGACAACAAAGCGTTTGACCAGTTGGAAGAACAAATCGGAACCTTAAAAATATTTCTTTCCCGATTGGCAACAAAAGAGAGTTTTTGGGTTTTTTCAGGAGATGAAGTGGAATTAAAAATTACTGACAGAGAAAATCCTTCCATTTTGATTTTGGCTTCCGATCCGGGAACACAGGATATTAATTCCGCTTTGTATTCGTCGGTTTTAAATCGGACTTTAAGATTAATCAATTCCAAGCACAATCTCCCTGGTGGAATTATTGCCGATGAATTCCCAACCATCTACATCCATAAAATTGACAATGTAGTGGCGACTGCAAGAAGTAACAAAGTAGCTGTATTATTAGGATTACAAGAAATTCCGCAACTCCGACAATTCTATAAAAAGGAAGTAGCAGATACGATTTCAGCCATTGTAGGAAACATTATTTCAGGTTCAGCAAGAGATAAAAACACATTGGACTGGCTTGAAAAACTATTCGGAAAAATCAAGCAAAAGTCGTATTCCCAATCCATTTCCCAGCAAGGAATAACCACCAGCATCAATGAAAAAATGGATTTTATGATTCCTGCAGGAAAAATTGCCGCTTTAAGAACTGGAGAAATGGCTGGAATGATTGCTCAAGGTGAAGAAAACGATACTGAAGAATACAAAACTTCCGCAATCAACGGCAAAATTAATCTCGACATGAAAGCGATTAAAAATGAAGAACAGAACTACGTTCCGATGCCAATCTATTATTCATTCGTGGATAAAAAAGGGAATAACCGAAAAGACGAAGTACTGATGACCAATTTCAGGAAAATAAATATGGAAGTGGAACTCATTGTCAATGAAAACAATAAAGCATAATCAAATGAATATAAGTAAAATGAAATATTACTACGCTTTAATAACCTTTCTCTTTTATTCATCGGGATTTTCACAGTTCAACACTTTGACACCAATGCTGCCAAAGAAAATGGAAAACCAGAAAATATTGGAGAACACTAAAGAGGTTGAAGAGAACAATCCAAAGCAAAAAAAGGATAGAAAATCGTGGAAGCAAATATTGAATTTGACTACAAAATCCAATTTGAAAAATGAAACCGAAGGTTCGACGAAGTGGTTAATGAGTCAAATAGATTCTTTGAAAAACCAGATGCTCAAATTGAGCGTAACAAAAACCGAAGAAAAGAATTTCGATTTCAGAAAAATAGAAGATTCTCTAATCAAAATTCTGAAAGAAAATAGTAGAAATCCGGGTAATTCTGGAAAGTCCCTCCGACAATTAGAATTTATGGAAGACCAAAACAGTGAAAATGATTCTGTTTCCAAAATTAATATGCCTCTGAAAAGCAGGATGACCATTACATCACCTTTTGGAAACCGCATTCATCCCATTTTTGGGACAAGAAAATTGCACAACGGAACCGATTTTAAAGCCAATTATGAAAATGTATATGCTGTTTTAGACGGAACTGTTATTGGAGCTGGTTGGGATTCCAAAGGTGGAGGAAATTATATTAAAGTGAAACATTTCAACCGGTTTGAAACCGCTTATCTACATCTTTCAGAAATATATTACCATGTTGGTGAACATGTAAAAGCTGGATTTATAATTGGAAAATCTGGAAACTCCGGAAATTCTACAGGACCACATTTGCATTTTATGGTAAAAGAATATGGAAAACTAATCAATCCTGCTCATTTTCTAAATGACCTCATAAAAGTGAATAATCTAATTGCAACATACTATGAACAATAACAATTTACCCACCGAAGATTTGAAAAAATTCGGAATTATCAACGAAGATTTATCATTCTCCAAAAAACTGAATGCAGATGATATTCAGAAATTTCTGCAAGGATACACCATCGTTGCTGACAACGACAAAAACAGGGCAACTTTCCAGCTCACGGAAAATAATACAAAGTTGAAAGTCATCTTTTTGGAAAGGGATAAGAATCTTTCCGAAATACTGAAAAACAGCAAAAACGAAGTTCAATACTCTACTAATTTTTCAAAGTATGGTATTAATGAGGAAAAGAATGCGGCACAGCTCAACTGGACGAAAGCCGCCTTTATATTCGATGAAAAAAAACAAAAAATAATCGAATATGATATGATTAAAGATGCTCCAATCATTACCCAACTTATTGCAGAAAGAGAAAAACCTGAAGAAGTGAATCGTTACAAAATCGAACTGAAAAAACTTCAATCTTTTCTTCAAGACAAAATAGACCAATATCCTGAAATCGCTAAAGAAATTACCGAAAACCTAAATATTGTTTCCAAAGAATTAAACAACGTAAACAGTATTTCACCCGATGAGAAACAAATTTCCAAAGGAGGTAATTCCGACATTCAACTAAATCTGAACGATAGAGATTTGTATGAAGATGTCAATAGAATGAGAGAAGAACAGGAAGAAGCAGAAGAAATACAGAAATCTCGGGGTTTCAGAAGATAATCTGTCAACAGACAACAATCAACCAAATATTATTAACAATCAAAATCCAAAAATTATGGAAACACAAAAAGAATTCGACAAAGTAAAATTTTTAAAAGACCAATTGAAATACCTTGGTTTCGGAGAAGGTGAACAACTCCACAAAGATTTAGAAAAAGGTATCAATTCTAAAGAGCAGCAGTTTGAAATTAAAACCACTTCCGACAAAACACTTCCCGGAAACAAGGCTGATTTTACCTTAAAATTCAACAAAACGGAAAGTGGAGGCATTTTTCTCAATTCGTATCATGCAAAATTAACCAACGAAAAGAACGAAGAAATTTCTCACAACTTTCCTGTCAATAGAGACAACTCATTCACCGCAAAAGAAGCCGTGAATCTTATGGAAGGACGTAGCGTCAAGATTGAATTTCACAATCCGAAAAGCGATCAGCAGGAAACCGCTTTTGTCCAATTCAACTTTGAAGAACCCAAAACAGAAAAAGGAAACTATCTGTTCCAGAATTTCTATCAAAAATATGGCGTGGATACTGACAAAATTGTAGAGAAATCCAATCTTATTTTCGATAAGCCGGAGTACAAGGAAAATACCATAAAATCCCTTGAAAAAGGAAATATAGTCAAAGTGAAATTTCAGGAAAATGATCAGACTGTGGAAGGTAATGCAATTCTGAATCCTGAAAACAGGAATCTCAAACTCTACGACAACGACATGAACAGACTCAATACCAATAAACCTTTGGAAGGTCTGGAACAAGACAATAAGCACGAAAAAAACAACGTGCGAGAGCAAAGCATTAAACGATAAATAATACCTGACCATTTTCCGAAAGCGGTACGTCTAATGATTTGCCGCTTTTTTTTAAATCGAATTAAAATGAAACAAAGATCAATATTTTTATGCTCCATGCTGGGGTTAGCTCTCCTATCCTGTCACAAAGAAATTAAGTCTGAAAAAGGAGGAATCGACATGATTTCCAATGTGTATTTCGATGCTTCCAAAGGCTTAGACAGAATGCAGAATTTCCATTTGTCAAAAATGAATTATTTGGGAGATGCGCTTATAGAATTGGTTCCCGATCTTACATTCCCCGAAATCAATAAAGAGGTCTATTACATCAAAGATTCCTTATGTTATTCGTTGGGTACGGAAAGCTCTAATATCATACTTTCAGATGTTTCTGACAAGCAAAAAGCTTCATTGGTATGGAACAAAAAAGAAGGAGCTATTTTTTCAAAAGAAGAAATTCCGAATTATAAAAACAGAAGAAATTTATCGGATACACTCCTATTCAATAAAAAATACAAACGTTTTGAAATCAATTCGCCCTGGACGTACACTCGATTTTATATCTATCCAACAGACACCATTCTACCCTACTCAATGTACAAACACGCAGAAAATGATTACGGCGGAAGATTGGAACGTATTGATTCCTACAACAAAAAAAGTGATGTTTTTGTAACCCTTCAATTATTACCTAGAAAAAATTGGGATGATTCAGCGAAAGAATTATTTGAATTCAACCATTTTGTAAAAAACAGGAAAAGTGAATAAAACAACAGATTTTATGGACGTTAATGATGATATTTCCGTACTCCAAGGAAGCAAAAATGAACTGATTGTATTTGAAATCGAATCGGATACGCAGTCGTTTTTGGAACTTCTGAAACTCAACAATCAGGAAAATAACAGAACTCTTATAGCCTTGAATTCTGAGGCCAACACTAAGAAATTCCTTAATAGGTATCAGAATTTTGATGGTAAAATATTCCTATGCCTAAGCGGAAACAAAACAGGAGATACAGCAACCGGAAAAATTCTTGGTGAACTTCAAAACAAAAACATCAAAGACATCCGTTTGTTGTACGGAATTTCTGAAAACGGGCATCAAAACCTTAGCGAATATTTACAAAACAAACTCCAACTTCAAGAGAAAAATACTACTTTAGTTGAACCAAAAATTTCAAGCCATGCAAATGATAGAACTCAATCCGAACGAATTTCCGACACTCAGCACCTGGGATCCGAATTTTCTGAACGATATTCTGGAAAACCTATCCAAAACAGCCAATCCGAGCAAAACAGAAATCACGGAAGCGGACAAGATATGGACAGCAACCATGCTGGAAATGGACTTGCAGACACAATCGAAAAGCATTTGGTTGGAGACAGAAATGGAAGATCCAATGACAGAACACAACCGCAAAATGCTGAAGAAAATGAAGGAAAAGAACATTCCTTGGACAGAATCGTATCCGGGAGAACTATATCCAATAGTACAGAACTTAAGTTAGATTCTTCAGAAAAAAACAATGAGGAATTAGAGGTTCTCATTACAAAATACAAAGGTCAAAAACTGACCAACGAACAGGTTGCAGAAGTCATTTCTGCAACTTGTTTTGTTTCCGGCGACAACAAAATTATTCTCAAAGAAAATCTCAACATCACCGATGATTTAAAAGACATCTGCAATCAATACAAGTCTGGTGGAACCGCAAAAGAAGGTAGAGGAATCTTAGATGAATACTACACCGATTCCAAAATTGTAGATGCCGCTCGTAATTTAATCAAAGACCAATTTAAAAACGGTCAGGAAGTTTCAGTTTTAGAACCGAGTGTCGGAACCGGAAATTTTCTTTATGCTGCAACAGATTTGGGATTAAAAGCAAGCATTATCGCTTTTGAAATCAACGAAACAACAGCAAAAATTGCTAAAATCCTTCATCCCGAAACCGACATCAATCTCCGTTCTTTTGAAACCGAATTTATTGATGAAAAAGGCAATAAAAAAGAGTTTTCGGAAAAATACGATCTGGTCATCGGAAATCCACCTTACGGCGAACATCGGGGCTATTATAAAGGTTTGGGAGAAGAACCTAAAATTTCAAAATATGAAGATTATTTTGTAAAACGAAGTTTGGACGTTCTCAAAGATGGTGGAACTTTGGCGATGGTGCTTCCCTCAGGTTGGCTGAACCGACAAAACAATTTGAAAAAGGCAGAAATCGTAGAAGGTTTCCGTTTGCCGGTCGGAGCTTTTGCCGGAACACAAATCGGTACAGACATTATCATTCTAAAGAAAAACAGCCTACTAAAATCTCAAAATATTTCTGATTATTTTGAGCAAAATCCCGAAAAAATTCTTGGAGAAACTCGTGAAAAAACCAATCGTTTTGGGCGTTTGGAAAACTATGTTCATGGGAATTTAGAAGATGCTTTATCGAGAATAGAGCAACTCAAAAATACACAGCAAAACGAAAGAATCGGAAATCTTTTTGAAGATTTGTTTTTAGAAATTGAAGAACCTAAAACTGAAAATAAATCTTCTAGCGAAACGACTCAATTTTCTGAAACCAAAGGTTCGAGGAATACTTTTAGTCAAAAGAACATTCCAGAAACAGAGGAAACTTTGGAAAAAATCGAACAGGTAATTTCAACACTCAATGCTGTAAAATTCAAATCTCCGGCAGTTTTAAAGGAAATTGAAAAATACTCCAAACTACAATCCCAAATTACTAGCGAACCCAATAAATTTGAACAAAGCCAAATTGATGAGATTCATCAAAAAGCGGATAAAGTCATTCAATCCCAAAATGAAAAGAACACGGAATACAGAATTCAGACGAAACCCGAAATTAAAAAAGGGATTCTAAAATACCAATTTTCGAAAGCAGATGAAATTGTCGATACTTCGCTACAAAACAGCTCCGACATTACCAAAGAACAGATTGAAGCCTTCAGAGATACTGAATATGACGGAACACTGAATAATCATGGAGAGCACTACCAATTTGCCAATTATACTAATGGAAAATGGGTACACGATTTTTATTATGCCGAAGGAAATATTTATGCAAAATTAGAACAGCTTGAAAAAGATTTCAAAGATAAATATTCGGTTGGAGGAACAGAGAACCAATATGAAAAACAAAAGGAATTGCTTCTTAGTGTTCTTCCAAAACCAAAAAAATTAGATGAAATTTTCATAAGTCCGAATCACGAATTTATACATCAGTTCGGATTAGGACAAATAGAAAAAGAATACTATAATTATACTACAAAACGTCCTGAAACATCAGTTGTAGATTACAATCTTGCCGAAAAATTCAAAGATTTTGTCGGCACGTTATCAAGTGATGCTTTTGCCGGTTCTTCATCTTGGGAAGTTAAAGGTTTTGTTGATAATGAAACCGTTACCGGAAGCGACAAAGAACGGAATGCTTTAATCCGGGAAAGACGAAAAGCAGCAGCCAACGATTTGTTTTACAAGTTTATTCGGGAAGAATTATCCGATGATTTGAGAGAGCATTTTGTTAAGGAATTCAACAGAAATTACAACAATATTCACGTTCCGGACTATTCGAAATTTCCTTTGTTTTCAAAAATTCATTTGAATTTTAAAGGTAGAGAACTACGATTAACAGAAGTTCAGAAAGCAGGAATTGGTAGACAAACCACCAAAGGAGTTGGACTTTTGGCCCATGAAGTGGGATTCGGGAAAACTTTATCGGGAATCCTTTCAATGCATGAAGCAATGGAACGTGGAAATGCTCAAAAACCATTAATTGTAGTTCCGAATGACAGTATACTCAAACAATGGGTAGAAACGATTTTTGAGACGATTCCAAATGCCAAAGTCAATGTTTTAGGAAATCTCGGAAAAGATTATGATTTATCTAAATTCGATAATAAAGACGGAGAAATTACCATCGTTACCTACGAAGGTTTTAATAACATTGGCTTTTCCGAAAATGTCACTGAAAATCTGGCTTCCAAATTTTCATACATCTCCGAAAATGAGTTAAGAAGTGTCAATTCCATCAGCGAAAGAGATTTACAGAAAGAATTGGAAAAAGAAAAGGAAATCCAAGGAAAAATGAAACGTGGAAAAATCTACGATTGGGAAGATTTTGGATTTGACCATTTGACATTTGATGAAGTTCACAACGCCAATCACATCGTAGGAAAAGTAAGAATTGAAGACCGCAGGTTTGCTTCAGATTTTAGAAGTCAAAACCAACAAACTTCAAAACTCGGGATCAATACATGGATGGCGGCACAATACATTCAGGATAGATACGACGGCAGAAATGTTACGCTTCTTTCTGCAACGCCTTTTACCAACAAACCTTTGGAGTATTATTCCATCCTATCGCTTATTGCCAACAAACGTCTGGAAGAATCGGGATATTTTAATGTCAATACATTCTTTGAAACTTTTATGGAAGCGGATAATGATATGGAGATTGATGCAAAAGGTGACGTGAAGTTTAAAGCCAATGTCCGAAGGTTCAAGAATAATTCTCTTTTTCAGCAGCTGCTTTCTGAGTTTATTGACATTAAAGGTGAAGAGGACAATCCTGAACTGATTCGTCCTACTAAAATCAATAAAGAATATAAAATTGAACAGAATGATTTGACAAAAGAGCAATACGATTTATTGAATGAAAACTTTTCCGAAAGTGAAAAAGGAGCGATTCTCACACACATTCTTAATGCTCGTTTGATTGCTATTTCACCCTATTTGTCCCCCTATTATGATGGAGAAGAACCTTCTTTAAA
>DAMDNI010000073.1:9358-11972 GCA_032083825.1 Bergeyella sp. | reverse complement strand
ACAGGCAACAGTCGCCAAAATCTTTGGGAACAGAATGGCTGAACCTTCACATCCGCCCTCTTCTTATTGAAAAAGATCCCTCAAGTGTTTTGGCAACTTTCACGAAACATATTGCCATACAGATTTCTATGGTTTTTAAAGAAAATAATTTTAAAAAAGTATTAATAACCGGAGGCGGAACTTACAATTCTTACCTCATCGGACTGCTTGAAAGATATTCGGAAACGGAAATCATAATTCCCGAGAAAGAGATCATTGAATTTAAGGAGGCTTTGATTTTTGCTTTTATGGGAGTACTAAGAATATGTGGAAAAAACAATATTCTTTCTTCTGCTACAGGAAGTTTTGAGGATCATTCCTCAGGAATTATTGCATAAAAAAGGAGCTTTTCAGCTCCTTAATTTTAAAGTTTTTCGATGTTATCCGTCAGTGAATTAATGAAATTCTGCAGCGGTTTTTCCACCATCATTTTAATGAACGGATTAAATTTTCCGTCAAACAAAAGCTGAACTTCCGTCTGGTTTTCATTAATAGGATTCATTGCCCCGGTAAGAGCAAAATCAAGGCTTGAGCTTGCTGATTTCAGAACAACTTTATCATTATTGACTTCATCGATTTTCAAAGCGATTTCGGGCATTCCTGAAAGTCCGAATTTAAAGCCATCACCTGTACTTTCAAACTTGTTGAGAGAGCTTGGCATCAGGTTTTTATAATCTTCCGGTTTTTTAAGCATTTCCACAAGATCAGCTACTGATTTATTTACGATTATTTTTCTTCCTTCTAAATTCATTTTCTATTTTTGTAATATTAAAGCCTTGCAAATGTATAAAGTTTTCGTGAATGAAAAAAAATTATCCTTAAGCAAATCTCCGACGGAGAAAGAAAAAAACATAAAGTATGAAAGCTCAGCAACCTTGGAAATGGCAGTAGACCTGCTGGAAAATACTTCTGCTTCAGAAATCAATATTTATGATAAAAACCTTGATGTATTGTGGAATGATTTTTCCAGGATGTTCCGGATTATTGAAGCGGCAGGAGGAATTGTTGTTAACGACAATAATGATATTCTTTTTATCAGAAGATTGGGGCGCTGGGATCTTCCTAAAGGAAAGATAGAAAAAGGGGAATCCTTAGAGGAAGCTGCTGTTCGAGAAATTGAGGAAGAAACCGGACTTGAAGAGGCAAAAATTCAAAATTTTTTGAATACAACTTATCATATTTATACTGAAAGAAACGGTGAAAAAATATTAAAAACAACTCACTGGTTTCTTATGCATTACAACGGTACGCAGACTCCAAAACCTCAGATTGAAGAAGGCATTCTGGAAGCTACCTGGAAAAATGATAAAGATATTCTTCAGAATGTCATGGGAAAAACATTCAAAAATATTGAATTGATATTAAACGATTACTGGGATCTTCAAAAATAGACAACGGCACTTTTGAGTGTCGTTTTTGTTTCATTTTGTCTATTAAATAAACTCAAGAATTTTCTCCAAGGCAATTCCTCTGGAAGCTTTCAGCAGAATATTTTCAGAATTCAACGGATTGGTTTTAAGAAATTCTGCAAGGTCAGATGAATTTTCAAAAGCCGAAGAAAAATCGTTTGCTTCTTTGAAATTTTTTCCGACCGTAATGATCTGATCGAAATCAAGGCCTTGAGCAAGCGTGAGAATTGCTGAATGTTCTTTGTTGCTTTCTTCACCAAGTTCAAGCATATCACCGATGATAATGATCTTGCTTCCATTAAATGTGCTGAAGTTTTTCAGGGATTCAGCCATAGAACTTGGGTTTGCATTGTAAGTATCCAGCACCAGCGTTTTCCCGTTTTTCTGAATGACTTGGGAGCGCATGTTGGTTGGCGTATAATTTTCAATTGCATTTTTAATTTGAGAAAAATTTACTCCGAAATGAAAACCAAAACTTGCAGCAGCAGAAAGGTTATCAAAATTATAATTTCCTGTAAGTTTCGATTGGATTTTCTGGTTTTCAAAAATCAGCCCAACAAAATTATCTTCTGAAAACATTTCGAAAAAATAATCGGAATCTCTTTTTCCAAAAGTGATCTTTTTACTATAATCAGCAGTTTTACGTCTCTGAATCTCATCATTTTCATTGATAAGAATAGTTTGGTTGTTTTGAATTAGAAATTCATAAAGCTCTGATTTACCTTTAATTACACCTTCAAAACCTCCAAAACCTTCAAGATGTGCTTTTCCAAAATTAGTGATATAGCCATAATTGGGACGGGCAATTTCACAAAGCATTTCAATTTCTTTCTGATGATTTGCACCCATTTCTACTACAGCCATTTCATGCTCAGGTTTAATGGAAAGAATGGTTAAAGGCACACCAATGTGGTTATTAAGATTCCCAAAGGTATATTGGGTATTGTGTTTTTCAGCAAGAACAGCATGAATGAGTTCTTTGGTGGTTGTTTTCCCATTGCTTCCGGTAAGTGCAATTATAGGAATATTTAGCTGATTCCGGTGATACTTTGCAAGCTCCTGAAGAAATATCAGCGTAGAGGGAACATAAAAAATATTGTTACCTGTGTTCTCATATTGCTCCTGTTCTACAATAACGGCTAAAGCCCCTTTATCAATCGCATCAT
>DAMDNI010000073.1:0-9348 GCA_032083825.1 Bergeyella sp. | reverse complement strand
TTCCGCCGCATTAAAATTGTCTCCCGAAAAAGCGAAAAAAATATCGCCGGATCCAATCTTTCTGCTGTCAATAACAACATTTGAAGATTGTAAATAAATAGGATAAAAATTTTCTGCATTCATCTTTCAAAAATAAAAATCCTTCCGGATATTCGGAAGGATTTTTATAAATATTTTAAAGTAATTCTTAACGTTTTGTTCTGCCTTTACCATTGGATTTTGCATCCTGAGCAACGCGGAAACCAATCCAGCCGTAGGCTTTGTTTTCATCTTTGAATCTTCTTTGTCCCGGATCAAGCCAGTAGCTTCCATCCAGCCAAGATCCGCCCTTTACAACTCTTACTTCGTTTGTGATTTTTGAAGTTGCGAGTTTTCTGTCTTTTTCAAGGATTACTCTGCCCTTTTCGTCTACGAAAAATCTTTTTCTCTTAGAGTTATACATATCGTAATTTGCATTCGAACTGTCAACTCCTTTTCCGTATCCTGCATCCAGAGAAGACTGGAAATCTCCGTCTCTGAAGTTTCTGTAATCTGCAACAGTTTCTCTTTCATATTGTCCCGGAAGGCCTTTGTAGACCAATCTTCCGTCTGCAAGAGTATCGTATTGTACTGATTCGATTTTCTTGAAAGTCCCATCTGCATTTTTCACTACCTGTTGAGGAGTATTTCCTCTGTAGTAGTTGAAATCACTTGCTTCATCATCAATAATAGGTCTGTATACATCGGCAGTCCATTCAGCAACGTTACCGAACATTCCGAATATCCCAAGATCATTGGAAGGATATTGTTTCACATCAGAAGTCGTTGGCGATCCGTCATTTTTCCAACCTGCAACTCCGGAATAATCTCCTCTCCCCTGTTTGAAGTTTTCAAGATACATTCCTCTGTCTCTTCCTTTTTTGCCTTTCAGTTTTTCAATTTCAGGTTCTTTATCAAGATATAGGTTGTATTCTCTTTCTTTTTGTAATCCTAAAGCTGCAAATTCCCATTCTACTTCTGTAGGAAGTCTGAATTTTTCAACGATTCCTGCTGTTGCATTTCTGTTAGCTGCAAGAATTCTCTGGTTATCAGTTTTGATTCCTGTTTTTTGCTTAAGCCTTTGTTCGTTGACATACGCCTGCATATCAGGATCGTTTGATTTGTATTTGTCAAGAGTAAATGAAGAACTTCCCTGGTTATTACTGTCATTAGAATAGAAATCTTTGGAAATTACTCCCTGCTTCATTAATTCTTTTTCATTAGCCCTATCCGTCAACCATTCGCAATATTTTGAAGCCTGCAGCCATGAAACTCCTACAACAGGATAAAAATCGTATTCAGGAGAACGGAAATAGGTTTCAGCAAAGTCGTTTCTTGAGAGCTTGTTATTCCATACCAAAGTATCAGGAAGCGCTCCTGTGTAAATTTCTTTAAAGCTTGGATCAGATGGAGGAAATACAAACTTCAGCCATGTTGTATATTCACGGTATTCATAGTTTGTAATCTCAGTTTCTCCAAGAAAAAAAGAGCTCACCTGCATTCTTCTAGGCGAATTGTTCCAATCGTGCATTACATCGTCTTTTACAAGCCCCATGGTAAAAGTTCCTCCTTCAACATAGACCATTCCTGGCCATCCTTTCTGCTTTTGAGTTTTCCCGGTAAAGAACCACCCGTTTTTTTCGTTTGGGTTCCAACCGGTTTTGCTGGTGAATCTTTTGGTTCCACCGCCTTTTTTGGTTCCGCCTCCGCCTCCGCAGCTTACTAAAACCATTGTTGAGCTTAATGCAATAATTGAAAACAACTTCAGTTTATTCATAGTTGATATAGAATTTTCAAAGTACAAAGAAAAAATAAATAATTTAATTAATCAAATAATGAATTGATTTTTTTGAAAAACGCATACAAATTAATTTTATTGTATCATATTATATTTTTAAAATTTTCGTTTAATTTGTAATCGCGAAAAGCATATAATATAATGAAAAGAAATTCGACTTTACTTTTACTCTTTTTTTTCGGTACTTTATTTTACTCTCAAAATGTTCAGCTGAAATGGGAAGGCTCAACAGTTGTAGATTTTGGGACAGAAAAGGTGATTATTCCTTTTTTCCGTAATGAAGGCTTTTCTTATGAAGACAGAAATATTTATTATTCTGTAAAAGTTACGGGCGAAAAACCTCAAAAAACAGAAAATCTAAAATGGGAAAAAATATCAAAAAAAGATATTTTCGGGCTTGACGTGAATTCTCTTCCTGAAAAAGACATGAGCTTTTCCAGCCGGTATTTTAATAAATATGACAACACCACTATTGGTTTTTTAAAAGTTTCTGCTTTAAAAATTGAAAAAGGAGAAATTTACAGGCTCACATCTTTTGATATTGTGAATGACAGCTCTCCTATTCAGAATGTGCCTGCCCAAAAATACGGAACAACTGACAACCCATTAAAAACAGGTAACTTTTATAAAATAAAAATAGACAAATCCGGGATTTTCAAAATCACCACCAAATTCCTACGCGATAACGGGATTAATCCTTCTTCGGTGAATCCGAAAAATTTCAGGATCTACGGAAACGGAGGAATTATGCTTCCGGAATATAATACTGACTCAAGATATTCTGCCTTGCAGGAAAATGCCATACAGGTTGTAGGTGAAGAAGACGGCACCTGGAATGAGAATGATTATGCGCTTTTCTATGCACAAGGGCCGCATGGTTACAATCTATATTCGAAAAGCAACGGAAAAGGGAAGAAAAGAACTGAAACACGTACAGATCAATCAGAAAACTTCATCAATATCTACAATGATTATTCTTATTACTTCATCAATTTTGATGTTGGCCCGGGAAAAAGAGTTCAGGATATTGACGCTTCACTCACTGCCAATATTATTGACCGATATGATGCTTATCAATTTATTAATGAAGAAAAATTCAATTTAATGAAATTTGGTCGTATCTGGACAGGAGATTCTTTTAATGATCCAAAAACTGTTACATTTACGACAAATTCGCCTATTCAGGAAGATGATTATATCAGGTACAGAGCGCGTGTAGTTGGCTACACTTCTCAGAAAAATAAAGTAAGTTTTTCTTTTAACGGAAAAAATATACAAACGGCAAACAATTCTGATGATGATTTTTCACTGCTTACGTACTCAGGATCCGGGGTAGATTTCTCGGGAAATCAGCTTACCTTTACAATAAATCCTGATATTTCGACCAATCCAAACGGAAGATTCTATTTTGATTATGCTGAAGTACAGTATAAAGAAGATCTGAAATATAATGGTACGCAGATGAACTTTCGGGATTTTGAAATTGCTGAAGGTACAGGACAAGCATACAGTTTCAGTATTTCCGGAACTTCTGGTATGGAACAGGTTTGGGAGGTTTCCGATATTACGAATGCGAGCAGGAAAGTAAACAAATCAGGCTCTGCATCCCAATTCAGCTTTGGTTATAATGCAAACAGTACAATATTTAATAATGAATTTGTGGCATTCAGTGCAGCCTCAGCATATGCTCCTGAATTTGTAGGCAAAATTGATAATCAGGATTTATCCGGTTTAAAAAATATAGACTATCTTATTATTTCAAGCCCTGAATTATTAGGACAAGCGCAGAGATTGGCAACTTATTATCAGGGAACATACAATGTAGCTACTATAGATGCAACTAAAATCTACAACGAATTCAGCAGCGGAAGTAAGGATATTACAGCCATCAGAGATTTTATCACGAAGCTGAATACCCCTTCAGGAACTTTAAAATACATTTTTATTCTTGGTGATGCATCATATGATTTTAGAGGAAGATCTGTACCGGGATCAGATGTTGTACCAGCTTATCAGAGTGAAGAGAGCGGTAAATTGGATACTTCTTTCGTCACCGATGATTATTATGCAATGACTGCCCCTCAAAGCAGTGCTAATCTTGCTTCAAATCTCCCGAATATTCCCATAGGAAGACTTCCTGCAGCAAATCTAACCGAAGCAAAACTGCTTATTGATAAAACCCTTGCCTATTACAATGCTTTGCCCGGACAATCTACTCCTTTCGGAGAATGGAGAATGAAGCTGGATTTTGTAGTTGATGATGATGACAGTAATGAAGGACGCACAGGCGGAATCCCATTTCATACAACAGTGAACAACGCTCTTGTTAACAATTTCGAAACAGGAACTATAAGAAATGAATATAATGTTAGAAAGCTTTATCTTGATTCTTTTACGGCTGAAGTTTCATCCGGAGGTCAGAGATTCCCTCAGATCAATCAGGCGATTTCAAACGATGTAGGAAACAGTCTTTATCTTTTCTATTTCGGGCATGGAGGGATTAACGGATGGACGCAGGAAAGAGTCCTCACTCTTGATGAGATACAAAATTTTAATAACTATAATACTGTTTATTCTCGTTTTCCTTTAGTTTCTACTATTACGTGTGAATTTACACTTTGGGATGATCCTGCAACTTCTTCTGCAGGTGAGCAGTTTATTAAAAGCAAACAAGGCGGTGCCGCAACAATGATCACTTCCAGCCGAAAAATCGGTATCGGTTACGGAGTAGGCTTTACTGATACTTTTACCAATTATATTTTTGAGCTTGACAATGACCAGTTTCATACTTTATGAGATGCATTTTTGAAAGCCAAAATATTGTATAAAATCGATGCAAATCATTTAAAAGTAAACTTTCTAGGAGATCCTGCAGGAAAGCTGAGCAGGCCGAAACGCCTGTTAACAATTGATCAGATTGACTCTCCTGTTACCGGACAGATCCGTGCCTTAGATTTTATTAAAATCAAAGGGCATGTCAATAAAGCAGACGGTAGCCTTGACAGTTCTTTCAACGGAAGAGTTGTTATTAATATTTTCGATAAAAAACTGACAAAAAAAACGCTTAATAATGACGGAAATGCAAATTTCAATCCCCCACTTACCTATCAGGAAGAAGGCAGCCCTATTGTAAAAACATCAGGAACCGTAGTCAACGGGAATTATACTGTTGAATTCTATGTACCGAAAGATATTAATTATGAAATAGGATCAGGAAGAATTTTGGCTTATGCAGACAATAAATCTTATGATGTTTTCAGCAACCAAGCTCAGCAGATCGGAGGGATAAATCCCGATGGGATTAATGACAGTACTCCTCCGGTTGTCAATCTTTATATGAATAATACAAATTTTGCCAACGGCGGCATCACAGATCAGAATCCTACACTTTTGGCTTGTGTTACCGATGACAAAGGAATCAATTCTACCGGTTCTGGAGTTGGGCATGACATTACCACTTATCTTGATGGTGAAATCATCAATACAGTCGTACTGAATGATTTCTATTTTTCAGGAGAAGGAAATGGTTGTGTAAATCCTAATCTCGCGGATTATCAAAAAGGCGTAGTTACTTATCCTTTCAGGAATTTAACCGCCGGAGAGCATCAGCTTACCTTTAAAATATGGGATATAAACAATAATTCCACCACACAAACGTTAAACTTTATAGTTAAGGATGAAACTGAACAAAATTTAACTGTTAAAAGATTGTTAAACTGGCCAAATCCTTTTACTGATAAAACATATGTACAGTTTGAGCACAATTGTGATGATATTCTGGATGTGAATGTTCAGATTTATACCATTACAGGAAAACTGGTAAGAACTTTATCTACGACCGTTACAGCCGAACCTTTCTTTGAAGGCTATCGCACGCCGAGAACTGCTATTGAATGGGACGGAAAAGATGATTTCGGGGATACCGTAGGAAAAGGCACTTACATTTTCAAGATTTTCGCAAAAAGCCAGAATCAAGAAAAATGCAAAGGAAGTGCAACAGCTGTAGAAAAAATGGTACTTTTGAAATAAAAATTTAACGATAAACACAAACTTATGACGTTTAGTAAAAAACTATTTTTAAGCCTTGGATTAGGAATCGGAGCCGCAGGATTTGCACAGAATCTTGGAGAGATCCGTCCTGTACTCACCGGAGCTCCTTTCCTCAGAATCTCTCCGGATGCAAGAGCAGGAGGTATGGGAGATCAGGGAGTTGCGACGACATCTGATGCTTTCTCTCAATTTTGGAATGCTGCAAAATACCCTTTTAGCAAAACTTCTTCTGCAATTGCGGTTAACTACACTCCTTACATGAGCAAACTTACAAATGATGTTTTCCTTTTATATGCAGCTTATCACCAGTTTTTAGGTGAAGAAGAAAGATCTACAATCAGTGCAAGTATCTACTACTTCAATATGGGAAGTGTAGATCTTACCCGTCTTGTCGGAACCGAAGTTATCCAGGATGGTACGGCAAAACCAAACGAATTTTCATTGGACATCTCTTATGGGCTGAAATTATCTGACACGTATTCAATGGCAGTTACAGGACGTTTCATTCGTTCAGATTTGTCAGGAGGATTCAACTCGGACAATACTTTAAAGCCGGCAAATTCTTTCGCTGTAGATGTTTCGGGATATTTCATGTCTCCAAGACACACCAGCTTCGGAGATTATGATGGTAGGGCAAGAGCAGGTTTCTCGGTACAGAATTTAGGTCCTAGATTAGATTATACAGGTGACGAAGAATCCAGATCATATCTTCCTACCATTGCAAGATTGGGAGCAGGTTATGATTTATTTATTGATGATCTTAACAGAATTGGTGTTAACTTTGAAGCCTCAAAAATTTTGGTTCCCGGCCCTGAAATCGTTGGAGAAGACACCGAGGGAAATCCGATCTATGATGTTCCGAATGTTGGTGTCATGGAAGGAATAGGCAAATCTTTCAATAACAAAAAAAGCTTAATGTTAAGCGGAGCTGTAGAGTATGAATATGATAATGCTTTCGCTGTAAGAGGCGGATATTTTCATGAAAGTGCAGAGCAAGGAGGAAGACAGTATGCAACTGTAGGAGTTGGTTTAAAATACCAGTCTTTTGGTCTTGATCTCTCTTACCTCATCAATACTTCAAAAATAAACAGTGCACTTGACAACACCCTTCGTTTCGGACTTACCTGGAATATAGGAAGCGAAACCTACAATGCTCAGGATTATTAAAAACTGAAGAAATAGAATAAATAAAAAGTCCTCTAACCGGGACTTTTTTTATGCTAAAAAATCAATAATTTTGCAAAATGAATTATACATCGGAACTTAAAAAATTTGTAACCAGCCAATATATTTATTCCGGTGTACGTATTGCTTTGGCGATTGTAATTCCCAGTATTATCCTCGCTCATTTTGGTTTGCTGAAAGAATATTTTCTCTTTCCTCTGGGAACCAGCTTCGTAGGACTTACAGATCAGCCTGGGCCTTACATCCGAAGAAGAAATTCATTATTAACGGCAGTATTCAGCTTCTTTCTTGTGGCCTGCATTGCCAGCATTTTCAAAAATTTCCAGATACTGGTTTATCTCGAAATTATCTTTTTCGGAATTTTCTTTACCATGCTTGGTGTTTACGGGCAGCGTCTTGCAGCAGTCGGCTCCCTTTCTTTAGTCGTTCTCGGGATCTTTATAGACGGGCATTTAACAGGGCAAAATATTCTTCACAGCATGCTTACATTTCTTGCAGGATGCTGCTGGTTTGTGGTTATTTTTATGATTGTTTCCACGATTCAGCCTTATAAGCTTGCAGGACAAATGATTGGTGAAAATTATCTCGAACTGTCAGATTTTCTAAAAATCAAGGCTCGTTTTTATCTTAAAAGCCCTGATTACAATGCTCTTTTTTCGCAGGTAATTGCTAAGCAGATTAAAATCAAAAACCTCCAGGAAGACACTCGTGAAACGGTATTCAGAACCCGGAAAATCGTCAACGAATCAACAACAACTTCAAGAATCCTGATGCTGATGTTCCTTAATTCTATGGATCTTCACGAAAAGCTGATGACATCAGAAAATGATTACAGGAAAATCCAGGAAAAATTCGGTGATTCCGGAATTTTGGAATATATGCATGATTACCTCATCATTCTTTCTAACGAAATTGCCGGCATCGGAATTTCCATGCAAAGCGGAGCAAAGGCAAAACCTTCTATTGATTTAAAATATGAATTGAATCTGGTATATGAAAAGTATTTTGAATTTCGAAACCGGGAACTCAACTCTGACAATCTTGAAAATTTTCTTGTTTTACGGCAGATCCTGATGCGTATTACCGAAGCTACAGAAGAAGTAAACAGTATTTTCCGCATCGAAAGTCAGAATCCAAAACTTGCAAAAAGCCTTTCAACCGGATTAGATTATAAGAAATTTCTCTCTCCAGAGGAAAAACTGAACTTCAAAGTATTACGCAATAATCTTTCGCTGAAATCATCTCTGTTCAGGCATGCGCTGCGGATGACATTAGCACTATTTCTCGGCTATCTTGTTTCTAAATTAAAAATTTTAGGAATTGGACATTCATATTGGATTCTGATTACCATTGTTGCCATTATGAAACCCGCTTTTTCGATTACCAAAAGCAGGAATTTACTCCGGCTTTATGGGACTGTTACAGGTGCGGTTTTCGCTTACGGAATTTTATATTTTATTACAAACGATACGGCTCTGCTTATAATACTGCTGACCAGCATGATCCTGTGTTTCAGTTTTTTAAGGGATAAATATTTTTGGGCAGTCCTTTTTATGACCATCTATATTTTCCTTTCCTTCAATTTTCTGAATCCCGGAAATATCAATTTGATTTTCAAAGACCGAATTCTTGATACTGCAATTGCGGGCGCCATTTCCTTTTTGGTCTCTTATTTTGTATTTCCTGTGTGGGAACATACTCAGGCTCTGGATTTTATGAAAAAATCCGCAAAAAGCAGTTTGGCTTATTTTGATGTGGTTATCAGCGAATTGCTGTCTCAAAATATCAAAACTGAAGAATATAAGCTCAAAAGAAAGCAGGCGATCATCAATTTGGGAAATCTTTCTGACAATTTCCAGAGAATGATTTCTGACCCGAAACATCAGCAGAAAAAACTGGAAACCGTACATCAGTTTGTGACCACCTCGCATCTTCTGATCGCTTACACCGCTTCTCTTTCGCAATATGCAAAAAGTGAAGAAACCTATTCTGAAATCGATTTTGAAAGCTGGAAAACCAAAATATCTTCCGAGCTTATCCGAACCGAAAAAATTCTGAATCGTGAAAATCCCGATGAAAATTTAAGAGGAACACATAAGATAGCTCCTGAAGATCAGGTGGAAGATCTTCTGCTCAAGAGGAAAAACGAGATCGACAACAATCATTTTTTTGATCGCAGGGATACCCATAAAATCACGAGGCTTACAACGCTTACCAATATTGTGGAACTTCTCGAACTGATTTATGATGTCGCAAAGGAACAGCGTAAAGCGATGGAAAATTATTACAAAACTAAT
>DAMDNI010000072.1:5540-12038 GCA_032083825.1 Bergeyella sp. | reverse complement strand
TCATCGCCGTCTTCAAGCTCAATTGCTTTTTCAATAAGCTGAAGGATGCTTTTTCCGTAAAATTTGAAATCTCCCTGAAGCTTCGGATACTCCATTTTTTTTGGTTTTTCCGATAATTCTTCAGGCGTTGGAATAGGATACGGGGAATCTACATCAAGGTTATAATCTGCCAGGATGAAAAGATGATCCCAAAGTTTATGTTTATAATTCTCTTCATCACGAAGCTGGGGATTTCTTTGTCCCATAAAATCTACGATGGCTACTGACATTTCGTTACGTTCTTCTTTTGTAGGAAGCTCTTTGCAGCGTTCCACAAGCTGCTGTATCAGCCTTCCATATTCCGGCATATTGAGATGTGTTCTTTGTGTATTATATTCCATGATTGCAAATATAGAAAATTGGAATTGTAAAAGTTCTAAGAGATAAATTTTTTTCGTTCTTCGGGAGTTGGCAAAAGACAGTTTTGATTGGCGAGTTTAAGCCTTCTTTCAGCTATCTGGTCATAGATTTTGTCAGAAATAAATCTTGGGAAAATATTGAA
This sequence comes from Bergeyella sp., assembly GCA_032083825.1. Taxonomy (GTDB): domain Bacteria; phylum Bacteroidota; class Bacteroidia; order Flavobacteriales; family Weeksellaceae; genus DAMDNI01. The sequence goes on along the minus strand of DAMDNI010000072.1, from coordinate 11,497 downwards.
ACTTGCGAGAACTGAATATTTTCCGCCTAAAAGTTTAGCGATTTTTGTAATAGCCTGAGATTTAATAAAATAAAATTCATTAGGCTTCCAAAGATAAAGTGTGTTAAACTGATCGGTCTGCAGATTTCTCTCTTTTAAAAAAACTTGGGCAAAATCAGATTGCAAAGCCGCAAAACGGAAAATGTCTTTCTTGTCATTTTTAAGAATCCATTGCACCCAATGATTGCAGAATCCGCAGTCGCCGTCATAGAATACATAATATTTAGAAGTGTCCATTTTTTCTGATTTGTTTGCTTAAATTAAGGAAAACTGAAATTTTAGTGAAAATACAACTATTTTTCAAAACTGTTTTATTTTCAAAATCTTACCTTTGCAAAAATTTTTGGGCTCGGAAAGTCCGGGTAACCCATTAATAATCTTATCCTAAGCTTTGTCTGAGGATTATTAAACAAATTTTTATGTCAAATATTGTTGCCATTGTTGGGCGTCCCAACGTAGGAAAATCCACACTATTTAATCGTTTGCTCGAAAGAAGAGAAGCCATTGTAGATTCTACAGCCGGTGTTACACGCGACCGCCATTATGGGAAGTCAGACTGGAACGGGGTAGAATTTACCGTTATTGATACGGGAGGCTATGATGTGAATAATGATGATGTTTTCCAGGAAGAGATTTCAAAACAAGTGGAATTGGCTATTGATGAGGCTACTTCTGTGATTTTCATGCTCAATGTGGAAGAAGGGCTTACGGATACAGATTACGAAATTTATCATCTGCTGAGAAAAGCAAACAAAAAAGTATACATTGTTGTGAATAAGGTAGACTCTGCCAAAGAAGAGCTTCCTGCAACAGAATTTTATCAGCTGGGAATTGACAAATATTATACGCTGTCTTCAGCAACAGGTTCCGGGACAGGAGATTTGCTGGATGACGTTGTGAAAGATTTTCCGACTACCGAATACAAAGATCCTTTTGAAGGGCTTCCGAGAATTACAATAGTCGGGCGTCCGAATGTTGGGAAATCTACTTTGACCAATGCTCTTTTAGACAATGAAAGAAATATTGTTACCAATGTTGCGGGAACAACCAGAGATTCTGTCCAGAGTTTGTACAACAAATTCGGGCATGAGTTTGTTTTGGTAGACACAGCCGGGATGCGTAAAAAAAGCCGGGTTTCTGAAGATCTTGAGTTTTATTCCGTCATGCGTTCGGTTCGTGCTATTGAAAATTCTGACGTTGTAATTATTATGGTAGACGCAACTTTGGGATGGGAAGCTCAGGATATGAGCATTTTCGGAATTGCGCAAAGAAACAGAAAAGGAATCGTAATTCTCATCAACAAATGGGATCTGGTAGAAGACAAGAAAACTAACACGATGCGTGATTTTGAAGCAGCAATCAAAAATAAGATCGGCCAGTTTTCCGATGTGCCGATTCTTTTCGTTTCCGCCCTTACGAAACAACGTATCCTGAAGGCAGTAGATGTAGCAATGGAAGTATATGAAAGCAGAAAGCAAAAGATTAAAACGTCTAAATTGAATGAAATCATGCTGCCTATTTTCGAAGCAATGCCGCCTCCGGCAATTAAAGGGAAATACATTAAAATCAAATATTGCGTTCAGTTGCCGACACCTTCGCCGCAGTTTGTATTTTTCTGTAATCTTCCACAGTATGTGAAAGAACCTTACAAACGTTTTACAGAGAATCAGCTGAGAAAAGAATTTGGTTTTACCGGAGTTCCTATTGAAGTTTACTTCAGACAGAAATAATACATATGCCTTTCAGAATTTATTTTTGAAAGGCTTTTTTATAAAAAAGATTTTTTACGAAATTTGCAAAATATTCAACAGATATGGCAACCGTTTTATCAGACAATTTTTCTTTAGTAAATACCTGGATTAATGATTTAAGAAATATAGAAGTACAGAATGACCGAATGAAATTCCGCAGGAATATGGAAAGAATCGGAGAAATTGCCGCCTTTGAAATCAGCAAAGGATTAGAGCAGAAAGAAACCGAGATCCAGACTCCGTTAGATAAAATTAAAGTAAAGGAAATTGCTGTGCAGCCTGTTATTACTACAATTTTAAGAGCGGGAGTTCCTTTATTTCAGGGAATTCTGAATTATTTTGATAAAGCAGATTGCGGATTTGTTGCTGCTTACAGAAAGCACGATGCCAACGATTATTTTTCCATAAAACAAGATTACCTGACCTGCCCGAATGTTGACGGAAGACCACTGATTGTTGCCGATCCTATGTTGGCAACAGGAGCAAGTTTGATAGAAGCCTTAAAAGATCTGCTGAATCACGGCAAACCTTCACAGCTTCACATTGTTGCTGCAATTGCTTCAAAGCAGGGTGTGGAAGTTCTTCAGCAAGCATATCCCGAAGCAAAAATTTGGGTTGGGGCTTTGGATGAAAAACTAACCTCAAAAGGATATATTACTCCAGGTTTAGGAGATGCAGGCGATTTGTCTTATGGTGAAAAGTTGCAGAAATAAACTCCTGATTTCTATATAATTATATATCCATTGCCATTAAGAGAATACTGATTGTGTTGTTTTTGCCTTTCAGAATTTCCCATATGGCATCAGAAAGTGTGTCGCCTGTTGTGAAAACATCATCAATAAGAAGAATATGTTTTTCTGAAACTTCCTTATTCAGTGAAAATTTCTTTCCCGAATTTTCTCTCTGAAATCTGTTTTTCATAGCCTGTGCTTTTGAATTTTGATGACGGATGAGGATTTCGTGATCAACCGCAATATCAAAATGCCGGGACAGTTCTTCTGCAAAAAGATGTAATTGGTTGTATCCTCTTTTTTTAAGCTTGTTTTTGTGAAGCGGAATTGTTACAAGAAGATCAGGCTTATTGTCCTTAAAATCAAGTTTTTCAATCGTCCATTCAGCAATTGTTTTTCCGATTTTTTCACGGTTTCCGTATTTTAAATGGTGAATGGTTTTCCTGCTCAGGCTTGCTTTTTCAAAAAGCATCAGTGCGAAAGCATTTTCAACAGGAAAGAGCAGTCTGCATTTTTCCTTCAGTATATTTTCCTCAAAATAATCGAAATGTGAAAAATGTATATCTCGTATACAAACTTCACATACCAAATCGCTTCCTGGAATGATTATGTTGCAATGCAGGCAGCGATTCGGGAATAGCAGATCCAGAATCATCGTATTGTGTTTCAGATAAAATTAAAGAAATTAATTGAAATAAAAAATCAAAGCAGATCTTTCCTTATTTTAAGAATTGATTTTTTGATATTTTCATTGAAAATCTCTTTCTCAATTCTGATGGGTGGTGCTTGTCTTACTTCGCAATCAGCAATGCTGCAGGTTTCGCAGGTAACTCCCACGTTTTCGGTTTGTATGCTTTCGCTTTTTGCAAAATGTATTTTTTTTAACGAATTGGAATTCAGTAATATGCCAATACAATAGCTTCGGTTTGTCCCATCCGAAAAAGGATTTTTCTGTGAAGTCGAGATCACAAGATAACTTAGTCCGCTGTCTTTGTAATGAGAGATTTGTGCATCGGTCAGCTTTTCGTTATCAGTCAATTTGTTGAGGTTTTTCACGGCAACCCATCTTCTGCAGTAATGTTCGTTGGTTGCTTTTGCGTGCGGCGCTTGCTGGTGATTAAGGTGCAGCTCTTTCAGCATGATGATCTTGTCGGATTCTTTCTTTTTTGTGAAGCACAAATAAAACAGGTCTTTCAATCCGATCTCTGAAGAAAGAACATTTGTAAGGCGGTAATAGAAGGTTTCCGGAGAGTTCGTGAAGCGATTAATCAAGGCGTCAAATTTTTCAGGATTCCACTTTTTTTCGGAAAGAAAATCTGAAAAACATTCCACAATTTCATCTTTCGGAATCAGAAGGCAGCCGGCGAAATATGAAGCATAAAAATTATTCAGCAGTTCTTCAAAACTTTCAAAATCTACCCAGGAATAAGTGTTAGGACGAAGTGTAATTCCCAAAATGTTGAATCCAATTTCTTTTGCAAGGATAAAAATTTTCTGATTTTCGTCCAGAAGCTGATTCAAAAGCAGAAGCTTTTTTTCGGGAACGAATAAAGATCGAAGAGTATTCAGTTCATGATATTGAGTGAAATCCTCCGAAATGATTTCGTATCCGAATTGTTCCTGAAGAATATTCTCCAGTTTTTTCGAATTCATATTTTTGAATGAATCAAGCTTATAATCACGGATGAATTCACTCGCTTTTTCTTCGATTTCAGGAAAATAATTATCATACATTTCCTGGAAGCTCCGGACGACAGAAAAATAAAACCTTTCCTTTCCCAGATTGTAATTTTGAGAAATTTCAATAAGAGTATTGATAAAAGCGGTTACTTTTTTGGGCGCTTCACTGATGATGTTAATCAGGGAACTCCGGTTGATTCCGAAAAGTTCTAGCGGAATTTCCTTAAAAAAGTCAGATTTCAGAATTTCCGAAACCGGCGCTAAAGTTTTGTCAAGTTTTGTAGAAACAAGATCATCGAATTTACAGTCGAGAATCTCGGAAAGCTGAAGGATTTTATCGTGTTTCGGGTATTTTTTTCCATTTTCGATTTCGTTCAGATATGATTTTGACAGACCTGTTTTGTTAGAAAGATCCTGTAACGACCAGCCTTTTTTTTGGCGCTGCTGTTTCAGTTTCAATCCGAAAATGGTTTTGATATACTCGCTGTCCGCAATCATTTTAATAAAAATTTTTTTTAACGATGGCCTGTAAACCCCGATGAATGCAAATGTAATCAAATTAAAGCGATTTTTCGCATAATAAATTTAAAATAAATTTAGCGAACGTTCGCTATTTGTGAAAATTTTTATTTATGTTTGCAATATCAAATCTTAATAAATATTGAAATGGAGACACTTACAAAATTTAAAATACTGGCAAAAAATCCTTATCAGGAAGTGTTTACCGATGGTCTGATAGATTTTTTGACAGCACTGCATGAGAATTTTAATCATCGGAGATTAGAGCTTTTGGAAGACCGGAAAATTATGCAGACGGATTTTGATAAAGGTATTTTTCCAAAGTTTCCTGAGGAAACTGAGAGTATTCGAAACAGCAATTGGATTTGCGCTCCGATTCCGGGAGATATTTTGGACAGGAGAGTGGAAATTACAGGTCCGGTTGACCGGAAAATGGTTATCAATGCATTGAATTCCGGCGCGAATTGCTTTATGGCAGATTTTGAAGACAGCAATTCTCCGACCTGGCAAAATAATATGGAAGGGCAGCTGAATCTTTCAGATGCCGTAGACAAGACTATTTCGTTTGAAAATGATAATGGGAAAAAATATAAATTGAACGAAAAAACAGCTGTTCTTTTCGTTCGTCCCAGAGGTTTGCACCTCAATGAGAAAAATATTCAGATCAATGATGAAGAGGCATCAGGTTCGCTGATTGATTTCGGAATCTACTTTTTCAGAAATGCGAAAAAGTTATTGGAAAATGGGACTCGTCCTTATTTTTACCTTCCGAAACTTGAACATTACAAAGAAGCAAGATGGTGGAATTCTGTTTTTGTTTTTGCACAATATTATCTTCAGATTCCACAGGGAACAATCAAGGCGACTGTTCTCATCGAAACCATTACGGCTTCTTTTCAGCTTGATGAAATTCTTTACGAGCTTAAGGAACACAGCAAAGGTCTGAATTGCGGACGCTGGGATTATATTTTTTCCTATATCAAAAAATTCAGGAATATCCCGGGATTTATTGTTCCGGAAAGAGATCAGGTAACGATGACTTCGCCTTTTATGGAAGCATATTCCAAAAGAGTTATCCAGGTTTGTCATAAACGCGGTGTTTTTGCAATGGGCGGAATGGCAGCACAGATTCCTGTAAAAGATAATTCGGAAGAAAATGAGAAAGCGTATGCGAAAGTCCGTGCTGATAAAGAGCGTGAAGTAAAGAACGGGCATGACGGTACTTGGGTTGCGCATC
>DAMDNI010000072.1:0-5530 GCA_032083825.1 Bergeyella sp. | reverse complement strand
CGCATCCGGGATTAGTCTCAGTTGCTAAAGAAATTTTCGATCAATGGATGCCTAATGCTAACCAGATTGATAAAAAACTGGATATCAATATTACAGAAGAAAATCTTTTCGAGATTCCGAAAGGTACGATTACAGAAAACGGTGTCCGCAAAAATATAAATGTCGGAATTCTCTATATCGAATCCTGGCTGATGGGGATTGGTGCCGCTGCAATTTATAATTTGATGGAGGATGCGGCAACTGCAGAAATTTCAAGAACGCAGGTATGGCAATGGTTGAAGCATGAGGTCTTGCTGGAGGATGGAAGAGCCTTAACCCGTGAAAGAGTGCTGAAATGGGAATTTGAAGAACTTGAAAAGATTGAAAAATATGTAGGTGAAAAAAGATTTAAAGAAGGAAGATTCAACCTTGCAAAAGAACTTTTCAATGAACTTATCTTTTGTGAGAATTTTGCGGAATTTTTAACTCTTAAAGCATATCCTTTTATTTAATTATAAAATAATGAAAATATAAATTCTAATATTTCATCTCAATAACCAAACACACACCAAATCACAACATATTATGAATTCAAATGAAAAAATCCAACAGCTTGAAAAAGACTGGCTGGAAAACCCAAGATGGAAAGGCATTACCAGGCCTTATTCTGCTGAAGAAGTTTTGAAACTTCGCGGAAGCTACAAAATCGATTACACAATCGCGGAAGAAATGTCAAAAACCCTGTGGAAAAAACTGACAACACAAGATTTTGTTGCTGGTTTAGGAGCTCTAACAGGAAATCAGGCGGTTCAGGAAGTGGATGCCGGTTTGGAAGCGATTTATCTTTCAGGATGGCAAGTTGCTGCGGATGCGAATCTCTCAGGAGAAATGTATCCGGATCAGAGTTTGTATCCTGCGAATTCCGTTCCGTCAGTAGTGAAAAAAATTAACAATGCATTGTTGAGAGCCGATCAGATTCAGTCGGTAAGCAATGTAGATGAAGTTCACCGGAAAAAATATCTCGTTCCGATTGTTGCTGATGCTGAAGCAGGTTTCGGAGGGAATTTAAATGCTTTTGAACTAATGAAGCAGATGATCGAATCCGGAGCTGCAGGAGTTCATTTTGAAGATCAGCTTTCTTCTGCAAAAAAATGCGGGCATCTTGGCGGAAAAGTTTTAGTTCCTACGCAGGAAGCGATCAACAAGCTGATTGCGGCTCGTCTTGCTGCTGATGTTTGCGGAGTTCCTACCGTTTTGGTAGCGAGAACAGATGCCGATGCTGCCGATTTGCTGACTTCAGACATTGATGAAAGAGACCATAAATTCATCATTGAGGGAGAAAGAACTTCCGAAGGTTTTTACCGTGTGAGAAATGGAGTAGAGCAAGGTATTGACCGCGGTCTTTCTTATGCTCCTTATGCCGATTTGATCTGGATGGAAACTTCAAATCCTGATTTGGAACAGGCGAGAAGATTTGCAGAAGGTATTCATGCTAAGTTTCCTGGGAAAATGCTGGCTTATAATTGCTCACCATCTTTTAACTGGGCAGCAAAACTTTCTGTTGAGGAAATGGAAACATTCAGAGAAGAGCTTGCGAAAATGGGTTACAAATTCCAGTTTATTACATTGGCTGGTTTCCATGCTTTGAATACGGCGATGTTTGAGCTGGCTTCTGCTTATAAAGAAAGAGGAATGGCAGGTTATTCTGAGCTTCAGGAAAGAGAATTTGCGCTTCAGAGCAAAGGATTCCGTGCGGTAAAACATCAGAGTTTTGTAGGAACCGGATATTTTGATACCATTCAGAATGTTGTGACTGCAGGAAATGTTTCTACCACTGCGTTAGCTGGTTCTACCGAAACTGAACAGTTTCATTAAAATATAATTAAGTTATAATTGTTTGGCGCATTTTTAAATGTCCGTAGTTTTTTGTTTGATAAAAACCTTCCTGACTTTCGGGGAGGTTTTTTAATGGAAATTTATTTATATAAAATATAGCCTTCCGAATTTCGAAAGGCTATGTTTATTTATATAAATCTTACGATATTATAAAGAAGCGGAATGTACTAACAAGTCAGTTAATTTGTTAGAATATCCCCATTCGTTATCATACCATGAAACTAATTTCACGAAAGTCGGAGAAAGCATAATCCCTGCATCTTTATCGAAGATAGAAGTTCTTGCATCAGAAACAAAATCCTGAGAAACTACTAAATCTTCAGTATATCCGAGAATACCTTTCAATTCACCTTCAGAAGCAGCTTTGATAGCAGCAGCAATCTCATCGTAAGAAGTTGGTTTTTCTAATCTTACAGTAAGGTCTACTACAGAAACGTCAGCAGTTGGTACTCTGAAAGACATACCTGTCAATTTTCCGTTTAGTGAAGGGATTACTTTTCCTACCGCTTTTGCTGCACCTGTAGAAGATGGGATAATGTTGGTAAGAGCAGCTCTACCACCTCTCCAGTCTTTTAAAGATGGGCCGTCAACTGTTTTTTGTGTAGCTGTTGTAGCATGAACAGTTGTCATTAAACCTTCTAAAATTCCGAAATTATCGTGAACTACTTTTGCTAAAGGAGCAAGACAGTTGGTTGTACAAGAAGCGTTAGAGAAAATTTTGATATCGTCAGTCAGTTCTTTATGGTTTACTCCCATTACGAACATTGGAGTGTCATCTTTTGAAGGGGCAGAAAGAATTACTTTTTTAGCACCTGCATTGATGTGAGCCTGTGCAGTTTCTTTTGATAAGAACAAACCTGTAGATTCTACGATATATTCAGCACCTACTTCGTTCCATTTTAGGTTATTAGGATCTCTTTCAGCGGTTACACGGATTGTTTTTCCGTTTACAACAAGGTGGTTGCCTTCTACAGAAACCTCTCCTTTAAATTTCCCGTGAACAGAATCGTATTTTAGCATGTAAGCCATATATTCAGCATCGATAAGGTCATTGATTCCTACTACTTCGATGTTGTCTCTTTCAGTCATTGCTCTGAAAACAAGACGTCCGATTCTACCAAATCCGTTAATACCTACTTTAATTGTTGACATAATATTGTTGTTTATTAAGTTTATATTAATTTTTTAAATTGCTAAAATTTCTGAAATTGCCAATAAATCTTTGTCAATCTCATTATGCTTTTTAATCGCCTCGTCAATAGGTGTGAAAACGACTTTGTTAGAACGCATTCCTGCCATTACTTTGTTTTCACCATCCAAAAGACCAATGATTGCTCCATAACCAAGCCTGCTGGCAAGTACACGGTCTGCACAGCTTGGTGAACCACCTCTTTGGATGTGCCCTAAGATTGTGACACGAATATCAAAATCAGGGAAATTTTCTTTAGTTGCTTTTGCAAGATCATAGATTCCGCCCAGTTCTTCACCTTCGGCGACAACTACAATACTGGAAGATTTTCCTGCCTTTTCAGCCTTTCTGAAAGTAGCGAAAAGATCATCCATACTATCTCTTCTTTCAGGAATCAGAATGTCAAGAGCACCTGTTGCCAATCCGCTGTTAAGAGCGATAAAACCAGCATCCCTTCCCATTACTTCCACAAAAAATACACGGTTATGAGAGGTTGAAGTATCACGTATTTTATCAATCGCTTCCATTGCAGTGTTCAATGCGGTATCATATCCGATTGTATTATCTGTTCCGAAAATATCATTATCAATGGTTCCCGGAATACCGATTACTTTAAAATCGTATTCGTCACTGAAAACTTTTGCACCTGTAAAGGTTCCGTCTCCACCAATGCATACCAAAGCATCAATTCCGTATTTTTTACAGTTTTCATACGCTTTTTGTCGGCCTTCTTTGGTGCGGAATTCTGTTGAACGTGCAGACTTAAGGATAGTTCCTCCTTCGTTAATGATATTTCTTACAGAGCGAGGTCCCATTTTCGTAAAATCGTCGTTTATGAGGCCGTTGTAGCCTTCTCTTACTCCGTAACATTCGATATTGTAGTGGTTGGCAGTTCTTACCACAGCTCTAAGCGCTGCGTTCATTCCCGGAGCATCTCCTCCTGATGTGAAGACTGCGATTTTTTTTACCGCGTTATCTTTCATACATTTTTAATTACTACGCAAATTTACAAAATATTCGGATAATTAATTTATGATTTAATGCAGGCTGAAGGATTTGGTATTAATAAAAATTTTTACCTTTGTCGCAATGTTGCGCAAAAGTTACATAAAAAAGTTATTTTCAACGTTTGTATCTGCGTTATATCTTTTCGTGGTTTTATTCTCTCAGGATTTTCACAACCACGGAAATATTCCTATGTTCAAAAATTCTGATTCTGGGAAGTTTGAGAAAAGCTATTCCAAATCAGATCTGAAGTCGGATTCTTCCAACTGTCTTTCGTGTCACTTTCTTTATACGGGAAATTCATTAATTCCTCAGGAATTTGATTTTGAATTTTCTGTTTCCGGAGATTGTAAAGACGAAAATTTCAGCTACGAATCCAGACTTATCGTTTCACAGCCACAAGCTTTATTTCTTCGGGGTCCTCCGGAACGTTTCGTTTAATATTCTTTATTAAATAACGTTTAATTTTCTGACAGAAATTTTATTCTTTTTGAAAAGAAGGATGATTCATGTATTTCTGTTTGTAACCCTCAGATTTTAATGAAACCAATACTTAAGCTGATGTTTTTCCTTTTGGGAATTACACTTGTCAGCGCACAGGAAACTTTTACGGTTTCCGGAACTGTTTATGATTTTCACGACAAAACTTTGCTTCAGAATGCGAAAATTCAGATAGGGAACTATTTGGCTTTTTCAGACAAAAAAGGAAAATTTGTAGTGGAGAACATTCATAACGGAAATTATACTTTAGAAGTAACGCATCCTAACTGTGAAGCATTTTCGGAAGAGCTAAATGTAAATAAAAATATAGAAATAACCATTGCGCTCGAGCATCATGCTGAAGATATAGAAACCGTAATTATCCACGGAATTCATAAAAATAATGGTTCGATGGTTGTGAAAACCTTAGAGAAATCGGATATAGAAAGGAACTCTTCCGATAATCTTGGGAATCTTCTTAAGAATATTTCAGGAGTCAGCGGTCTTAAAACCGGCAATAATATTGTAAAGCCAATTATTCACGGATTATATGGAAGCAGAATATCCATTATCAATAATGGAGTGAAAATGGCTGAACAGGAATGGGGAGTAGAGCATGCTCCAAATGTAGATGTCAATAATTTGCAACATATTGATGTTATTAAAGGAGCTTCCGCTCTGAAATATGGCAATGAAAGTGCTGGTGGAATTGTCGTTCTAGAGCCTGCAGTTATTGCCAAAAAAGATACTTTGTACGGGAATCTTAAGTTTTCAGGAATTTCAAATGGAAGAGGTGGTGAAATTGCAACAGATGCAGCAAAAATATGGAAGAATCAATGGTTTGTAAGAGCAGGCGGAGGCTACAAAAAACTTGGAGATCAGTATGTTCCGCATCATACATTGCAAAATACGGGTGCAGAGGTGAACTCTTTCAATTTTTCATTCGGAAATCATTCATTCAAACAGGGTTTTGATGTTTCA
>DAMDNI010000071.1:4638-12248 GCA_032083825.1 Bergeyella sp. | reverse complement strand
TTATACATTACGACAGACAATTATGCCGTTTTGGAAGCAACGCTGAAGTCCACCAAAAAAATGAGCGTGAATTATGTCAACAGCATTTCTACCGAGTTGGAATATGACAATCCTGATGAAGAAACATTCTTGCCTGCGAAAATTGAAACCGAGCTCAATCTTTCTATTTTCAGCAAAAGCAAAAAAGCAAAAGGGGTTTTAGCAAAACGAAGCGTCACTTATTCTAAATACGAGTTTGATCAGCCTCTTGCCGATGATATTTTTGAAAGAAAAGAAGAAGATACCGATCAATCTTTACTGGATAAAGACGATAATTACTGGATGGCTGCACGTACAGATTCTCTTTCAGCGAGCGAACAGGGAATTTATGAAATGCTTGACAAACTTGAAAATACACCAAAATTTAACCGGATTGTAAAAGTTACGGAAATCATTGGTTCCGGCTATTGGAATGTAGGAAATGCCATTGATATCGGAAACATCTATTCTATTTACGGATTTAATGAAATTGAAGGCAACAGAATCCGTCTTGGTGCAAGAACCTATTTTTCAAGAAATGACGATTGGAGAATACAAGGTTACGGAGCTTACGGATTTAAAGATCATCAGTTCAAATACGGAATTGAGGGGAAATATATGTTCAACAAAACGAATCGTTTTACTTTAGGCTATGGTTCGCGGAGAGACATTCTTCAATTAGGCGTCCAGCTTACTACAGACGACGGAATTATGTCACGAACATTTGCCTCTTCTTCTGTTTTATCAAGAGGTGAAAATGCTTCCTTAAGCTCTGTTACACAAAATAATATCTTTGCTTCCATTGATCCGTGGAATAACTTCCAGGTTCGCCTTGACGCTTCGCTTCAAAGCATAAAATCCGCAGATTCTGACATTTTTAATCTGAATTATTACAGAAACGGAGTGTTAAGAAAAACGGTCAACGATTCTCATTTCACACTTAGCTTAATTGCAAGGCCGGGCGCAAAATTCTCTCAAACAGGTGTTGACCGTATTGAATTTTCTTCTCTTGCATCCACAATTATTTTAAAATATACAAGAGGTGTGGAAGGTCTTTTCAACGCAGATTTCACTTATGACAAGCTGCAGTTTTTGTATTATAAGCCGTTTCTTCTAGGAAGCTGGGGAAGAACAATTGTTAATTTTGAAGCTGGTAAAAATTTTTGCACCGTTTCATTAACTTTAAAAAATGTTATTCCCGGAAACCAATCTTTCGGTTTAGGAGGCAATTCGTTTTCCCAGCTTAATTACTATGAATTTGTAGCTGATACATACACAACGTTTCATTTGGAGCATCATTTTAACGGTAAAATATTATCCTATATCCCTTTAATAAAAAAACTTAAGCTGCGTGAAGTAGCCTTTTTCCGGGCTGCTTATGGAAGTTTAAGCGACAACTCCAAAAACATCAATGTGGAAGGCTGGAAATATTCTGCGCCGAGCGAACAGGTTTATTACGAATATGGCTGTGGAATAGAAAATATCGGCTTTGGAAATCTAAGAATTTTTCGTGTAGATTTTAACTGGAGAGGAAATTACCTTGACCGTCCTGAAGTTTCGAAGTTCGGGGTAAAAGCAGGATTCCAGTTTTCCTTTTAAAATAATATGGTAAAATTGTCTCTCTATCAAATATTGGTTTAATATTTGAGACTTTTCCTGAATATAAAAAAAGTAAAAAATGTCATTAAAATATTCAATTCTTGATTTAGCTACCATTGTTAAAGGTGACAACATCACTACTACATTTCAGAAATCTGTAAAATCTGCCCAACATGCAGAAAAACTCGGATACACAAGATATTGGTTTTCAGAACACCATAACTTTCCCAATGTTGCAAGTGCTGCTACTTCAATCCTGATAGGGCATATTGCTTCACAGACAAACACACTGCGTATTGGTTCTGGCGGAATTATGCTTCCGAACCATACAACGCTTTCCGTTGCCGAACAATTCGGAACTTTAGAAGGCTTATTTCCTGGAAGAATTGATCTCGGATTAGGAAGAGCACCAGGCACAGATTCTCTTACCGCAACTGTTTTACGCCGTGGAGATGCAAATCCCCACTATGATTTTGAAGCGCACATCAAAGAATTGATGAAATATATGAGTGAAGAAAATGCTTCTTCTAATGTACGTGCAATTCCCGGAGAAGATGCAGAAGTGCCAATTTATATTTTAGGAAGCTCTACAGATTCCGCATATTTGGCAGCAAAATTAGGGCTTCCTTATGCATTTGCGGCGCATTTCGCTCCTACTCATTTGGAAGTTGCCCTTGAAATTTACAGGAGTAATTTTCAGCCGTCAGAATTCTTAGCAGAACCATATGTCATGGTCTGCGTAAATATTATTGCTGCAGACAGCATTGATGAAGCGCATTATATTGCAACTTCTCATTTTCAGGCTTTTGTAAATATTCTTACGGATCGCCGTCAGCCTTTGCTGCCGCCGGAAGATACAAGATTAGACATTCTTCCTGATGAAGTTTTGCAGCATCTGAACAGGATGAGTTCAAAAACTTTTGTAGGAGACAAAGCAAGTCTGACAGAAAATTTAAATGATTTTGTAAAATATTATCGCCCGGATGAAATCATCATTGCAGGAAATGTATATGACTTTGATTCTAAAATGAAATCTTACGAAATCATCGCAGATATTATGAAAGAATTATAATCTTCTTTTGGCCCTTTTGTAGCGGGCAATTTGCGGTTTCCGGATCAGCTCATTCTTCATTATTTTATTAAGGTCTTTATTCTTGACTGATTTTGTATTTAAAAACAAAATGGGGAAAATGATGCCTGAAGTCAGTGCAAGTAATATAAAGCCTGCGCTCAGACCTGCATTCATCACCTGAAGAAAAAATTGAAAATCTACATCCTGATTTTTTCCGGCAGTAACCAGTTTTAGAATCCCAATTACAAACTCATAGCCTAGCTTCCCGGGAATCATATTGATAACCGCAGGAATCGTGAAAATAATAGGCGGTGTATGAACTCTGTGCGCAAAATAAACGCCAAGAATTCCTACTAAAGAAGCTCCGGCTAATGATGCAAGAACCAACTGTCCTTCTATTACGGTGTGAATCAGCAAGGTTTTAAGCCCGAAACCTAATGCTCCTAAAAGTGCAGCAACCCAAAGTGCTCTTTTAGGTGTATTAAAAAGAAGTGCAAAACCTAGCACGACTACTACTGCCCAAAAAATCTTTATAACGATTTCAAATGTGATATCCATATCCGAACATAAATAATGATATATAAAAGCCTAAAGCAATCACGAATATTAAAATTCCTCCAAGAATCAGCTTGGCGCTTCCGGAGACAATATGACCTTCCAGGACATCAAGAAAACCATTAATAAGCGGAACGCCGGGAATCATCCATAGAACGCATGCAGATAATGCTGCCTGAAAATCCTGCATTCCGAAATATCTGAAGATATTAACAACCGATGCAGAAACAAAAGACGCAATCAGAAAGCTCACAAAAGTATTGAACTTTTTATCCAAAAAAACTTTTCTCGACATTATTCCTAAAACGCCTGCCAGAAAAGCAACAAAAAACTCAGCAATAGTGCCTTCGAACACTTCACAAAGTGCAGCGGTAGCAAAGCCGATTCCAACAATCTTCAGCCATTCCGGATAGCTTTTTTCTTTGCGGATCCGCAAAAATTCTTTTTCAAGTTGATCAACGTTCATTTTCTGCTGGTGAGCATCCCAGCTCAGAATGCTGATTTCTGAAATAATTGAAAAATTGACGCCGTGATGCGGAATTTTTTTGACTACTGTCCGCTTTTCATGTGTTTTCAGATTTTCTACCGTAATGATGATTCCTGAATAGGAAAAAAAACTTTCCAGTCCCAGATTGAAAGATTCAGCAATACGATTAAGATTCCGGGATGTACGTGTTGAATTCGCCCCGTTGGAAATCATTACTGCTCCTATTTCTGCCAGCAGCCCTGTTAATTTGTCGAGTCTCAGATTTTCTGAATTCATGCCTCCAAATTTAAGACTAAAACACAACATATGACATGTTAGATATCATTTTACTAAAAAAAGAAAACCTCAGCAATGCTGAGGTTTTCTTTTTGAATTTATGAAAATTTATTTTTTGATAAATTTATGAGAAGTACTTCCATTATCAGAATTTACTTTGAGAATATAGGCTCCTTTTGCAAGATTTCTTACGTCTACAACTCCATTGTTTAGAATAACAATATTTGCTTTTTTACCTGTAAGATCAAAAATTTCTACAGATTTAACATTTTCTAATGATTTAATATTTAATACATCAGAAGTAGGGTTAGGATATACAGAAACTTTTGTTTTAGAAGCTTCTGAAACTGCTAAGGTTGCTGCTTCTACTGATACATTATCAATCCCTATTCTGAATTGGTCTGACACATCATAATGTCTGAAAGCAATATAAATAGTCTGTCCAGCAAAAGCAGACAAATCAAGGGTTCTTTCTGTAAGTGTACTTGGCAAATCAAATTCTGTAAATAACTCACCAGCAGTAGTTAGAGCTTCAACTGAATTTTCAGTAGCAACATAAACACCATAATTTTCCAAATTATACTCAGGGTCTGATGCAAAAACAGACCATTTTAGTGTAATTGCTCCTGAAGCATTTGTTAAATCTACAGCAGGAGAAACAACCCAATTATCTGGAGTCAATGGAGCCCCATTCCAAGAAACAGATGTTAAAATAGGAGTTCCGCTTGGTGCGCCACCACTTGTCAATTGTGCTACATCCCAATCATTTCCATCTCCATCTTGATCATATAGAGTCCAGTCAGAAATATCTAAGTCATTAAAATTGTCTTGCCAAACTTGTACTTGTGCTTTAGAAAATATAAAAGCTGTAAAGAATGCAGAAGTAAAAAGTAATTTTCTAATCATAATATAAAAATTTAATATCGTAAAGTTAGCGAATTAAAAAAACCTCACCAAAAAAGTGAGGTTTAAATTTTATAAACGCTTATAATTATGCGTTGGGTTCTACAGATACAAAAGATCTGTCATTTGCTTTCTTTCTGAAAACTACTTTTCCGTCAACAAGTGCGAACAAAGTGTGGTCTTTACCAATTCCCACGTTTTCACCTGGGTGATGTTTTGTACCTCTTTGTCTTACGATGATGTTACCAGCAATCGCTTCTTGTCCTCCGAAAATCTTCACACCTAATCTTTTAGAGTGAGATTCTCTACCGTTTTTGGAACTACCGACTCCTTTCTTGTGTGCCATTTTATTTTACGGTTTTTATTATTTGTTAAGTGCTTTAAATTGATCTGCATTCTTCTCGATAAGCGCATCCACTTCTTCGTGAGTAAGAATGTTTTTAGCTAATTCTTCTTTCAGAGCTTTTCCTAAAGCTACAAGAGTTTCTCTGTTTTCTTTAGACTGGGAAAGATTGTTTTTCTTCAGGTGATAGTTCAATTCGTGATCTTCGCTGAAGTTTACGGTATCTCTATCTGCGTTAGAAGTTTTAGCTTCTGCTTTTTCAGCTCTAGGAGCAGCTTCTTTTTTTGCAGTTTTTTTAGTTCCGTCGAATCCTGAAATTCCCGTAATCTGGATCTGAGTTAAAGATTGTCTGTGACCATTCTTTACTTTATATCCTTTTCTTCTTTTCTTTTTGAAAACGATTACTTTATCAGCTTTTACGTGATCTAGGATTTCAGCATCTACAGTGATACCGCTTACAGCCGGGGCGCCAACAGTGATGGTACCGTTTACGGTAAGAAGAACTTTGTCAAAAGAAACTTTGTCTCCTTTTTCTCCTTTCAAACGGTTCACAAACAACTTTTGGTCTTGCTCAACTTTGTATTGAAGCCCTGCTATCTCTACAATTGCAAACATTGTTTATAAATTTTTAGTTAATAATTCTAATTAATTCGAGGTGCAAAAGTAAGGATTATTTTTTAAATAACAATAGTATATCAACAATTTATGAAATTTTATGCTCTCAAAGCTGCAATCTCATCTCTTAATTTTGCCGCTTTAATAAAATCCAGGTTTTTTGCAGCCGCCTCCATTTCTTTCTGTTTCCTGGATATTGTTTTTTCCAGATCTTCAGAGGAATAGGACGCTTTTTCTTCCGCCACTTTCTGCATGATTTCTTTCTGGGTATATTTTTCGTCCGGAAAATCTTTGGTTCTGCCAATCAATGATGCTGAAATTTTCTTGTTCAGCTGTTTTGGTACAATGCCGTGTTCTTTATTATATTCTTCCTGCTTTGTACGTCTGTAATTGGTTTCATCAATGGTTGCCTGCATACTTTTTGTGATCTTATCAGCATACATAATGGCTTTTCCGTTGATATTCCTTGCAGCACGGCCAACAGTTTGTATCATTGATCTTCTCGATCTTAGCATTCCTTCTTTATCCGCATCCAGAATAGCAACAAGTGAAACTTCCGGCAAATCCAGCCCTTCTCTTAAAAGGTTTACTCCGATTAGAACATCAAAAAGGCCGGTCCTTAAATCCTGCATAATCTGAATTCTTTCCAGAGTTTCTACATCAGAATGAATATAACGGCAGCGGATTCCGAATCTTGTAAAATATTTAGTAAGCTCTTCTGCCATTTTTTTGGTGAGTGTTGTGACCAAAACTCTTTCATCCGCTTCTTCTCTTTTATGTATTTCTTCAATTAAATCATCAATCTGATTTAATGTTGGACGGATTTCAATAACAGGATCCAAAAGTCCGGTAGGACGAATAATCTGTTCAATATATTCTCCTTCTGTTTTTTCCAGCTCATAATCGGCCGGCGTAGCAGAAACATAGATTACCTGATTCTGCATTCCTTCAAATTCTTCAAATTTCAACGGACGATTGTCCATCGCAGCAGGAAGACGGAAGCCATATTCCACCAAAGATTCTTTTCTGCTCCGGTCTCCGCCATACATTGCATGAACTTGTGGAACCGTAACGTGAGATTCATCAATTACCATTAAATAATCTTTCGGAAAATAATCCAGCAAGCAGAAAGGTCTTGAGCCAGGCAATCTCCCGTCCAAATATCTTGAGTAATTTTCAATTCCTGAACAATAACCGAGTTCTTTGATCATTTCCAAATCAAGTTCAGTCCTTTCCTGAAGACGTTTTGCTTCAAGAGGTTTTTCTATCGATTGAAAAAAATCAACCTGCTTTACCAGATCATCCTGAATGGAACGGATTGCCCCGTTCAAAGTTTCTTTAGATGTCACAAAAAGATTGGCAGGATAAATCTGAATGGTGTCAAAATTCGACATTACATTTCCGGAAACAGGATCGAAGGTCTGTATTTTTTCAATCTCGTCTCCAAAAAATTGAATTCGGACAGCATTATCTGCATAAGCCGGAAAAACATCAATCACATCACCTTTTACACGAAAAGTCCCACGCTGAAATTCGTTTAAAGTCCTGGCATACAAAGCATTTACCAAAGAATGCAGCAAAGCGGTTCTCGTTAATTTTTCCCCAAGTGTAAGTGTAATCAGGGATTTATGAAATTCGTTTGGGTTTCCGATTCCGTAGATGCACGAAACAGAAGCCACAATCAGAACATCCCTCCTTCCCGAAAGCAAGCTTGCAGTTGCAGAAAGTCTCAATTTTTCAAC
>DAMDNI010000071.1:0-4628 GCA_032083825.1 Bergeyella sp. | reverse complement strand
AAATCTTTCTCAATGTAAGTTCCTGTGGATGCAATATACGCTTCAGGCTGATAATAATCGTAATAGGAAACGAAATATTCCACAGCATTTTCGGGGAAGAATTCTTTAAATTCCATGAAAAGCTGGGCTGCCAAAGTTTTATTGTGCGCCAAAACCAAAGTCGGCTTTTGCACATTATTCACCACATTAGCAATCGTAAATGTTTTCCCGGAACCGGTAACACCAAGCAAGGTCTGGTATTTTTCACCGTGTTCAAGACCGGCTGTCAGCTTCTTAATAGCGGTCGGCTGATCTCCTGTTGGCTGGTATTCGGATTGAAGATTGAATTTCATCATGCAAAAATACAAAACAAAAAAGAGTCCGAAACCGAACTCTTAAAAAATTATATTGTTGATTTTCAGAAAGGTTTGTTTCGCGTGATTTCCGGGAAAATAAAAGTCTCCTGCAATATCGCATTTTTTTTATTTGATGTAGAATTCATCTTCGCTGTTTTCTCTATAACCCTGATAAATTCGCCTTGAAACGGAAAAATATTATCAATCAAAAGCACTTTATCAGTCTCTTTAATCTGATAAAAGAATTCTTTGCCAGTTTTCGGATTGGCTGTTTCATATTTATTTTGTCCTGGAATTGAACGCAGTAAAAACGCCATCATTTCTCTGCTTTGCGAATGGTAAGAAAAAAGCATTTTTCGGGAAGGTATCACATCAAAATCTTTCAGTAATTCTCTATCCGAATCTTTAATTTCATTTACATTAAAATTTTGTTTGCTGTAAGAATATTTCTCTGAAAACCTGAAATAAATTTTCTTTTTATCATTCCCGTAATAGCTTTTCAAATTATCAGAAAAATAATACCCTCCATTCTTAAAACCAGCGGAACAGGAAATCATGAACCATCCCGAAATTAAAAAAAATAGTATCTTCATTTATTTCTGAAAACTCATCGTTAAAGGCACTTTAACAACCGTTCCTACAGGATTTCCTTCCAAAGTGGCCGGAATGAATTTCACATTTTGGGTTACTTGGCTGAAAACCCTTCCACTTTCTTTATTAAAAATTTCATTGTCGCCTTCAATGGTAATTTTCATTACTTCTCCTTTTTCGTTGATGGAAAGATATGCTGAAGATTTCATCTGCTTTTCGTTCCCGGAAAAAATACTTGCGTCAAAATTTTTTGAAATTAAATTCCGAAATTCATTAATGCCTTCCGGAAATTCTGCCTGAATAAAATTTTTATCCAATGGAACTGGCGGAGGTGGCGGAGGCGGAATGTCTGCGTCATTTTTAGGAACTTTAGAGACCTCTTCCTTTGGTTCAATTTTCTGAATTTCTTCAGCATTTTTCTTTATCGTATCAGAAATAACGGAGCTTTTGCCTGTTATTAAAAAATTTTCAGAAGCGGGATTATTCTCTTTCGAAGACACTTGGTCTTTTGTTGTTTCAGAAGCATAACTTTTCTGAACAAGAAGAAAGAAAGCAGGAATAAGAAGAGCAAAGCTTCCAGCTTTTTTAATTCCTGAAAATCTGGAATTTTTAAATGTCATCATAATAAATCGTTTTTTGGTATTGTTAAAATTAAATGAATGGGTAAGCTGGAATCGCCTGCCAAAAATTTCTTCCAGGATAACTTTCTGATATTCTCTTGCTTTGTAGCCGTTTTTCAGAACTTCTTGATCGGCAAGGAATTCATGATTATTGATTATGGCTTTTTTATAAAAAAACAATGCAGGATTCCACCAGCTGAAAATTTTAAAAATTTCAAGAAAAAGCAAATCAATGCTGTGATTTTGTGTCAGATGCGCTTTTTCGTGTATAAAAACAGCTTCCTGAATCTTATTTTCTCCGAAATGATTTTTATTTAAATAAATAGTATCCCAAAAGCTAAAAGGCGGAAACTGCTTGTCTGTCAATAGGATTTTCACATTTTGATACAGAATTTTTTCACCCTTCAGAGTTTTGATTTTCAGGATTGAAATCACTGCTTTTATTAATAAAAATAAACTTATAAAAGTATAAATCACCATGCATAATTTCAACCAGTCAAAGCTACTCGAAACCTGGTTGCTCAGGACTTTCTGATTAGCTTCTTCAAAAATAATCTGCATGTTCTGCGATTTCGAAATTTTTATATGCAGGACAACAAACGGGACCGCATAAGAAAAAACCAAAGAAAAAAGCAGGTAAAAACGGTTAAAAGCAAACATTTTTTCTTTTTGCAGAAACAAAAAATAAACTGCAATAAAAAATGCAGAAGCTGCAATAATTTTTAAAATGACAACTTCCATTATTCATCAATTTTCTGGTTAATAATATCACGAAGCTCTTTCAGCTGCCTTTGCGAAAGCTTTGAATTCGAGGTAAAAAACGACGCAAACTGCGTTACAGAACTATTGAAAAAACGATCAATCATAGAAGTCATTTCTCCGCTGAAATATTCTTCTTTCCGGACTTTCGGAAAATATTCTCTTGAATTTCCGAAGGTTTTATAGTCTATCAAGTCTTTATTCTGCATTCTTTTCAGAAGCGTAGCCACAGTTGTCGCTGCAGGTTTTGGCTCAGAAAAATCTTCCAGAATATCTTTCATAAAAGCCTTCTCTCTTTTCCAGAGAATTTCCATCAGGTCTTTTTCGGCTTCGGTAAGTTTACTTTCCATTCTACAAAAATAAAGTTTATTCTACAAATGTAGAAATAAAATTGAATTCAGCAAATATTTTTTTAAAATTCTGAAAACACTCTTCCAAATCATATAAAAGATAAACTCCTGAAGATTATTATATTTGGTAAAATTAATCCTATGAAAAATTTGATTCTAAAATCGGCTTTCATACTGACACTGTTCTTGCTTTCCTGCAACAACGAAAACAAAACCCAGGCTCAGAATATAAGCGAAAGCAACGCAAACCCTGAAACTAAAAAACCAAATACCAATATAGCTCCTGCTTTTGAAGGGCAAACCCGTATCAAAGGAATTACAACTTCTACACCCTATAATGTGGAAGTAATCAACTCAAATCTGGGGAAACCTTGGGGAATTATCAACTTGCCGGACGGAAGATTTTTGATTACTGAAAAATCCGGATTTCTGCAGATTGTTTCTAAAGATGGTAAAACCGTTTCAAAAATTGCCGGACTTCCGAAAGTAGATGACAAAGGGCAAGGCGGACTTTTGGATGTTGCCTTAGATCCTGATTTTCAAAATAACAGAGTGATTTTCTGGACGTTTTCTGAACCTTTTTCCGGAGGAAATCATACCGCTGTTGCAAAAGGAAAACTTTCTACAGATGAAAAAAACATTGAAAATCCCAAAGTCATTTTCCGTGCAACTCCCACCTATGACGGAGACAAACATTATGGAAGCCGAATCGTTTTTGATAAAGACGGAAATTTATTCGTAAGTACCGGCGAACGTTCTGATAAAGAAACCCGGCCTTTGGCACAAGATCAGAATGCCTATTTAGGAAAAATTTTAAAAATCACAAAAGAGGGAAAACCAGCTCTACAAAAACCCGCAATGAACGGATGGAAACCTGAAATATTTGCCACAGGAATCAGAAATCCCCAGGGAATTGCCATTCATCCTGTAACCGGGGATCTTTGGGAAGCCGAAATGGGGCCACAAGGCGGAGATGAAATCAATTTAATAAAATCCGGAAAAAATTACGGATGGCCAATTATTACTTATGGTGAAGAATATTCCGGAGCGACTATTGGTGACGGAATCGGACAGAAAGAAGGCCTGGAACAGCCGGTTTATTATTGGGATCCTGTAATTTCGATGAGCGGAATCACATTTTACACCGGAAATATTGATGAATGGAAAAACAATATGATGATCGCATGTTTAAGCGGGCAAAAAATCGTAAGACTTGTTATTGAAAATAATAAAGTTGTAGGCGAAGAATGGCTCTTAACCGATAAAAACGACCGAATCCGAGATGTTCTAAATGGAAACGACGGAAATCTTTACGCAGTCTCAGACAGCGGAAAACTCTATAAAATCTCTAAAAAGTAAAAATGGAAAAGCCTGAAAATCATTCAGGCTTTCATTTTTTTATGCTTCTTCCAGTTTTACTGTAAAGTGTCTTAAAATTTCAGGTTCCCAGGTTATGTGGTAGCCTTTTTTAATTTCTTCTCTTTTGTCAAAAACATTTTTCAGAGCAACCGCAATATAATCCATATGATTATTCGTATACGTTCTTCTAGGTATTGCAAGTCTCAGAAATTCAAGTTTCGGATAACGGTTTTCACGGGTTACGGGATCTCGATCTGCCAGCAAAGTTCCGATTTCAACCGCACGGATTCCGGCTTCTTTGTATAATTCGATTCCCAAAGTCTGTGCAGGAAATTCTTCTCTTGAAACATTTGGTAAAAACTTCAAAGCATCAATGAAAATTGCGTGGCCACCAATTGGCTTCTGAATCGGAATTCCGAACTCGATTAACTTATTTCCCAAATATTCAACCTGAGAAATCCTGCTTTCAAGGTAACCGAATTCTGTCGCTTCATTAAGGCCAACTGCCAATGCAGCCATATCTCTTCCCGACATTCCGCCATACGTAATAAAACCTTCGTAAATAATCGTAAAATTTGAAGCGTTTCTGAAAATTACCTCATCATTCAGAGCAA
>DAMDNI010000070.1:0-12315 GCA_032083825.1 Bergeyella sp. | reverse complement strand
ACCTGAAATTAGGAAAAGAAGAGGGAGCAGAACTTCTTACCGGCGGAGAAGCCAATAATATTAACGGATTGGAAGAAGGATATTATATCCAGCCGACAATTTTCAAAGGGCATAACAAAATGAGAATCTTCCAGGAAGAGATCTTCGGGCCTGTATTGGCTTTTACAACTTTTAAAGACGAAGCTGAAGCACTTGAAATTGCTAATGATACCATGTACGGTTTAGGAGCCGGAGTATGGACAAGAGACGCACATCAGCTTTACACCATTCCTAGAGAAATAAAAGCAGGAAGAGTTTGGGTCAATAATTATCATGCTTATCCTGCAGGAGCACCGTTCGGAGGTTACAAACAATCCGGGATCGGAAGAGAAAATCACAAAATGATGCTCGACCATTACCGTCAGACTAAAAATATGCTTATTTCCTACAACAAAAACAAATTAGGATTTTTCTAAAACTAAAGTTAGTTGTTGGGCCTGTTTTAAAAGGCAGGCCCTTTTTCTCTGAAAAATTAATCCCTTAAATATTTTATTATGATTCCAAAAACCATGAAGGCCGCAGTAGTCCAAGGCTACGGGCAACCCCTAAAAATTCAAGAAGTTCCGGTAAGAGAACCTGGAAGATATGAAGTTCTCGTAAAAGTAATCGCATGTGGTGTATGTCACACCGATTTGCATGCCATTGACGGAGATTGGCCGGCAAAACCTAAAATGCCATTAATTCCCGGACATGAAGGTGTAGGAATTGTTGTTGCTTGTGGTACTGATGCAGTTGTAAAAGAGGGTGACGCTGTTGGAGTTCCATGGTTATACAGCGCTTGCGGATGCTGTGATTATTGTATTACAGGATGGGAAACCCTTTGTGAAGCACAGAAAAACGGAGGTTACAGTGTTGACGGAGGTTTTGCGGAATATGTAATTGCAGACTCGCGATATGTGGGACATTTAAAATCAAATGTAAACTTCCTGGAAATCGCTCCGATACTTTGCGCAGGAGTTACCGTTTATAAAGGATTAAAAGAGACCGAAACAAGACCTGGAGAATGGGTTGCCATCTCCGGAATCGGCGGATTGGGACACGTGGCTGTACAATATGCAAAAGCAATGGGAATGCATGTGGCTGCTATTGACGTTTCCGATGAAAAATTAGAACTAGCAAAAAAATTAGGAGCAGACCTTACTGTAAACGCAAAAGAAGTTAATCCGGGAGAATACCTTCATAAAGAAGTGGGAGGAATGCACGGTGCTTTAATTACCGCTGTTTCTCCAATTGCTTTCAAACAAGGCATTGAAGTATTGAGAAGAAAAGGAACTATTGCTCTTAATGGTCTTCCTCCAGGCTCATTTGAACTGCCGATTTTTGAGACCGTTCTTAAAAGAATTACAGTAAGAGGTTCTATTGTTGGTACAAGAAAAGATTTGCAGGAAGCCTTAGATTTCGCAAACGAAGGACTTGTAAAAGCAACGGTAACTTCAGCAAAACTTGAAGACATCAATGATGTTTTCGATAAAATGAAAAAAGGACAGATTGACGGAAGAATTGTTCTTGATATTGCAGGAAGCAACTAATCCTGATGTCCTAAGTTTATTCTTTATTGATGCAAAAAACCGAAGATTATTCTTCGGTTTTTTTCTTTCTTGTGGTTTTCGGCTTTTCATCTGTTGATTCGGGTTTTTCAGCCTTTGTTTTTGCTGGTGCTGCGACTTCTTTTTCAGCAGCTACTGCAGTTTTTGAAGATCTTTTTGGTCTTGTTTTACCATAACTTCCGGCGGTGATTTTACCGCGTTTTGTTTTTTTATCTCCTTTTCCCATAATAAAGTAATTTGATGATTATGACGAAGTTAAGAAAAAATATTAAGATTTCAGATTTAAAATACAATAATTTTAATTGCTAAAAACCATTAAAAACAGAATCAACAATCCTCTCAGTTTCATCCGGGAAATCTACCTCAACCAGCTCCGCTGAATTCACAAAGTATTTTAATTTTTCGGAAAATTCGTTCTCTTTCCAAATGACAGGAACACCCAAATTTTCCAGAGCCAAAGCATTGCATTGCTGCTCATACTGGTTTTTCATCGGAACACTCAAAATTTTTTTTCTAAGGAATAGCGCTTCAGCCGGACCTTCAAAACCTCCGCCTGTAAGAAACCCGCAGCATTTTTCAAGGGATTTTGTGAACTTTCTATTATCAATAGGAAAAATTTCAGCATTTCCGGATTGATAATATTCTTTCGAATGTTTGGAAAAAATCTCCCATTTTATTTCCGGGAATTGCGCAATCTGTTCCAAAATAAATTTATCAGAATAAGCCGGAAGATAAACTGTATAATGTCCGAAATTCTCAGGAGTCAGGTTTCTGATTTCTGACCGGATTACCGGAGTATGGATGAAATCGTCATATCTTTCAAAATGAAAAGCAATATGCGAAGTTGCCGGCGCATAATATTTCATGATTTTTTCGCCCCAGTGAAATCCTTCAGGACGTGGAACTTTTTGTGAAGTAAAAGCACCTTGATGACTTAGAGAAAGACATTTTTTCTTTTTAAATTTACACGACCAAGCTGTTACAGGTTCAAAATCGTTGATGATAAAATCGTATTCTTCTACGTGAAGATTTTTACAGTCTTTTAAAAACTGACGAGAATCGAAAGATTTCCAGGTTTCCTTGAAATCAACTCCTCCTTTGCTGCCAAATACAAAACCAAAACCATTAAAACGATATTTCACTTCATCATCAAGATTCACTTCAGCCTGGGTTCCGCTGATCAGAAGGTCGAGATCTCCGTGCTTTTTCAGATACGGGATGATTTCGCGGGCACGGCTTACATGTCCGTTTCCGGTTCCTTGTATGGCGTAGAGGATTTTCATAGAACGAATTTACTGGATTTAATTTTTGGTTGATAAATATTAAGTAAATTTAAAACAGAATATTTTTAATAATGATTTCACAAATTATACCTAAACTTCCTTTTATTAATAAAAAAGATACGGTTACCTATTTCGAAAAACTGAATTTTTCGCTTGTTTCGGATTACGGAAATTATCTTATTCTAAAATCAAATGCTCAGGAAATCCATTTTTTTGAATACCCGGAGCTTGATCCTGCAAATTCTGATTTCATGCTATATCTGAGGGTTCAGAATATTGAAGATTTTTATAAAAACCTTAATGCGGAAAAAGTCGAAATCCATCCCAACGGAACATTAGAAATAAAACCATGGAATCAAAAAGAATTTTCGCTTCTGGATCCTAATGGGACATTGCTGACCTTTGGAGAAAATGTGTGAAATAAAAAGCCGTTCCAAAATTGAAAACGGCCTTTATTGATATGAATTAATGAAAGATTTTAATTTTCCAAACCTTTTACAAGGTTTTTCCACTCCTGAAGTTCAGGGTTTCCGGGTTTTCTTTTTCCGAAAAACTGAACGATAAATTCCCCTTCTTTGTTGAAAACCTCAACGGAAGTAACTTCGCCGTCTTCCGTTGGTTTTTTTACGATCCAGGTTTCTGCGATTTTTATGGTATCAAGATGCAGATTAAAGTCCGGATCCATCACATTGAACCAATGCTGGTGCCACAATGTTTTCTTTACTTCACCTGTATGAATCTGAATAATCCCTCTGTTTCCTACAAAAATCATGATCGGAACGTTTTTTTCAGCAGCGTCTTCCAGAAGATTTACAGATCTTGCATTTTCGATTTTCTGAGCAAAACCTTCGGGAGCCAAACGTAAAGCCTGCGTTCTGGAAACCCCGAATTTCCGTGTAATACCAAAGAAATCGTGTGTATCTTTCAGATCTCTCCAAGCTTGCTGAAAACCTTCTACATCAACCTCATCATCAGGCTTTTCAGCAGGTTTTGACGTTGCAGGCTCTATTACCAAAACAGGATTTTGATGTTCAGATTTATATTTTTCTGTAAGCTCGTCGAAAGCGGCTTCGTTGCTGTCTTTTGTGAGATAAATCTTATGCAGCGCCAATCCGTCTTTTCCGAAAAACTGTAAACTTTTGCGGTCTCCTTCAATTACAGAGAAGGCAAACTTCCATGAATTAAGGAAAATCCTAAGATCAATATCTTCATTTACAAAAAGTTGTGCATGAGGATTGCTGAAATCAGGATTCAGATATATCCCTTTTCTTTCATGAACGCATTCGTCATTTCTGGTCAGCGCCATTACTTTTCCTAATTTTTCAATCTCCTGGAGAATCGCTGCAAATTCAGACTTAAGAGCTGTAACTCCGTTTCCGGTATTTGTGGCAAGAAGCTCCGCTTCGCTTACTCCTAACTGTTGGGCTGCATTTCTGATTCTTAAGTGCGGGTTCTCAGCCTTCAGCGATTCCCATTTTACTTTGAGATCATTTATTAAAGTATCCATTAGAATAAATTTTATTAAAGTTATTTTGTTATGTTTAAGACTACGAATTCTCTTTCGATCTGTTCGCCGGTTTTACTTTTTACTTCATCCGTTTTTGTACGTTTCAATGCTTTTGCAAATCCTGATTCTGCAAGAAAATGTTCAATTTCTGACTGTGAATAAATATTAAATCCGTATTTGGTGAAAGGGACTTTTTTCAAAGTATTTTCTTCAAGATAGGTGAGGATGAATGATCCTTTATCTTTTAAAACACGATAAATTTCTTTCAGGAAATCAACCGGATTTTCCCAGAAATATAAAGTATTAACGGTAAAAATCTTATCAAATGATTTTTCTTCAAAAGGTATTTTTATTCCGTTATAGAAAGTGAATTCTGCAATTCCTTTCTCAAGATATTCCTGATTAATGATTTTTGCTTCTTCATGCATCGTTTCTGAAATTTCCAGACCTGTGTAATGTACATTTTCAGAAATGTTCAGGAGATTTTCCAGATGAAGCGCATTTCCGGGACCGATTTCTAAAATATGATCTCCGGGACGAACATTCATGGTATAAATACTTTCCAACGTCATACGGATATTGCTCTCATTCATCATTTCCGCAACTTGTCTTCCCAAATCACCATCTGGACAGGAAAGCTGTTTTGCAAGCGCTTTTAAATCTTCTTCTTCCATGTGTTTATTGTCCAAAAATTATTAATGGTTTGTGGTTGACAGGATTTTTACAGACCGTACACGGAAAGCTGTAGGCTTCTTCAATGATCTGCGGCTGAAAAACTTCGCCGGGCTTTCCTTCCGCAAGAAGTTTCCCCTCTTTCATTAGAAAAATCCGGTCGGCAAATTCTGCAGCAAGGTTCAGGTCATGCAAAACAACGACTGCCGTATTTTTGTGGTCAGTAAATTTCCTGATGAGCTTCAGTGTATTATGCTGATGTTTAATATCCAAATTATTTAATGGCTCGTCGAGAAAAAGAATTTTATTCTGAATGTCATTTTCAAGCTGAACCATTGCTCTTGCAATATGTACTCTCTGTTTTTCACCTCCGGAAAGCGTATTATAATCCCTGTTTTTCAGATGAATAACATCGGTTTCCAGCATCATTTTTGAAATACTTTCCAAATCTTCCGGTTTTGGTTTCGCATCAAAATAAGGATAGCGCCCCATCAAAACCACATCTTTTACCAAAAGAGGAATATCGTGAGAATAATGTTGTGAAAATTTTGCTTTGTGCAGTGCCAGCTCATCGATTTTCCATTTTGGTAGATGAATGCTTTTAATGAATATTTTTTTTGTTTCTTCGGATATCAATTCGTTGGCAAGCAATGTAAGCAGGCTTGATTTTCCTGCTCCATTCGGGCCGACAATCGCGATGAATTCACCCTGTTCTGCTCCAAAATGAATGTCCTGAAGAATAGAAATTTTATTAATTTTAAAAGATAACCCTGAAGCTTCAATCATCTCATTGATTTTTTAAATTTCATCAAAATAGCAATAAATACAGGACCTCCCATCAAAGCTGTAAGAATACCGATGGGAATTTCTGTAGGCGGCAGCAAGGTACGGCTCAGAGAATCTCCCAATATCAGGATGATACTTCCTAAAATTGCAGACAATGGCAGGATATACTGATAATTGGAACGGAATAATAACCTTAAAATATATGGAACTACTAAACCTATAAATCCTATCGTTCCTGAAAACGCCACACAAGTCCCGACCATTAATGCCGTGAAAAGAATGATTCTTTTTTTAATAGATTCCACATTGATTCCTAAATGCTGTGCGTCTTTTTCCCCAAGCATCATCGCATTGAGAACTTTCCCTTTGCCAATTAGTAAAGAATAGCTCACCAGCATTACTAAGGCAAGAATCAGATTCTTCGTCCAAGTTGCATTGGCAAGGCTTCCTAAATTCCAAAAAGTAAGGTCGCGAAGCTGCTCATCTTTTGATAAATAAATTAAAAATCCTGTGACGGCAAAGCCAATTGCAGTAAGCGCAACTCCGGAAAGCAGCATCACAACAACATTTGTTTTCCCTCCGCTTGTCGAAATCCTGTAAACTAGCAGCATCGCAATCAACGCACCTGCAAATGCCGAAAAACTTACTAAAGAATAATTGACAAAATCAGGAAGGTAATTTCTGAAATAACTTCCGAGAACAATGGCAACTGATGCCATTAATGTTGCTCCGGAATTCAGGCCGATAAGATCTCCTGTTGCTAAAGGATTTTTGAACATTCCCTGAAGCAGTGTTCCGGAAAAGGCAAGCATACTGCCAATCAGAATTCCCATAATTACACGGGCTGTCCTAACTTCCCAAATAATGTATTTTTCGCTGGGAAGAATTTCCGGATCCTGCATCAGAAATTTCCATAATACCTGATAAGCATTTCCGCTTTCAAACTGGTACACTCCCATTCCTATTGAAAAAATACTCGTCGCAAAAAGGACAATAAGAGCAATAACAACCAGATAAAACAGAGGGATTTTTTTCATTCATTGAGCAATTGGAATCACAAAAAACCGATTTTACGGTAACTTTCTACATTTTAAATGATAAAAGCCGGGGGAAAAGCCCGACTTTTTTTTATTTATGGCCTTCTATCAAAAGCTGGTTAAGCGAATAGGCTGCTTCTCCTAGACGTGGACCAAAAGAAGACATCAAACCACCATCCATCGCAATAATCTGCTTCTTTTTCCCTGCTGTTGTCTGGGAAATTCCAGGAACTTTAAGAACTCCGTCAATTCCGCCGGAGCTTTGCAATCCGTCTGTAAAGAATAATAAGAAATCCGGGTTGTATTTCACAAGTGCTTCTGGTGTTAATGGTTTAAACCCGTCAAAATCGTTAATTGCATTCTCACCACCTGCAATATTGATAAGGCTGGCCATTTGTGTATCTTTTCCTGAAACCATTAAGTTATTTCCTCTCGCATAGATGAATAATACTTTCGGCTTTTGAGAAAGTGGCTGTACTTTTGCTAAATCTTCATCAATTTTTTTGTAAAGATTCTGATAGTCGGTATTCCCTACTGTTTTTGCGACTTGCTCGATTAATCTTTTAGTTCCTTCGACAGAAAATTCTTGGTTATAAACTTCTGTCTGAATTTTAGATTCCCCGATTTTTTTCAGTAATTCAGGATTCATGTCTTTTCCGGAAGCCATGATCAAAGTCGGATTGAGTGCCATAATCGGTTCGATGGTAATGGTTCTCATGTGCCCTAAAACTTTTGCGGTCTGCTTAAGGTTTTCCGGATAAACGCTGGTAACATCTGTTCCCACAATTTCCTGCTGATGCCCTAATGCTGCAAGAATTTCTGTAATTCCGCCATTAAGGGAAACGATTTTCTGGTTGGAGACTTTATTTTCTGTTGTTTCAGCAGGAGTTTGATCTGTTTTGTTTTCTACGGCTTCTTTTTTACATGAAAAAGCAAGGAGCAGAATTGCTGAAGATAAAATGATTTTTAGTGATTTCATCGTTTAATATTTATGAATTATAATGGTTTGTATTGAAATTGAGGATATCCTCTTACCCCTGCATCATTAAGGAATCCGTTGAATTTTAATTTATAATAAACTCCTTCTATATCCCGGATAATGTAGAACCGGTCTCCGTACATGCTTCCGCCTCCAGGGCCTAAAAGTCTCCAACTGCCTCCTATTGTACGCTGATCGTCGTAAGAGAATTTAGTAACATCAATATCATTCGCAGTAAAGTTGTTATAGTAATCTGTAGAATTGCTTCCTTCCGGTATTGTTACCTGATAAGCTGCCGCGCCGCCGAGAATATTATGGGTTACAAAATCGGAATAAATATAAGTTCCTGCCCCTTCAATGATGTTTACAAAAACAGTGAAACAAATGTCCCATTTTTCTTTTTGCGGCTGTATATCTACTTCCGAATCATTAATCATGCTGAAAAAAGCAAAGTTGAAATTTTCCTTTTTCGAAATGATATATTCTTTGTGAGTGGTTTCGTTTAATCTTGCGTATTTGATTTTGTAGCCGGTACTTCCGTTTCTGGTAATCTGGACTTTCATCCAGCCTCTTGAATCTCCTCCTGAAATAGTAGAACCTGCAGGAATTGAACCTTCATAAATTTCCTTTCCCATATTTACAAGATAAATCCCGTTTTCGGAATCGTTTGCACTGATTTCTGCAATTGCTGTATATCCCGTATTGATTTTACCTTTTACATCATCTATATATACAGTGTTTGATGAATCAAAATTAGCTACCTGAATTTTTGTCTGGAGAGCAGTAACAGAGGCTTCTGTCACCGCATCAATATTTGTTGCTCCTTCAATTTTACCAGCTGCCATTAATGCTGAAAAATTAAGCACAACTTTGAACTCATCACCAGAATAAAATCCTAAGTCCCATTTTGTTCTTCTTGTAACGGTTTGTTTTGGCTGCCCTTCTGAATCTACATCACTGAGATCAATCCAAACCTGATTGGGCTGTGCAGCTCCTCCCACTTCAGAATCTACAATAGCACCTTCTACTGGTGAAACTGCTACCGGATCTTCGTTATCTTTAATGCACGATTGGATAACCAATACGCTTAAAAGTGAAAATGCTATAAATATATTTTTCATTTTATCGTTTTTTAAAAATTATAAATCAGCCTTGCAAAGTAGCTTCTTCCGTAGAAATAGTTTCGGGAGGATTGCGCACCTTCATGCGCTGTACCAGCCTGTGTGGTATCCCGGATATCTGTAACATCAAAAATATTTTTAATTCCTAAAGAAAATTCCAGATGATCTTTGAGAAAAGGTTGTGAAATTATAAAGTTCATCATGCTGTAATCCCCAATTTTTCCAACTCTGAATGTGGTATTACCAGCAATATCAGATTCCATAACAATTCTCCTGCTGTTTCCGCTGTATTTGTAATAGAGGGCAAAGAGTGTTTGCAGTTTGCTCAATTTATAATTTGCCGAAACATTTACTTCCGGATAAAAGTAAAAATCATCAGGAGACTGAGCTCCATTAGCATCGTTAAGTACTTTAGAAATCCCCATAAAAGAAACTCCCGAGTTTAAAGCAAAGTTATTTTTTCTAAACTGAGCTCCTCCTGTAAAATTTATGGATTTGTAATCATCAATATTGATGTATTTATATTGAAGAGGACTATTATTAACAATGCCTAATTCGATACGGTCTTTTACTTGTAAATACATTGCAGATAGGCTAAAGGACAATTTCTTGCTATTTTTATTGTTTTGATGATCCCAAAAAATACCTCCAGAAAATCCTTCTTCAGGTCTTAAATCTTCGTTTCCACGAATATCATGATTAGAATCTACCATATAAGTATACAATTCTTCATAACCCGGAAAACGATTTGCTGAACCTACAATGGCTCTCAAATCTGACTTGCTGCTAAGGTCAAATTTTGCAGTAAATGAGTAATTATACTGGCTTTCAAATTTGTTGCTCAATGCCAATCTGAATCCCGGACGTAAAGAAATAAGAGGAGAAACTGCCCATTCCGCTGCAATGAAATTTGCATAATTGAAAATATCTTTGTTTAAATCTTTACCATCATTATTCCCCAATGTTAAATAGCTTGAATATCCATTGGTCTGATCGAGCTCGTATCCCAATTGGAAGTTAAATTTTTCACTATTTAAAAAATTACTGAACATCCCTCGCGAATAGTAAACATCAGTATCATAATATCTAAACTTATCTTCTCTGGAAACCTCCTGCCTTACAGGAATATCATATATATAGTTTTGATATTCTCTCGTCTGCTTCTGATAAGAAAAATCACCCATATAATTGATGTCTCCTAGTTTGGTAATGATATTAAACTGGTGAATCCATCTTTTTGTAAAATAATCCCTATCCTCCGCCCAATATGTTCTCACACCACCGGCAAATGTTTTAAGATTGTAGATATTATTGCGATAATTAATCTCTTCGTTTAAATGACTTATTTTATAATAAAGAGTAGTTTTATTTTTAGAATATTTCACTAATGCATTAGCATTTATCTGATCTTTTGGCTGCCAGTCATATCCTCTTGAAAAATCGAAATCTTCAGTAAAATATTTGTAGCCTTTATGACGTCCTTCAAATCCCTGAAAATCATTATGATTAATATCCGCAGAAACAAACCAATTGTTATTGATATTGTATCCTATATTCAAACTTTGGATATGTCTACCGTTTCCTTTTTTGTACCAGTCATAATTTTCGCCCACCGTTTCTTCCTGTAACGCTACATTTCCGGAGAATTTTTTGGAAGATCCCTTTTTAGTAATAATATTAATTACGCCTGTTACTGCATTATTCCCATATTCAACACCCATTGAGCCTTTTACAATCTCAATTCTTTCCACATTGTTAAGATTAATTTTGGTAAGGTCAAAAGAATTCCCCAAACCTTCATCATTTACAACAGGAATATTATCGATAAGAACTTTGGTATATTCTCCTCCTAATCCCATAATATTAGCATTAGAATTTCCGCTTCCAGAATCCGGAACTATCAGCATATTCAGATTCTGGTTTAAAACCTCTGCGACTGTTGTCGCTGCCATATTTTTGATCTGCTGCTGATCAATTACTTCTACTTTATATATTGATTTATTGATGGATTGCGGACTGAACTGCCCCGTAATTACTACTTCATCAATGTTTTTAGATTGTAAGCTGTCTTTCACCTGAGCACCTAAAAAACCCGCTGCAGAAAGGCATACTATTGAAAACCTGATTTTATTCATTACAAACTTTTTTTGCAAATATAAGTCTTATTTAGAATAATTAAAAATAAAAATGTATTTTTGCACTATTGATAAACAATTTAAAAATGAAAAGAATTCTATTTTTTAGCGCTTTAGCATTCAGTTTAGCACAAGTAAATGCCCAATTATCGTCTATAAACGAAAATTTTAATTCATTTACTCCGGGACAAACAAACACTATTCCTCAGAATGGGTGGACAAAAATTACCCCGCTGGTTACGATCACAACGCCTTTTCCAACTACGACGTCCGCAATCGTTTATGTAGAAGGCAGCAACGGAAACAATTATGTCAACGGCTATTCGCTTTTTGCTGCCAATTCAGAATTTTTTCTTGTTTCACCGCAGATTGTGGCTCCTGATGGCACAACAGCTCTCACTTTTGATGCTGCATTTGTAGGAGGATCAGGAACATCTTATAATTTGCAGCCCGGCCTGCTTTCTAATCCTGAAGATGCTACAACCTTTACTGCGGTTGGGGAACCAATTTCTGTAACATCGTTCACGGCTCAAACGTATACGATTGCTGTTCCTGCATCGTCATCTCAGTATATTGCCTTCAGAATGAGCACCGCCACTACGCATACCGCAATGTCAATTGATAATGTTGTATACGGAAGCTCATTAGCTGTATCAGAAGTAAATGCAGCAAATGACATCAAGTTTGCTATAAAAGATCAGTCTTCTTTAGAATTCTCAAGCAAAAAATATACAGTTTCCGGTGTACACATATACACCGCGAACGGACAAAAAGTAGCAAGCGGAAAAGCAAGCAATAACAGCTTTAATATTTCCAACCTTAAAACAGGAATTTACTTCTTAATTATTGAGACCGCAGAAGGTGTAACAGTAAAATCAAAATTTCTCAAAAAATAATTTTTAGTAGGATTAGAGAAACCCTTTCAATACAATATGAAAGGGTTTTTTATTTTTAAACATGATAAATGTCATATTTTTTTTATTAAATATTTATTTTTATTTATTCTAAATAGATAATAAATATTTAGCTTTGCACTCATCTTTAAAACCTTTATCTATTATGAAAACAAAAATACTTTTGACTCTGGCACTTACAGCAACATTATGCACAAGTGCTTTTTCACAGACTGACGAATACGGTTACAAAACTGTAGAACACACTACAGGAAGCGGCTATCAGAATCGTGTTTTCTTTGATTTCTCTGAAAAC
>DAMDNI010000069.1:8067-12352 GCA_032083825.1 Bergeyella sp. | reverse complement strand
AAAATGCTGGACGGGAAAGAGGTCATTACGGAAGTAAACTGGGCAACTGAGAAAAACTATCTTCAACTGGAAATAGATGCTGAAAAATCAAAAAGAGAAAAAGAATCATACTTCAAAATAGCAGCTATCCTCGTCAGTTTTCTTCTAATTATCATCATCTTTTTTATCATTAAATCTTACCGAAATACTATAAGTCTCGAAAAAACAAACTATGAGAAAAAAGTATTAAGTCTTTTGCTTGACAAAATAAAGTCTGAAAACAAACTAAATGCAACGCATCAAACCATAGAATCTTACCGCACTTACCTTTCGGAAAAGAACAAACAGATCGAAAAGCTGGAATTCGAAATAGATAAAGTCAGCCATTCTTCCTCCTCTTATCTTGAAAAAAAATCCGGGGAAATGCAGAAACTTTTGGAATCTCACCTTATGACACAGGAAAACTGGGAAAATTTTAAAGAAGCTTATATGAATGAATACCCGGAAGAATACCACAAACTCCAGACAGATTTCCCGGATCTTACTGATTCTAACCTAAGAATTATTATCCTGTCAAGATTAGAAATGACCAATAACGAAATGTCACGAATTCTTGGAGTAACTGTTGATGCTGTAAAAAA
Organism: Bergeyella sp.; assembly: GCA_032083825.1. GTDB lineage: Bacteria > Bacteroidota > Bacteroidia > Flavobacteriales > Weeksellaceae > DAMDNI01. The sequence goes on along the minus strand of DAMDNI010000069.1, from coordinate 11,732 downwards.
AGCAAAACAAAGGCTCCGAAAAAAATATGAAAACCGTTTGGAAGATTTGCTTCCGGATAAATAGTAAAAAAAATCCCTTTCGCAAGAAAGGGATTTTCTATCATAGCAAAAGTGAGATGATCACACTTTGATTTCTACGTCTACTCCGCTTGGCAATTCAAGCTTCATAAGAGCGTCCACCGTTTTGGAAGAAGAAGAATAGATATCCATCAATCTTTTGTGTGCAGAAAGCTGGAACTGTTCTCTTGCTTTTTTATTAACGTGCGGAGATCTTAGTACAGTAAAAATTCTTTTGTGAGTTGGCAAAGGAATAGGCCCGTTTACCACAGCACCAGTAGCTTTTACTGTTTTTACGATTTTCTCAGCAGATTTATCTACCAAATTGTAATCGTAAGACTTTAATTTTATTCTGATTCTTTGTGACATTTTAATTTAGTTTTAAGATTACCCTTTAGCTTTAGCGATTACATCTTCAGCAACATTTGATGGTGCCGGCTCGTATTTCTCGAATTCCATGGAAGAGGTTGCTCTACCAGAAGATAATGTTCTAAGCGAAGTTACATAACCAAACATTTCAGAAAGTGGTACAAAAGCTTTGATTACTTTAGCATTGTTTCTGTCGTCCATACCGTTTACAGTACCTCTTCTTCTGTTAAGGTCACCCACGATATCACCCATATATTCTTCAGGAGTTACTACTTCAAGCTTCATGATTGGCTCCATGATTACTGCTTTAGCAGCTCTTCCTGCTTCTTTGAATCCCATTTTAGCAGCTAATTCGAAAGATAACTGATCGGAGTCAACTGCGTGGAAAGATCCGTCTTTTAATGTGATTTTCATTGCTTCAACTTCAAAACCAGCCAAAGGACCGTTTTTCATTGATTCTCTGAAACCTTTTTCAACGGAAGGGATAAATTCTTTAGGAATGTTACCACCTTTAATCTCGTTGATGAATTCAAGACCTACTTTGCCTTCGTCAGCAGGACCTATGGTGAATACGATATCTGCAAACTTACCTCTACCACCTGATTGTTTTTTGTAAACTTCTCTGTGGTTAGCAGTTTGTGTAAGTGCTTCTTTGTATTCTACCTGAGGCTGTCCCTGGTTTACTTCAACCTTGAACTCTCTTCTCATACGGTCAACAATGATATCCAAGTGAAGCTCACCCATTCCGGAAATAATTGTTTGCCCTGAAGCTTCATCAGTCTTAACCTGGAATGTTGGATCTTCTTCAGCTAATTTAGCCAAAGCATTACCCATTTTATCCTGGTCAGCTTTAGTTTTAGGCTCCACAGCGATACCAATTACCGGATCAGGGAAAATCATCGATTCTAGAACGATCGGATTTTTCTCGTCAGATAAAGTATCACCTGTTTTGATATCTTTAAATCCTACAGCTGCACCGATATCTCCTGCTTCAATATATTCTACAGGATTTTGTTTATTTGCGTGCATCTGATAGATTCTCGAAATTCTTTCTTTGTTGTCTGATCTTGTGTTCAAAACATAAGAACCAGCGTCAAGTCTTCCTGAATATGCTCTGAAGAAAGCTAATCTTCCTACGAAAGGATCGGTAGCAATCTTAAATGCTAATGCAGAGAAAGGCTCTTTAACATCCGGCTTTCTTGTGATCTCAGCGTCAGTTCTTGGGTCAGTTCCTTTGATATCGTCTTTATCTAATGGAGAAGGAAGATATTTACAAACTGCGTCAAGCATGAACTGTACTCCTTTGTTTTTGAAAGAAGAACCACAAGTCATAGGAATGATAGAAAGGTCGATTGTTGCTTTTCTAAGCGCTTCATTGATTTCCTCTTCAGAAATTGAATCCGGATCTTCGAAGAATTTCTCCATCAAAGTTTCATCATAATCTGCTACGGCTTCAACCAATTTTTCTCTGTATTCAAGAACTTCATCCTTCATATCGTCAGGGATCGGAACAACTTCGAAAGTAGCTCCTTGTCCTGCATCATCCCAGATAATTGCTCTGTTCTTGATCAGGTCAACAACACCTTTGAAATCTTCTTCAGCACCGATTGGTAAAACGATTGGAACTGCATTAGATCCTAACATTTCTTTAACTTGTTTTACAACGTTAAGGAAGTCAGCACCTTGTCTGTCCATCTTGTTTACGAATCCCATTCTCGCTACTTTGTAGTTATCAGCCAATCTCCAGTTGGTTTCAGACTGAGGCTCTACACCGTCTACTGCAGAGAATAAGAAAACAAGACCATCCAATACTCTCAAAGATCTGTTAACTTCTACTGTGAAGTCAACGTGTCCCGGTGTATCGATGATGTTGAAATGGTAAGGTTTAGTTTCAGGTAAGGTTTTTCCTTGATCGGTTGGGAAGTTCCAAGAACAAGTGGTGGCTGCTGAAGTAATGGTAATACCTCTTTCAGCTTCCTGCTCCATCCAGTCCATTGTAGCAGCACCTTCGTGCACTTCTCCAATTTTGTGGGTTTTCCCTGTATAGAAAAGGATACGTTCTGTTGTAGTGGTTTTACCTGCATCGATGTGAGCGGCAATACCAATATTTCTAGTGAATTTAAGATCTCTACTCATTTCTTAATTAAAATTTAAAGTGAGAGAAAGCTGTGTTTGCTTCCGCCATTTTGTGAGTATCCGATTTTTTCTTGTATGCTGCACCTTCTTCTTTGGAAGCAGCAAGGATTTCAGCAGAAAGTTTCAAAGCCATAGACTTATCATTTCTTGCTTTAGAATATTTGATTAACCATTTCATTGCCATAGAAATTTTTCTGTCGGCTCTGATTGGCATAGGAATCTGGAAGTTTGCACCTCCTACTCTTCTTGAACGAACCTCAACGTGAGGCATTACGTTTGTAAGAGCATCTTTCCATATTTCTAATGAAGATTTTTCATTATCTCCTTTTTTGTTTTCTACGATGTCCAATGCATCATAAAAAATCTTGAACGCGATTGATTTTTTACCATCAAGCATCAAGTTGTTTACGAATCTTGTTACCAATTGATCATTAAATTTCGGATCCGGTAACAACGGTCTTTTTTTCGCTTTCGTCTTTCTCATTGTTTCGTTTCTTAATAATTAATGATTATTTCTTTTTACCTTTTGCCGGTGCTGCTACCTGACCTGGTTTTGGTCTCTTAGCTCCATACTTGGAACGTCTTTGCGTTCTTCCATTTACACCTGCAGTATCCAATGCACCTCTTACGATGTGGTAACGTACTCCCGGTAGGTCTTTCACCCTTCCGCCTCTTACCAATACTATCGAGTGCTCTTGAAGATTATGTCCTTCGCCCGGGATATAAGCGTTGACTTCTTTACCGTTAGAAAGTCTTACCCTTGCTACTTTTCTAAGTGCAGAGTTAGGTTTCTTTGGTGTGGTAGTATATACTCTTGTACATACTCCTCGTCTTTGTGGACAAGAATCAAGGGCAGCCGATTTGCTCTTCTTGGCAAGCGTGGCTCTTCCTTTTCTTACTAATTGTTGAATAGTAGGCATTTGATTGCTTTATATTTTAGGGTGCAAAAGTATGAAATATTTTTGAACAGACAATAGCTTATTTGCAAATAATTAAAAAACTTAATTTTCTATTAATCATGTTAATAGGAAAGTTGTATTTTTTTTAATAATAATAATTTTTTATTTGTATGAATAGAACTGCTGAACTACATTTTTATTACG
>DAMDNI010000069.1:4547-8057 GCA_032083825.1 Bergeyella sp. | reverse complement strand
ATTTCTTCGCAATATTCCCGCTTCTTTGGAACTGAATGCATACCAGACCACCTTATCCATTGCTGTTCCTTTATTGTCTTTAATCGTCCAGGAAGCTACTGGAATCCAATATGAAGGAATCTCACCGGGAAACCATGTCGGATAGATTACTCCGATTTTATAATTGTTTTTAAGAATATATTGCGACAGAAATTCGTGAGATTTTTTATCATACAGTTCTTTTGGAGTATTTTTATATTGTATTTTAAATTCTGCAACATCTGTAGAACCAAGCCCGACAATATCAAACAGCTGCACATTTCCAAAATATGCAATTGCACCAATGTCATTGGCTACAATTTTTTGGTTTTTATAGAATATATTTAAAAATCTTGACATTTGGATCTGCTGCTCCGAAATATTTTTAGAAGCCATCTTCAAAACGTGGTGGTGATAAAAAACTCGGTAAAAACCTATAAGTGAAAACATCAAAAATGAAAATAGAAACAACATCTGCGAAACCGTCCGTAATTTTTCTTTTTTATAAAATGAAGCAGCTATCGGAATCAAAATCATCAGCAAAGCCATCATGATATAATTTTCATATCTGAATTTAATAACTCCGAAAAGACTTTGAAGCAGAGCAACACCTGCTACAACAATAATCAGAGTTTCATTTTTCAGGAAATCCAGAATTGATTTTCCTTTATATGTATCCCAAAGATAAATCCCGATACATAAAAAAGGGAACAGAAACAATTTATAAAAAGCGCCATTCAGCAAAATCCCGTTTTTAAGGATCTGCCATATGCTTGCAAAAATACTTCCTCCGGGATAGCTTCCTTTTATAATGACTGAATTAGGGAAAAAGTAACCTCCGCATTTTACAGAAACCAATCCAAAAATAATGATCGGGAGAAATCCGGCTGTCAGAATCATAAAAGCAGCAATATTTTTTTTTCTTATACAAACAGTAAAAGCCAGCATGATTGTCAAAAACATGCTTTCAAACCTTACCATTCCTGTAAAAAAGAGAATCAGAATCAATACTCCCAAATCTTTTTTAGAAAAATCAGAATCAATATTTTTATGAATATAATAAACTGCCATTACTGTGAGCCAAATATGCAGAGTATGTTCCATCCCCAAAAGAACCATTAAATACAGCAACGGAACGGGAAGAAATAAAACAAGACCAATTTTCAGCTCTTTTTTAGAATAAAAATCCCTGAAATATTTATAAAGCCAATACACCGAAAAGTATCCGCAAAATATGTTAATAATTAAAGGATAATAAATACTGTCCCCGAAAACTTTTATCAGCAGACTTAAAAGCAGTGTATATAATATAGAAGAAGAAGCGCTGTCAAAACTATTGAGATTGATGGACCAGAACCCGTGTTCTGCAAAATTCCGTGCAATTGCCAGATGAATATAAACATCATCCATCGGATAAACGTACTGACTCCCATCAAGTTGTGAATAGCCATACCAAAAATAAAAGCCTGTAACAATTGTGAAAAGCAATAGAAAATACACCAGATATTTCTGCATCTGTAAAAATTTTCACGAAAATAATCATTAAATTTCTAAAAAAAACCTTAGTAATTTAATTAAAATATATATTTGCAGATTAAACAAAAATAGGTGAAGAAATTTTTATTCTTTTTATTAATATCCAACACTTTATTTGGGCAGTGGAGCATTTCTCACAGCGAAAGAAACGCTTTAATATCCATATACAATTCCAATTTCGGGACACAATGGAGCTCGGGCTGGGATTTTGAAAAAGATCCCAAAACATGGTACGGAGTAAAAGTAAAAAACGGGTACGTTACCGAAATCAATCTTCGCGGAAACGCACTCAAGGGCAGCTTCCCTTCTACTCTTTCCGCTTTTACCCATTTGGAAAAGCTGGATCTGAGCTCCAATCAGCTTTCCGGCGAAATTTCTTCAGGAGTTTCCGGACTATCACACCTTGTACGCTTAGACATCAGCAACAACAGGCTTTCAGGAGATCCTTCACATACGCTTTCTTCATTATCCCTCTTGGAAGAGCTTTCTATAGGAAACAACAATTTTCTACTTGCTGATATCGACGGATTTTTACAAGGTTTCACAAATATTAAAATCCTGGACTTATCGGGATCAGGATTAACAGCAGTGCCATCAAAACTTTCTACTTACATCAATCTGCAAACACTGAATCTCAGCAATAATACTATTTCGCAAAACTTCAATACTCTCTCTGGTTTATCCAAACTTACAGAGCTTGACCTTTCGGGAAATCAGCTGACAGCAATTCCTTCAGCATTAAATTCATTAACGAATTTGGTTTCATTAAATGTAAGCCATAACTTATTCAAAACCAATTATTCTGCTCCGCTTTCTAGCATGAAAAAACTAGAATGGCTTTCATTGGAAGACAATCAGATTGAAAATTTTCCAACTGAATTGAGCCAGCTGAAAAATCTGGTACACCTTAATTTCGGACGAAACAAAATTTCAGGAGGATTGTCATCATTATCTGTATTAACAAATCTTGAGCAGCTTTTCCTGAACAACAATTTGCTGGCCGGAGGGTTTCCTTCTGAGCTGTTGCAGTTTTCAAAACTACAGATGCTCGCATTAAGCAGCAATCAGCTTTCCGGAGACATTCCGCAGAATATTCCCGCCTTAACTTTTATTGAAAACAACCGTTTTACAGAAAGTCAGATCAGGAATTTGCTTTCATCGAATGCCTCTATTGCCGATTTCCGGTATTCTCCGCAGCGTTACGACAACGCCGAAACGGTATTCGGAACAATTGGGCAAAATGCTACTTTGACGCAGTCAGTTTCCGGAGAGAATTATCAGTTCCGATGGTTCAAAACTTTAGACCTCAACACGCATATTACCACTCCAAATTATTCCATAAGTTCGGTAAAAAATGAAGATTTTGACTATTACACCTGCGAAGCATATTTCGTAAAGAATTACAGTAAATTTCTCATGGAAGTCTCTTTTTTCAGAGAGCCAGTAAAGCTTGAAGACGCTTTGTCAACAGATGAAATATCAAAAAATATTGTCATTTTTCCTAATCCCACCAAAGATTTCCTCAACATCCGCACAAAGAATATAAAAGTGGAAAGCTCATCAATCTTTGACCTCAGCGGAAAACTGATTTTTACAACCCACGATTCAATGATTGATGTAAAAGCACTGCCTTCCGGCGTTTACCTAATCAGGATTGACACTGCAAATGATCAGAAAATCTTTAAGTGGATCAAAAACTAATTCTCATTTCCCTTCAATCCTTTTTCATATTATATTAGGATTACAGACAATTAACATTTCTATTCATATAATTTATTATATTTGAATATTGCAGATTTTTATTGATTTTTTATACGTCAAATGCCGTATTGTTTAAGATATTGATTTTTTTATAATTTCACTTCCTTTAAAAGCATTGTGAAAAAACAACTGAAAAACATACTTGAATAAATGACTAATAGCTACATTTCAATTTCCGGACAGGGAAAACGCCCT
>DAMDNI010000069.1:0-4537 GCA_032083825.1 Bergeyella sp. | reverse complement strand
TACAACGAAGATGCTTTGTTCCTCAACCCGGAACAAAATTTTTTCATGGTTTGCGATGGTGTCGGAGGCAGCAACCGCGGTGATGTTGCAAGCAAAAAAGCATGTGAATATTTCTCTCAAATACTTTTAGACAGCAACGATTTTTCTGAAGCAGGTATTGAAAACGCACTTTCTTCCACCGAAAAAAAGTTTGACAATTTTATTGAAGAGAATCCCGAAACCAAAGGAATGGCAACAACACTTACAATGCTGAAGTTTCTTTCCGGAAACGCAGTTGTAGGACATATCGGAGACAGCAGAGTCTATCATATCCGTGACGGAAATATTCTTTTCCATACTCAGGACCATAGTTTTGTCAACGAATTGGTTGCCAGCGGATTTCTAACTCCCGAAGAAGCAAAAGTACATCCAAAACGAAATAAGATTACACGCGCCATTCAGGGTACGGAATTCAGTACGCTTATAGACGTGAATGTTTTGGAGAATCTTGCAGCAGGAGATTTTTTCATGCTTTGTTCCGACGGAATTCTTGAAAGTGTGGACGAAGAATTTATCCAAAGGAATTTTACCTCAGAAAATTCTGTAGAAATCATTAAAGAAAAAATATCAGATATATGTGCGGAAAATTCTGATGACAATTACACCGCCATTGTTTTAAAAATTTCAGATTACGAAATTTAAAACCGCATAAAAGACTTAAAATCAGAATATAAAAATCAAGATATACAACATCATTTAAGAATCAAACCATGAGCATCTTAAAAAACGGAACTATCCTTAACAGAAACCAGTACAGAATCACCAAATTCATTGCGCAGGGCGGATTCGGAATTACCTATCTGGCAGAAGAGATCGGCTATTACAAACAATCCGGCTACGGAGAAGAATACGTGCAGTCCCGTAATCCTGAAACCGTTGTCATCAAAGAATTATATTACAATGATTATTGCCAGCGTGACGAGCAGACCGGGCTGATCAGCATTTCTAATGTCGATAAAAAACAGGAATTTCAGAAACTGGTGAAAAACCAGATGGATGAAGGAAAAACAATACGTGGCCTTCAGCATAAGAACATTATCAGGACGCGTGACATTTTTCATGAAAATGATACTGCTTACATGGTGATGGATTACGTAGAAAGTACAGATCTCGAAGAAATGCTCAAAAGCAGCGGTTTTTTGGACAAGGAAAGATCCATGAAATACATCAGCCAGATTCTTAGTGCTGTAGATTATATTCACACCAAAATTGATAAAAAAATTCTCCATCTTGATATCAGCCCGAGCAATATTCTTATTGATAAAAGCAATGATGATGCGATTCTTATTGATTTCGGCTCTGCACTTTCCTATGACAATGTTGCCAATAACATTACTTCGACCACAAGCCAAATCGTGACCGGGAGAAAGAAGCATTATTCACCAAACGAACAAGGTGATATTGATAATTTAAAATCTTTTGATGCCACTTTTGACACTTATGCAATCGGAGCCACTTTATATCATTTGCTGAGTGGTGAAAAACCACCGTTAAGCAGCATGGTAAGCACAGGACGGGAAAAAATAATTCCGCCTTCTGAGATCAGAAAAGACAACGTCGTTTCCGAATATCTTGATGCTGTCATCATGAAATCTATTGCTCCTTTTTATAGAGAAAGATATGCTTCCGCAGAAATTTTTGCAGAAGCATTAGCTGCAGAACCTCAATACAATGCACAGGTCAGCCAGATCAAAAATCTTGTTTCAGAAAATAAGCTTCAGGAAGCAGGACAGCAAATCAGACAAACGACAGAAAAATTCCTGAAAACGGCCGAGCTTCAAAAGCTCGAAACCGAAATACGGGAAAGGCTGGAAAACGAGAAAAAAGAACGCGAATATGGAATTTTTCTTAAAAAAGGGAATAACATGTTTGCCGCTGGAGAACTGGAAATGGCTCTCGAATATTATGGGAATGCCAAAGAAATTTTCCCTGAAAATCCCGAAATTCTTGATAAAATTAAAATCTGCGAAGATTATATTGAACAAAAAAAACAAGCTGAAATATCGCAGAAAACCTCCACTTCAAGTACATCCGACATTTTTTCTGAAGAAACCGAGCTTCTTACACCACAAAGTAAAATTCAGGAAAACAAATCTCAAAATTTTGGCGATGCAACCGAATTAATGTCTTCTCCAAAAGCGGTTGAAAAACCGGAAATTCATGAAACTCCAAAACCGGAACCGATAAAAAAAGAAAGCATCATTCCTGCTCCTGCAAACAATCAAAATTCTGATCAGCCAGCATCAGCAAATGCAAAAACAAAATCCGGAAAAGGAATTTTAATCGGCGGAATTGCTGCAGCTCTTATCGGGATTTCAGGAATTCTTTATGCAACGGGCGCTTTTGAAAGCAAAACTCCTAAACAAACTATTTCAGATAATACTGAAAATATTCCTTCTGCGGTTAAAGATTCCGTTCAGGAACAAAAAGAAGAAGCTCCGGCTCTTTCTCAAAACGCTATCGATAATTCCGCAGAAAATGAACCGGAGGCAAAACCTGTTGGAAAAACAGAAGATACCAGCTGGAAAAATAAATTTGAAACAACATACAGCGTCATTCTCAGCTCTGAAGATTCTCAAAATCCCCAAGCTTCCATCGCAAAATATAAAGCACTGCTGAAAACACTTCCGGCAAACGCATCTTCCGAAAGAGAAAGAGTGAATTACAGGATTCTGAAGCTCAGCACCAAAAAAGAAGAAAAGAAAATCGTTGAAGAAAAAACAGATAAAAAAACCAGCGATGTTGATCTTGCACAATATAATAAAGATCTTCAATGGGCAAAAAACATGATCAATGTTGATGGATGTGACGGCTGCAGAGAAAATGATGTTTGCCGCGATCAGGTAACCGCAAGATTGAAAAATGCACTTTCCAAAAACCCTAATGGCTCGGAAGCTAAAGCATTATTAAATTGTTTAAAATAATCAATAAGATATTATTATTAAAAAAGTAAAACCATGAATAAAAAATTATTCCTATTTCTCATTCTGTTTTTTTCTTTTAATACTGTGATAAAAGCTCAGCAGGAAGAATACAGCCAGTTTCTCCAGGGTGCACTTGATGCTGCCAACAGCGGAAACGAGAAAAAATTTGCCACCAATCTGAAATATTTTTCAGTTGCCATCAATCAGAACAACATTACACCAACCAGCCTTTCCGAGAAGAACCTAAATCTATACACAGATTGTTTGTATCAGGCTTTGCTTAATAAATTTACACTGACCAATGAACAGGCAACACAGGCTGTACAATTCCTGGAATATGATATTGAGAACAAACCTTTAAACATGTTTTCATTAGGATATCTTTATGCTAATGGAATCGGAGTATTACAAAGCAACAAAAAAGCAAAATACTGGTACGAAAAAGCCGCTGCCAAAGGTAATTCCGGGGCAATGAACAATCTTGGGCATATGTATGACAACGGTAATGGTGTTGAAAAAAGTACAGATGAAGCATTCAAATGGTATAAAAAAGCAGCAGAAGCAGGAAGTGTTATCGGAATGAGAAATGTCGGATATATGTATCAGAGAGGCTTAGGAACAAAAGTAGATTACAACGCAGCAAAATCATGGTACGAAAAAGCTGCTGCACAAGGCAATCTTGATGCTTTGTTCGATTTAGGATATATTTATGACAAAGGAATTGGAGTTGCACAAAATAACGACACCGCTTTTTCATGGTACAAAAAAGGAGCAGACAAAGGAAATCCAAGAAGTATGACCAATCTCGCCTACTTTTATGAAAACGGGCTCGCAACAGCCAAGAACTATTCAACCGCAAAATACTGGTATAAAAAGGCCGCAGATTTAGGAAACGAAAATGCCATGTTCAGTTTAGGAAACCTGTATTATGAAGGATTAGGAACTTCGCAGGATTATGAGCTTGCCTTAAGCTGGTTTAATGAAGCTGCAAAAAACGGAAACTCATCCGGAATGGCCTATGCAGGCTATATGTATCAAACAGGAATGGGAACATCAGTGGATTTCGAAAAAGCATTCGAACTGCACAAAGCAGCTGCAGAAGACGGAAACTATTCATCTATGCAGAACCTGGGTGTACTATATCAGAACGGGCAAGGAATCGATCAGAATTACAAGCAGGCAAAATATTGGTATAAAAAAGCTTGTGATGGCGGCTACAAAAGCGCCTGCGAAAATTACGACAATGTTAAAAACTACTAATCTCCAATCCTATGGAAAAGTTTTTAAATTTTAAAAATCCAACGCTGACAGAAGCCATTTCCAGGATCGAGAACGGATTGGGAAAATACATTCCGCAGCAGTTGGTCTATGTATATCTGGACAGCGACACTCCGAAAAACCGACTGATTTTAAGAAATTATATCCAACAAAATGATGCTTTGAACATTGTTTTGGTTTCAGGGAACAAAAATCTTGCAGAACTCGCATGGATTGCCAATGTATACCACTTTCTTTACCTGCAGAGTACGGATCTTCTTCCCGCATTTTCTTTATTAAAAGACAGGCTCATGTCA
>DAMDNI010000068.1:0-12408 GCA_032083825.1 Bergeyella sp. | reverse complement strand
AAGGAAAAATGTTGGCAGATATCCGGGCAGAAGCAAGCCTTCAAAAGCTTCCTGCACTGCTTTATTAAGATAAGGGCTTTTAAAAAACCTTCCGTTCACAAACAAGAACTGTTCGCCTCTTACTTTTTTTGCAGCCTCAGGCTTTCCGATGAACCCTGATACATTGATCCAACCTAAATCTTCTTTAATAGGAATTAAATGAGGCTGCAGCTTTCTACCGAAGATTTCGATGATTCTTTGAAGCTGAGTTCCTTTTCTGAGCCTGAAAATAGGCTCATCATTATGAAATAAATCAAATTCAATCTGCTCATGAGCCAAAGCAACTCTTTGAAATTCATCAATAATATGACGGAATTCTACATTATTATTTTTCAGGAATTTGCGGCGCGCAGGAACATTGTAAAAAAGGTTTTTCACCAAAAAATTAGAGCCTTCCGAAGTCTGAACAGGCTCCTGAAACTGAAGATTTCCGCCTTCTATGTAAATGTTGGTTCCTGTCTGTGCATCTTTTTGTTTGGTGCGGAGTTCAACCTGTGCTACAGCAGCAATGGAAGCCAGCGCTTCACCACGAAACCCTTTCGTCGATATCCTGAAAATATCATCGGTACTTTTTATTTTGGAAGTAGCATGTCTCTCGAATGCCATTCTGGCATCGGTTTCTGACATTCCGCTTCCGTTGTCTACAACCTGTATCAGATTTTTTCCTGCATCGCGTACAATGAGTTCTACTTTTGTCGCTTTTGCGTCAATTGCATTTTCCAATAATTCTTTAACAATGGATGCGGGTCTTTGTACCACTTCGCCTGCAGCAATCTGGTTCGCAACATGATCGGGTAAAAGCTGTATGATATCTGCCATTTTCTGAAAATTCAGAACAAAAATAAGGAAAGATTTGTGATAAAAGTTTGCAAATTCTGAGCCGAAATTTACGATTAATTATAATTAAACATATTATTTGTAACCTATAATTAAATTTTAACAAAAATTAATAGTCGCAGCCGTTTTTAAGGAATAGATTTTGTATATTTAAGGAACAACTCAGTTTTATATGAAAAAAGAAACAGGAATACTTTTGGCGGGTACTGTAGGTTTTCTTACAGTGATGGGAATCATTGGTTTGCGCAAAATTCTGAAAACAAAACAGAAAAAATATGAAGATGATTATTCCGATTTCCACCGACATTTTGAAAGAAGATACCGTCCGGAAGAACATCATGGTGTAGAGTTTTTATCTATGCTTTGACACATTTTGTTATAAAATTCAAAACCGGTTTTCAAAAAGGAAGCCGGTTTTTTTGTGGAAAACTGATGTCTTAAAACTTATTATTTTAAAAAAATCCGACAGTATTTTTACAACCATATGCAGGAACAAAATTTTATAAAAGGGCAGGGAGCACAGCAAAATGTAATCAATCGTTTTGACCGTTATACGTATGAGCCTGATGAAGAAGATTTTGAAACTTTAAAAACTACTTTTACCGAAATTTTTCCTAAAACAATTGTAAACGAAGTCAAAAGCCCCGATCTCAGGATGGAATATTCGATGAATCCTTATCAGGGTTGCGAGCATGGTTGCTCTTATTGTTTTGCAAGGCCTACTCACGAATTTTGGGGTTACAGCGCAGGAATTGATTTTGAAAGAAAAATCATGGTGAAAAAAAATGCTCCTGAACTTCTTGAAAAATTTTTCAGAAAAAGGAATCACATTCCAAAGACAATTATGCTTTCAGGAAATACAGATTGTTATCAGCCGATTGAACGGCAATTGGAAATTACAAGAAAACTTCTGCAGGTTTGTCTTGAGTATAGGCATCCTGTCGGAATTATTACCAAAAATGCCTTAATTCTCCGGGATTTGGATATTCTCAAGCCAATGGCAGAACAGAATTTGGTTTCTGTTTCGTTAAGTATCCCTACTATTGATGAAGATATCAGAAGAAAAATGGAACCGAGAACGAGTTCAGTAAAAAATAAACTGAAGGCGATTGAAGTTTTAAGCCAAAACAAAATTCCTATAAATGTCATGGTTGCTCCAGTAATTCCGGCACTGACAAGTGATGAAAGCCTGAATATTCTAAAAACGGTTTCCGAAGCTGGTGCTCTGAGTTTTGGATATACACTGATTCGCCTCAATGATACAGTTGAGCCGGTTTTCGTAAAATGGATTGAAACCTTTTACCCTGACCGTGCACAAAAAGTCCTGAATCTTATCCGCTCTATGAGAGGCGGAAAACTTGGAGAAAAAAGATATTTTGAACGTTATCAGGGCCAGGGAAATATTGCAGAAATGATTCATAAAACTTTTGAAATAGGAAGAAGAAAATTTTTTTCCGATAAGATCTTTCCGAAACTTTCCACAGAAAATTTTACAGGAACAAAAGATCAGCAGCTGAGATTGTTCTAAAATTTAGTGAAACATCTCAGTTTTTGATTTTCAAAAATATTAGTTTTTGCCGCTTTTGTATTTAAAAGTAATATTTTTGCAGCATGAAAAAATATTCTTCCAAAAGAAGCATCCAAGTTTTAGCACATCTGCTCAAAGAATACGGAATTTTTGATATGGTGATTTCTCCCGGTTCCAGGAATGCGCCGCTTTCGATACATTTCGGAGAAATGGACGAGTTCAACTGTTTCAGTGTTGTGGATGAAAGAAGCGCAGGATATGTTGCATTAGGAATGGCAAAAAGTATTAAAAATCCAGTGGCAATCACTTGTACGAGTGGTTCTGCTGCAGCCAATTACTATCCTGCAGTTACGGAAGCATTTTATCAGAATATTCCGCTTTTGGTACTTACTGCAGATCGCCCTTCAGATTATGTTGATATTTTTGACGGGCAGACCATTCGCCAGAAAAATCTTTACCAGCAGCATTCTTACGGAGATTTTGAACTTTTAGAAGACAGCAAAGACGGTGCGGAAGAATACAATTGGGAAACCATTAGAAAAGCAATTGAAATCTGTTTTGAAAAGCAAGGTCCTGTTCACATTAATATCCCTTTGGAAGAGCCGTTGTATGAGCTGGTAACCGAACTTCCTTTTTTTCCGGAAGTTGAGAAAACGATTCGCAGGAAAGAATATGAACTTCCCTCAACTTTAGCAGCGGAATGGAATACCTCCAAAAGGATCATGATTTTGGTTGGAACGAGAGATTATACGGTTGAATTGGAATCTCAGCTATCGCAATTGGTTAAAAATCATAGCGTTGTGGTTTTGAGCGAAACCAATTCCAATCTGCATCACGACAAATTTTTTAAGCATATCGACCGGTATATTACTCATTTTTCTGAAGAAGATTTCAGGACATATGCTCCGGATTTGTTGATTACAGTGGGACAGAATGTAGTTTCGAAAAGAGTAAAGCAGTTTTTGCGGAAAGCAAAACCAAAAGGGCATTGGCATATTGATGAAGTCTGGCAGCCAGACACTTATTTTGCACTGACAGAAAAAATTGAAGCCAAACCTGAAATATTCTTTAGCAAACTATTGAATTTTATTAAGTTAGAACCGGAAGCTTATTTCAATCTGTGGGATGTCCTTCGAGACAAGAAAGATATAAAACATTTGGAGTATTGCCAGAGAACGGATTTTTCGGATTTTACATTTTTCCGTATTTTTTCTGAAAATGTTCCTGAAGATTATACGATCCATTTTTCAAATTCTTCGGCAATTCGATATGCACAATTGTTTGATTTTAAGAAAAATAAGATTCATTGTAACCGAGGAACCAGCGGCATTGAAGGCTGCACTTCAACAGCGATAGGTTTTGCTATAAAAAATGAAAAACCAACAGTTCTTGTAACGGGAGATCTTGGTTTTTTCTATGATATCAATGGGCTTTGGAACCAGTATATTCCACCTTTTACGAGAATTATTATTTTCAATAATGAGGAAGGAAATATCTTTAAAATCATTCCGGGTCCGGGAAATGCCAACCAGAATATTCTCGATGAATTCATTGCGACAAAACATCATCGGAATGCCGAACTCGTTGCAAAAATGTTTGGCTTTGGTTATACAAAAGTTGAAGATCAGCCGACTTTGGAACGCGTGATGGAGAATTTCTTCAAGCCGGATGTTCAGCCGAAAATTTTAGAAGTGAATACTTCCGAAATCCAGAATGCGGCTATTCTTAAAGGCTATTTTGAATATCTGAAATAAGTTAAATGTCCAGATAATCAGGGCTTTCCGGGAGATTTACAATTTTTTCCAAGGGATAGATAAACATATCGTCAAAATCATTCATCGCATTGATAATCTGGAAATGGGAAAAATCTTTCAGATTCTTAAGGTTGATTTCCGCTTCTTTGATTTTGTTTCCTTTCAACAGGTTTTGTCTCTGAACACCGTTTAGCAGATAGGTTTTTGGGGTAAACCATTCTTTTCCTTTAAGAAATAAAAGATTGGAAAACGAAGTATCAGTAATGTGATTGTTTTTCACAATGATGATTTCTTCGGTTTTGGCTTTGGCTTTCATTCTTTCGAATTCTTTCCGGTCTTCGAATTTGAATGAATAGTCATAAGTATTATTCTCTACCAGCTGAAAATTGGTGATTTCCGGGATCGCATACGGAATGAGCTGTGTTCTCACATTTTTATTAAGATCATAAGCAATTCTAAGCTTGTAAAGCCCGTTTTCGTCTACATTGAGATTGGTGAATATTTTTTGCAGATCAATTGAGCCTTCTTTTCCGAAATGGGCAAAAGTTTCGTTCACACGTTTTTGATGAAGGTCGAGGAGAAAAATTTCCTGATCTTCTATTTTTATGCTTTCAATGAATTGGGACATAGATTTTATTTTTCATTTCCAAATATTCGTCTTCTAATTTGCTGAGGTGCGTAATTCCGCCGCCGCTTTTAAAATACAGCTTGTCATTTTCTTTTTCAATAAACCGGATCATTACGCAGCTGTCAAGATTTTTCCCGTCAAACCAGCCGCAAATTCCCGTGTAAAATCCACGTTCATAGTTTTCGGCTTTTTGAATGATTTCCAAGGTTTTATGTTTCGGAGCTCCAAGTATTGAACCTGCAGGAAGAAGCTTCTGCATGATGCTTCCAATCTTTCCCTGAAATTCTTTTTTAAGTGTTCCTGAAATCTCTGAACTCATCGCAAAAAGATTTTTTTGCCGGGTTTTAATAAAATCAATTCTTTGGAATTCTTTCACCCAAACGTCATCAGCAACCATGCTCAAATCATTTCTCAAAAGGTCTACCACGGTATAATGTTCAGCTTTCTCCTTAATGTCATTCTTTAATTTTTCAGCAGCATTTTCGATGTCTGCATCAATGGTTCCTTTCATTGGATGTGTAAATATCTCATTTTCTTTTATTTCAACAAAAGTTTCAGGTGAAAAAAAGACAAATTTTTCAGGATAATATACTTTGTATTTGGATTCCGAAGCATAGAAGATCTCCTCTAGGGAAACATTGAGTTCAATTTTGGTCTTTCTGGTGTAATTGGTAAGATAAGAATTTCCTTTCCGGATATTTTCCTGAACAATGTCAAAGCCTTTCTGGTATTCTTTTTTGGTTTCGGGAAATGACTGAAGTATAATTTTATCAGAAATTTCATGCTTAGAAAATGGTGTTTTAAATGACTGAAAATCAATCAATAATCCTGATTTTTTAATTTCGTTTCCTTGAAATATATCGACATTTTGCTTAGAGAAATCGACCATGAAAAAAAATGGAGCTTTCTGTTGGGAAAGTTGATCCATCTGATTGAATTTTTCATCGGTTGCTGAGTTCATTCCGCAAAAATAATTTTTCTTTTGAAATTTAAAGTTCTATTGAGAAGTAAAAATATTAAATACTTTATTTTTGTAGAAATTATAATGAAATGCAGAACGATTATCCGCAGAAAAAAGGGATTGATTTTCTTTTGAAAGAGGCTTTCAGATACTGGAACCAGACGTTGCTTTACCAGATTGTTTTCAGTCTTTTGTATTTGTCGGTTTTATTTTTGACAGTGATTTATTTCGCTAATTATTATGGGATTTTGGATGGCTATATGGGAGCTTTTCAGAAATTTATGCAGACAAGAGATATTGGAGCATACCAAAAAATGCTGGATTCTGTAACGCAAAGCCCTGACTTTAAGAAATTTACATGGATTGTTTTCGGAACTAATGTTTTTCTTTATCCGTTGAATTTAGGATTGTTCAAGATTTTCAGAAAACTGGATCTTAAAGAAATGCCTGAAATTACAGATCTTTTTGCAGGCTATATGGGAATTAATTTTTTCATTTACATTGGCTTTTACATGTTCTGGCTATACATTTATAACGTTGCATCTTCTACTATTATCCTTGGTGTTGTATGGGTTTTTATCACGCTTTTTTCTGCGCCATTAATGTTTTTTATGGATAAGAGAATTTTTGAAACCATTTCGCTTTCTATCAAAGCTTTGCGTTTGTATTTCGTTGAAATTGTGGTTTGTATCATTGTTGCGGTTGCATTTAAGTATATGGGTGTGATTTCGGTTTTCGGGATGATTTTTACGTTTCCTTTCGTGAATGCGATGATTTATGCTCTTTATAAAACTATTTTCAGTGAAAAATTTGAAAAAGAATAGTGAAATAGAACGTTTTTGGTTATTTTGAGTTAAATTTGAGAAACTAAAAAAATATAATTATGTCTGATTTTACTGAATTCGACCAGCAAGGTTCTGTACCGGAGAGAGAGTCCGGAAGTATTATTTCGCATGCTTTTGAGATTTATAAAGGGGTTTTTGTTTATGCTCTTTTGGCGATGGTAATTTATGTTATTTCATCATGGGTGATTCAGATGGTTTCAGGGTTTGATTCTTATGATGTTGCAGAAAGTATGAGAGAAAACGGCTATGGGTTTTCATCCATCTATTCAAGTTATGTGAATGCGAGCGGTTTTGGAACTTATACTGCATTATCCTTTTTGGTATATCTCCTTCTCGGACCGTTATTTATGGGGGTGATTTACATTTCTAATAAATACAATAACAAGCAATCGATCCAGTTTTCTGATCTATTTATTGGATACAGGCAAAATCTGCTGAATACTCTCATTTACATTTTTGTTGCAGAAATCGTACTTCAGATCACATTTGCAATGTGCCTGATTCCGGGATTTCTGATCGCTCCTTTTTTCTTACTGGGATTCCCTGTCTTATTATTTGAAAATGCAAGTGCTGGCCAGGCTCTGAGCAAATCTTTCAATATTGCAAAAGAAAATTATGGAGTATTTTTCTTAGTTACTTTTTTAGGAATATTAATTTCGTTCGCTGGATTTCTCCTTTGCTGTATAGGGATTATTGCAACCGCTCCATTTATAATGTCGGTAGCCTATTCATCATATACTGCATTTTTGGGCAAGCCCAGAGCTTTAGTAGAGTCATAATTTTACAAGAAACAATCATAAAATTATAAGCAATTGCCTGCAAGCAGTTGCTTTTTTATTTACTTTTGAAAAAAAAACATATGTCGAATCAAAATGCTATTCCGGAAGTAAAGATCAAACAGTTTTTTCTGATACTTCTTATTGTAGGCCTTATTTTTCTTTTGATATTCAATCTTCGGATGTTTATTCCGTCGCTTCTGGGAGCAATTACATTATACATTATTTCCAGGAAATATAATCTCTACCTGCAGGAACAAAAGAATTGGAAGCCGTGGGTTTCTGCTGCTGTAATTATGCTGGCTACGCTTGTTATTTTGATTTTGCCCATTTATTTTATTATAGACCTGCTGATCGCAAAACTTGGGAATGTAAATGCGTATATGGATAAATTCAACATCTTTCTTGAAAAAATCCATTCGTTTGTTTATCAGAAAGTCAATTTCGACATTTTAAGCAAAGAGAACCTCGACAAGGTGAAGACAAGTGCAGCAAAATTGTCCAGCACTTTACTCAGCGGCACCTTCAATACCTTGACGATCATTACTTCAATGTATTTCATTTTGTACTTTATGCTGGAAAGGCCGCGTCTTTTTGAAAGATTAATGAAAAGTGCAGCTCCTCTGAAAAGATCCAATGTCAACCTTTTAGGAGAAAAATTCAGGAAATTGGTGATTGCCAATGCAATTGGGATTCCTGTTGTTGCTTTTGGGCAGGGTATTGTAGCGCTGATCGGATATTTTATTTTTGGAGCTCCAAGCCCGGTTCTGCTTTTTGCACTGACTGCGGTTGCGTCCATGATTCCGATTGTTGGGGCTGCCATAGTATATATCCCAGTTTGTATTTTTATGATTGCGGAAGGCAGCATCGGACAAGGTGTAGGACTTGCCATTTATTGTCTTGTTGTAGTTGGTTTAACGGATAATTTGCTGAGATTTACTCTTTTAAAAAAATTGGAGAATATCCATCCTTTAAATACTGTTTTCGGAATTATCGTCGGAATGAATATTTTCGGATTTATGGGGTTGGTTTTCGGTCCTATTCTCGTTTCGATTACCGTTTTGCTTATTCAGGTTTACAGAGATGAGTTTTCAGATGATGATACGCCGGAACTTCAGCTTCCGGAAAACAGAGACAGCCTCGACAATAAAGCAGATTTAATTATTTGAAATGGAAGGACTTCAACCCGAAATTTTAAAAGAAATCTGTGAAGTGAAAATGCCTTTCGGAAGATTTGAAGGCAGGATTCTCGCAGATCTTCCGGTTTCTTATCTTGAATGGTTTCTCAGAAATGGAGGTTTTCCCAAAGGAAAACTGGGAATGCAGCTTTCTACGGTTTATGAAATAAAACTCAATGGTCTTGAATTTCTTTTAATTCCCATCCGGAAAAAATAAAGTTTTCATTTATTTAAATATTTATATTTGAACAGGAAAACCCAACTATGAAAAGAGATCTCTATATTGATTTTGCCAAAGGGCTGGCAACACTTTCAATTATATTTATTCATACCGCATTTTGGAGCGGACAGTATTATATTCCCACTGAAATCAGGGTTTTGTCACTCGTTTTTGATGTGCCTTCGTTTTATGCGCTGAGCGGAATCACCTCTGGAAATAACCTTGAGAAAACATTTTACCGCCTTCTGAAACTGCAGATTACCTACATGATTTTTGTAACATTTTTGTTTTTTGCAGATTATCTTTTCAAAGTTTTTGGCCTTACTTTTTTTGGTCTCGAAAGTTTGCAGGGCTTTTATTCTACTTTTGGTTCCAAATATGTTCCGGTAAATATCTCTTCAGATCCGCAATGGCAGAATTTGGGGAATTGGTATTTGCATTCTTATACTAATGCAGATACTTTTCCTGTAGTAATGGGAAGTTTCTGGTATCTTAAAGTTTATTTTATCCTTGCAGTTTTCGGAGTTTTGATATTAAAATTCTTTCCGAAACACATCAAATGGTTTATCGGATTATGCTTCGGATTAACATTAATTTTTAATCTGTTTCCACAATATTATCCAAACGGGCAGGTTGGATATGTAGCGTTCTATTTAGGATTATTTTTACTCGCCCATACTCTGAAAGGAAAGAAGATTTCGGCAAAATGGGTTTTCGGCTTATACGGAATTTTTTTCCTGATTTTTATTATCTTGTATTGGAATTCGGGAATAGAACTTTTCCTGAAAATGAATAAGTCTAAATTCCCACCGAAACTTTTATATATATTCTGGTCAAGCTTTTCGCTTATTACCTTGTTTGCTTTGTATAACCGACTGAAAATCACAAAAGAAAATTTCGTTACTTACATTGGTAAAAATGCGATTTTCTTCTACTTTGCACAAGGTATCAGTTCTTCATTTGTCTATTTTCTGGTTGTTGCGCTTGAAGACAAAATTGAATGGTGGATTTTGATGATATTAATTTATTCAATTAATATTCTCCTGGCGTTTTTCATTGCAAAATTCCTTCAAAAGCTTGATGAAAAAGGCTGGGAGGTTTTAGGATTTCTACGAAAAAAAACTGCCTCGCTGTAAAAACGAAACAGTCTGCAAGTATATAGAGAATAATGTATTTAGTTTTTTCTTTTAGATCTTGTTAGTAATATCGTTATCAACAGCAAAAAAGCAATCCCGATAATAATATAAAGCGGATCGGTATACCATTCTTCTGTTGTTGTAGTAGTGGTCACAATATTGCTTGAAGTATTCAAAGAATCTTGCGCAAAACTGAAGATTCCCGAAAGCATCATCATGCTTAACAAAATAATTCTGGCCGGTGTTTTTTTTAAAAGAATATAATTTTTCATAGCTTCATTTTTTTGAAATAGTTCCAAAATTTTTGCCATTTTTTTTGTTTTACTAAAATCCTGTAATTTTTATAATAAATTGTGAAAATTCTAAGGGGAATTATTTTAAATAATCTTTAATTTTACGGCAAAATTCAGAATAATGTTTAAGCTTAAACTTCCGACCGATCCAAGATGGGCAAATATTGCCGAAGGAAATCTTGAAGAAATTCTTACCGATCATGCTTGGTGCGAACAAAAAGCAGCAACCAATGCGATCGGGCTTGTAACAATGGTTCCTGAACATACGGAAATGGTTACAGAACTTACTGCCATTGCAATGGAGGAAATGGATCACTTCAATCAGGTGCACGAGATTATCAAGAAAAGAGGCGGAGTTTTAGGAAGAACAAGAAAAGATGATTATGTGAATGATCTTTACAAATTCATCATTCAGGGTTCCCGGGAAGATTATCTGATTGACAGAATGCTTTTCGCAGCCATGATAGAAGCAAGAAGCTGCGAACGTTTCAAAGTGCTTACCGAAAATATCAAAGATGAAGAGCTTGTCATTTTTTATCGGGATTTAATGATTTCTGAGGCAAACCATTATACCACATTCATCACTTTTGCAAGGCAATTGGGAGATCCGGAAAAAGTAAATAAACGCTGGGAAGAATGGCTGGAATACGAAGCCAAAATCATTCAGTCTTACGGAAATAAAGAAACCATTCATGGTTAAAAAATAAAAATGAAAAGATCAGATTTTGAAAGCTATCTCAATCTTTTCCTGAGGTTTTTTCTTCAGGGGCTGGCCATTATCGGTCCGGTTGGTTTAACGGTTTTCGTGATCTGGTATATTATTTCTTCTATCGACAACCTCATTCCTTCTGTTGCAAAGGAAGTTCCGGGACTGGTTTTTATCTCTGCCATTCTTCTGACTGCACTTCTAGGATTTTTAGGGAATAAATTTGTTTTCGGAAAATTTGTTTTCGAACAAATGGATCTGCTTTTGGAAAAAACACCGGGAGTAAAGCATATTTATACACCAACAAAAGATGTAATGTCTTCATTTGTAGGAGACAAGAAAAAATTTAACGAGCCGGTTTGGGTAAAAACCAATGAAAATCCCGAAATTTGGAGAATAGGATTTTTAACCCAAAAAGAAATGTCAGACGTTGAAAAACAAAATTACGTTGCCGTTTATCTTCCGCATTCTTATGCAATTTCTGGCTGGGTAATTGTCACTGAAGAAAAAAATATAAAACCTGTTGTCGGCATGTCAGCAGCTTCTGCAATGAAATTCGCTGTTAGCGGCGGAGTCGCCGGCTTTCATTCTGACGATAATATTTTCAAAGCACCGGAATAATGATGTATTAGTAATTAAAAATGAATAATGAATACCGCCTGGTTTTTCATTATTCTGCCTTTTATTAAATTATTAATCATAAATTATTCATTATTATGGAATTACCATACGCGGAACCTTTCCGTATCAAAATGGTGGAAGAAATCCGCCTGTCTACAAAAGAAGAAAGAGAAAACTGGATCAGGGAAGCTGATTATAATTTGTTCAACCTCTCAAGTTCAAAAGTATTTATTGATTTATTGACAGATTCCGGAACAGGAGCAATGTCCGACAAACAATGGAGCGCTTTAATGAGCGGCGATGAAAGCTATGCCGGATCAAGATCGTTTGAAGAATTACACGAATCGGTAAAGAAAATCACGGGTTTTCAATATCTTTTGCCCACACATCAAGGCCGTGCTGCAGAAAATGTTTTGTTTTCTGTTTTGGTGAAAGAAGGTGATGTCATTCCGGGAAATTCACATTTTGACACTACAAAAGGACATATCGAATTCAGGAAAGCTCATGCTGTAGATTGTACGATTGATGAAGCTTTTGATACAGAAATACATCATGATTTTAAAGGAAATATTGACCTTGAAAAACTTGAGCTTGTTTACCAAACCTATTCAAAAGAGCAAATTCCTTTCTGCCTGATTACCATTACCTGTAACACTTCCGGAGGCCAGCCTGTTTCTCTGGAAAATATTAAAGCTGTAAAATCTCTTTCCGATAAATATGGCATCCCTATTATTTTTGATTCCGCAAGGTTTGCTGAGAATGCTTATTTTATTAAAAAAAGAGAAACCGGACAGGAAAACCGTACCATTAAAGAAATTTGTAAAGAGATTTTTTCATACGGAATCGGAATGACGATGAGCTCCAAAAAAGACGGTTTAGTAAATAT
>DAMDNI010000067.1:5889-12606 GCA_032083825.1 Bergeyella sp. | reverse complement strand
CATTAGCTGTGAAATCATATACAAAATTTGGGAAGATAATTGTTTGTGGTTTCACAAAATCATCAGTTCCTCCTAATGTCATAAAATCTTTTTCATATCCCATTGCTGTTCCCATAATATCACTCCAGGTAGTACCTCCATCGGTAGATCTTTGAGCAGAAATAATCACATGTGAAGCATCACCTGTGTTAACAGTATTAATACCTATTGTAACAGAACCGGAAATCTGATAGAAACCCGCTGTCTTTATACGGATATTATTAGGGGTTTGCAATTCTATATCATTTGGATTATCCAAAACTACTTCTCCTGTTGTCCATATCATAGGCATGACACCTATAGTAGAGTTCAATGAAGTTAACTCAGTTGAAGAATAAATTTGCTGAGATCTCGAAAACAAAATATAATCAACCGGGATCTTTAAAATTAAAATTTCTGGCAAAGTGATCGTTCTTTTCCATGATGATCCTAACCAAGAATAAATGTTATTCCCTTTTATAAAAGATGTTCCGCTTCCTGAATCTGCTAGATTATAAGCCATCAATCCGTTTGCAGGGCTTGGAATTGTTGTAACATCTGTTACAGATGTCAAATTGACTTTAGGAAGTAGAAAACCTTTATTAGAGGAGATCATTTCCAAGATCGCAGAATTTTCAGCGGGGACAGATACATCCCCAATCCTTACTTGTGCACTGATATTAGAAAAAGCGACTAAAAAAGTGCTTATAAGTATCATTCGTATATTTTTTTTCATCATTTCTTAATTTAAGTATTGAATTTTTAGTGTTTTAGAATAAAACAAACCAGAAGGTGTTGACATTCTTGCTGTAGAACCCTGACTTCCATAAGTACTCAATGCTACACAACGGATAAGATTTCCAGCAGCTACCGTAATAACTTGCGGAGTTATTATCACAGATCTACTATTTGTTCCTGTCCAGTTTCCCCAAAAACCTGTAGATTTAGCAACCTCGTTCCATGTAGATCCATTGTCAGAAGATGTCTGGATAATAAATTCTACATTTGTTGAGCTATTCCAAGACAAATCGGGATTATAATTCAAATTTCCGGAAATTTCGTATCTGCCCGCTGAACCTAATGTAAATGTATTGTTTGTATTCAGTGTTACATGTCCTCCTGTATTCAAAAGGATTTCGCTTCCTTGATAATCTACCACTATTCCATTTACAATTGTTGGAGACGATGACATTGTAGACTGGGCAGAAGTATTTTTCAGAAAGAATATTTGTGGAAGCAAATGCTGTTTTACAGTATCCAAATTAGAAGAGTCTACCCATTTAACGCCATCCCAAAAATAGAAATTGTCTTTATAAACAGCTGATGTTCCGGTACCATTATTTGCGAGGTTATATACCATTAAACCTCTTGCAGGATTAGGGATTGTTACTACATCTGTATTGTTTAAAAGAGATACTTTAGGAAGAAGTACTCCTTTTTTCCCATTTGTTGGAAGAGATGATACATCAATATCTAATGCTGCTGAACTATTGGGAGTAGTAGTACCAATACCTACATTGTCCTGTGCACTAAAAAAAGAAAATATGGAAATAAAAGAAGTGAATGCTATTTTTTTCATTGTGTTTGTATTAAAGATTAAAATCTAAAAGTTGAATTCTAACTCCTTTAGATATAGGTAAATGAGGTGCTGTCCCGATGTAAGCATTCCCATCTTGCGCATGGAACATGTCAGTCGAATTAAAAGGATTTCGGATGACCACCCTAATATAATTTCCTGCACTAAGGGAAACAGGAAGAGAATAAATATTCGCCGTCTTAATCGAAGAAGAAGCATGATCTCCGTATCCTGTTCTAGTTCCTAAGATATCTGTCCAAGTTACACCACCATTTGTAGATCGTTGGATTATTAGATTCAGCATTGCTAACTTCTGCCCAACATTCATAGGATTATAATTTACAAAAGCTGAAATCTCGTACAATCCTGTTACAGTAGCCTGATAGGTACCTGCTGCTGCATTAAAGTCGATGAAATTTTTACTATTTATTTTTGCAGTATTGCCAGCAAATGTTAACGGAATACTTGGGATCAAAGATGCATCAGTATTGTTTATCTGAGAAGAGGTATAAGAAGTATATTCATTCGACTCTACATAAAAAATCCTAGGTTTCACAGCTTCCAAAACCTCTTCATAAATTGCAGTTTGAGTCCATTTAGTTCCATTCCAATAATAAAAATGATTCCCTGAAACTTGATTAGGATATGCGCCATTGTCCGCTGTATTCAAAACCATAAGTCCGTTTGCCGGATTTGGTATTGTTGTAACATCAATTGCATTTCTTAAGGCTACTCTTGGCAAAAGCAATCCTTTTTTTGTAGTGATTGTAGAAGAAGGCGACGCATTAGCGCTCACTTCTAAAATAGCTGATGGATCAGGAGTGATCGTATTGATCCCGACATTATTATTCTGAGAAAATAAAAAAAAGCTTTTCCCTAATAATAACAATAATATTATTTTATTTTTCATTATTCAACATATGTTTATTAATATTTTTAAAAAAAGTTCATTATCACAACTTTATCACTGTCCAAAATTTTGATGCAAAAAGACTATCTCTCATTTTTCATGAAAAACATATCAAATATTTGCTGCATCATCAGGCAGTGTTAAAAGCTATTAATTCAACGGAGGAGGGCGAATGCTATATGAAGATGAAAAAGAAATTTTACTTACAGAATTTTCTGATAACAAAAGATCTTTAGAAAAGAAGAAACAGTATAATAGAGTGCTATACTGATGAGAATTTACAAAATATTTATTGGTATAGTTTGTTGTTGACGAAGCAGCATTTATGCTTAAAGATGAAATTGAAAAATTCTTGTCACTTTCCCCTTCTTTGCAAAAAGCAGAATGAACAGGATTCTTTTTCTCAGTTTTACTGCTTTTCAGCTGTTTTTCTGTAAAACGTGAAGTTTTATTTTTTTCACTTATTATTTTAGATACCGATTTTTTGGCATCTGATGTTTTAGATTTCTGAGAAGTTCCGTTCGCAACATAAAGGTGTTGTATTCCTCGAATATCCGCAGAACTGCTGTTTAAAATAGAATCTTTTACATATATGACAACCTGCCCGCTTGTAGATATTTTAGCATCTTTTGCAATATAAAGCTGTGCAGATAAATTTGAGGATAAAAGAAAGCACGAAAGTGCAAACAACATTATATTGTTTGAAAGTAAAAAAATAATTTTTACTGATTTCGGGTTTTTCATTTCATCATTTGTGTGTATGGAAGCAATCCTTACGGAATTACTACCAATTTTCAAATGTATTAAAAAAAATTAAACATTCAAAACAATTTTAGTTTATCAAAAACTTTTTTTATGTGGTTTTGAAATAAATTTTACCGTTATATATTATGTTAAATGTAAAAATTACACCCGAATCAAACATAATACACTTTTAATCAGAGATATACATAAAATATTTTATTGAAAAAAAACGAAATAACAACAATAAATAACAAAATTTCACATTTTTGTTCAAATTTTTTTTTTAATTAATTCTTAATTTCTAATCCTTTATATTCCTATTTCTAATTACTCTTCCATAAGTAATTGCTAGATTATATTGAAATCAAAGACTAAATTTAGAATATTCCTCTACGAATTCGGAATTTGTAGCTCAAGAAAAGATTGAAATATAGAATAAACAAAATCGTTTTCAAAAACAATTTTCATCAATTTGTTTAACGGCGGGTTTTGCTGCTGTGAAGAAAATAGTTTCCCAAAATTTAATCGGGATATTGTATGGACTGATCAATTTCAATTGGATTGTTGTATTTTTTGATTTCAGCCTGTCTTTGTTTTGTTATTTTATTGAAATCCGGCTTAATAGGATTCCCAAAATCATCCTGAAAAGAAGCTTGTTCCTGGTTCAGTTTTATTTCCCGGTAAGGATCATTATAATGCGCGAGTTTTATTTGATTTAGTTTTTTGAGTGGGATTTTGGTTGGTGTTGTTCCGTAATAGGATTCTAAAAAATTCGAAGTGTCAAAATTTTCTTTCAGATTTTTATTCTGTGTAAATTCAAAAATATAATCTTTCTTGTCATCATATACTTCAAGAATCATCCCTGGCAAACCGTAGAATTTGTACGGCCCATAAGGAAAAGAAATCTCGTTGCAAAACCATGCTGTCCAGTTTCTTCCGCCGAATTTTGTAACAGCTTTTTGAACTTTGAAATTTCCAATATTTTTGAATTCATCAGCTATTTTCCACTGCATCTCATCTTTTGAATCGTAAGAAAATGTATTGGCAAGCAAATTTTCATAGTTTGCTGTAATACTGGTTTTTAAATCTTTTATAAATCTGTTTTCAAACTTAGGATTTGCAAAGAAAACTATCTCAGAATTCCTGTTGATAGAGTCAAATTTAAGAAAAGCCGAACTATATGATTTTATGCTTTTTGCATTTATATCAGTTATGATTTCATCGTTATAATAGTTGCTGCTGTCGATACTTTTATGAAATTTCACATGGTAATAAAACCGATGTGTTTGAGCGAAAATTAAATTTGATATTAAAATCAGCAAAATTGAAGTTTTTTTCATACTCATTATCCTGGCAGCATTTATAATAACGGAAAAGTATTGACGAAGCATAAAAATTAATTCATTTAAAATTTTCAACTATTTTATTTTCTCTAATAAATATAATTTAGCTCCTGAAAAAGCAAGTTTAGGCATAAGATTCGCTTCCAGAACCATAGTTTTATTATTAATATCAATTACTGAAATATAATTATTGGAATTGTATTCGATATAATTTTCTTTTTCTTTGGTTAAAGGATTTTTCCCAAATTCGAATGAATATTTCACCCAGTCTTCTTCTTCTGAGCTGCAATGTACTGGCTTGAACTTAGATCTTTTAGAATTAAAAACAATTTGATCGAAACTATCTGTACACTCGCTTTCAAAAGAGCTTTCAGGATTCTGATCGTTTGCAAAATCTTCAAAAGAGCCACGATAAACGCCCACTACCTTCCAGGTTCCGTCTACCCGATCTTCATCTATTTTCCCTTTAGCTTTGCTCACTGCCCAGCTTACGCCCTTTACCGTACCTTTCACAGCTTTGTAGCCTACTTTTGCGACGCCTTTTACCGCTTTTGCAGCCGTAGAAACTACACATGATTGCAATACAGCAAAAACAGAGATTAGAATGATTACTTTTTTCACATTATTATTTTTATGGTACGAATATAACATTAAATACACTATCATGAATTATATTACAAAAATATATTCGTAATATTCATAAACATTAAAAATTCGGCAAGCCAGAAAACAAATTTTTAATCTGTTATACCGAACTTGCCGAAAATTCAACAAACATTGATAATCAATACTTTAATCAAATATGAATTGATTTTAAAAAGGCGTTACTTTTTAATCAGTTTTTTGCTTACAGATTGATGATCTGTAGTTACAATTCTTAGAATATATATTCCTTTAGGCAAAGCTGAAATATTTATTTCTGAACTGTCTGAGCCGGCAACTTTCTGTCCAACCATATTGAAAACATTTACTGATTTCACTTTGTCCGATTTGATATGTACAATATCAGATGCTGGATTTGGATAAATTTGAATATCAGATTTCGCTAATGCCGGCTCCGAAGATGCAAGAGGAGTAAAACTCACATTATATCCTAATATCCCTGTATCCGAACTTGCGATATACAGATATGCATTCCCTTCCGAAAAGTCAACAGCAATAGAAGTAGATCCTGTCTCTAGCAATTCTGAACGGGGAATCATGCTCCACGTTGTACCGTTATCTATAGAATAATAGGGCTGAAACAAGGTATATTGTGTAGATCTTGTTGCAGCAACTAAAACTCCGCTGTTTACATCAGAATAAAAGATTTGATGCGCCATAAAATCTGAACTTTTAGACCATGTATTTCCTCCGTCATTAGAAATGAATACCCCTTCTGAAGATCCTATTGCCAATCCTTGCGGATTAACCTTATTCTGAGTAATATCATACAATTGAATATCATTTGACACGCCTTCTATGGAAATCAAAGTCCAGCTGCTTCCTCCATCTGTTGTTTTGTAGAGCTTCCCTCCTAACAAAATAAAATAATTATTGGTATCTGAAGTTGGATGCAAAATATTGTAAACTGTATTTTCTTCCGGCAATGTAATCGTAGTGATTTCCACATTTTCAGGATCGTTGAAGTTGACTTTGTCCAGCTGCCCCAACCCGTTATTATCATAGGCTGTCCAAATCTGGTTGCTGACCTGAGGATCAGGTTCAATATTGGTGAGTCCCCGAGTAAAAGATGAAGTAAGTAGGTTGAATGTTGCACCATAATCGTTGCTTATATTTAAGGAATTTCCAAAAAAACTGCCTTTAAAAGAATAAATACGCCCGTCAGTTTTAGTATCAGCAATGTAAATAGGAGAATCATTGGTAGTAAAGATATTCAGATCCTGTATCTGATATCCTTCATCCGTATTTTCGGATATATTACGGTGTACAAATCCGCTTTGTACGCTGTAAAACAAATGTTTATTTTCAGAATTTTCAAAAAAGCCTACTCTTCCTGTAGAGACAAAAAATGGTGTTTTAACCTGTGAAAAAGTAGCTGCCCCATCATTAGAAAATAGAGGGAAATAATTCGATGTGATGAAAAGCTCTCCCTGCTTGTAAGGGTTAAAACTCAGATTAAAACC
>DAMDNI010000067.1:3624-5879 GCA_032083825.1 Bergeyella sp. | reverse complement strand
AACCATAATAATAGCTGTCAAGATTATCATAAGGATAAGCCGTATTCTGCCACGTCAAACCGCCATCAGTACTCGCGGCAATTTCATCTTCCTCTAAAACAAGAATATGATTAGCATTAAAAGGATCAAACTGGATGGTATTAATATCATTTAAAATTCCGTCTGTATTCCAAGTGATGCCTGTCGTGTCCCAATGTATTCCTCCATCTGTCGTCTGGAAAAGTGCTTCAGGAGACTGTCCAAAACTGATCCCTGATCCAATCAGTATATGATCCTGATTGGAAGGGTCAAAGCCAATTGAAGAAAGTACGTTTCCTGCAAGTGTTTCAGTAAGTGTTTCTCCTGCATCGGTAGAGATCAAAAGCCCTCCGTCAGCATCAGTTTTACCGTTTCCGTTGAGAATATAGAGTTTTTCTTTATCTGCCGGATGTACGGCAACAGTATTGGTAATGATATCACTATTATCAACAGAATAATACAATTGATCCCATGTAGAACCACCATCCTGGGTATAAAACACTTTGTTGGCAGCGCCAAAACCTATAGGCCATTGAGAAGCCACCAATAAAGTATTAATATCATTCCCCGCAAAACTGTAGGTGCTGACATACGGAGATGGATAATCATAAGTATTGGGCAGGGCAAACTTTTTGGTAATGGTTCTGGATGCAATATCAAGAACGGCAACAATGCCTACAGAATTTTCAGTAGTAGCAAATGTAAGCGAAGAACCATCATCAGTTATTTTAAGCTTAGAAAGGCTTCCTCCTAATTCTTCCGGAAGTGAATAAAATACATCCCATGTAGCACCATTATCTTTTGAAAAAACAATGTGGCTTGATGTGGTAATTCCGTAAATTGTATCAGGAGTATTTTTGTCATACGTGACATCGAATGTTCTCCCGTATTGGTTTTTCCCTAAAACATCAAGCTGAGCATTGACAGTCTGGGTAAATAATGTAATGGCTGCAGCCATCAAAATTGTAGATCTTTTCATATGACGATAAGGTTTTAGACCTCAAAGATTTTTAAACGCCACAGAATATCAAAATTTAATCAGGGAAATATAGGGACATAGGTTCGGAAAAAGTGTGACATCAAAGCTAAATACCTGTAATATAAGAATATAGATCAATTGTATCTTCTTTGTTCATTTTCCTTATGATCCGTTCTTTTCTTTTTCTGCATGCGTCAAATGTAATATTCAGAAGCAGGGCAATCTCTTTTGTGCTAAGATTCATGTAAACATAAGATAAGAAACGGATATCATTTGAATTAAGATCCGGATGCAGCTCTTTTAATTTTAAAATAAATCCCTGGTTAACTTCCTCAAAATGAGAAAGAAATTTTTCTTCTTCCTGATTTTGCTTCAGATATAATTTCAGCTCATGAATGGTTTTATTTACAGAGGTATTTTCTGAAAGCCCGGACTGTTGGGATAATGAAGTGATCAGCTGCTCAATGATTTCGTTTTTATTAGAAAGCTGGAGTGCTTTGGCTGCCAGTTTGCGGTTTTTGGATTCAATTTCGTTTTTGAATTTTTCTTGTTCGAGCCTGGCAATTTCGTGATTTCTGGATTCGATTATTTTTTGCTGTTTGTTTTTCAGAACGCTATTTCTGAGCGCCCATACAAAAACTCCTATTAAAAGCAGCGCAAACAGAATGCTGAAAAGAAAAATATAACGTTCCGTTTTTAGCTTTTCGCGGCTTTCAGTAAGGTTTTTTTGTGAATTCTGAAGTTCGAATTTAATCCTGTTGTTTTCAAAAAGCTGTCCGTTTTTAATTTTATTGAGAGAATCTCTTACATTAATGATCGAATCTTTATATAGAAAAGCTTTATCAATATTTTTGTTTTTCCTGAAGAGTTCACTATACCTGCTAAAAATTATTTCCTTGTATTCATAGCTAAGATTTTCTTTGGAGGCCAGATCAAGAAAATGAAAGGCATTGCCAAGGTCATTTTCTTCTTCATATATTTTGGAAAGGTTGTAATAAACTTGGGTTTTACTTTCAGAATGTTCAACAGTATTGAGGTTTGGAAGTATTTTGTATGCCAATTCTTTTGCTTTGCCGAATTGCTTCAGATTGACAAGTGTCTCTACCTGAGTTGTTTGGGCAAGCACGAAAAATGGGGTATCTTTTGTTAAAACAAGAGCTTCTGTCAAAAAATTCTCTGCTTCGCGATATTGTTTCTTTTCGTTATCCAAAACAGCAAGATTAATGGCATACAAACCCTTTTTTATTTTGTCTTTGTT
>DAMDNI010000067.1:0-3614 GCA_032083825.1 Bergeyella sp. | reverse complement strand
AGCAATTTCATAAGCTTTTCTGAAATACTCCTCTGCCCTGTCATTTTTTTTCTCTTTCGAATAGAGGATTGCAATATTGTTCAGGACAGTCATTTCTGCATTTTCGTCCAAATGGGCAATGGCAATTTTGTAGGCATCGAGATAATTATTGAGAGCTTCGCCATAATCCAGCATCATATAATAATTAGCACCGATATTATTAATCGCAAGAAATTCCTGTTTATACCAATGGTTTTCTTTGGCAATATTTCTTGATTTTGTTAATATCTGAAGGGATTTTTCGTGCTGTTTTTGCGCCATGTAATCAATTCCCTGTTTTATCCATAATTCGCAATCTTTAGGAGAAGATGCTGACAAGAAATTATTAAACAAAACAATAAAAAGGAAAGAAAGGGTCTTTTCTATTTTCCTTTTTTTAATATTGGCGAATGAGCGTATCATAATGTAAAGATAAAACAATTATGATTGAATAATAAAGATGTTTTCTTTTAATAATCACAAAATATTACATCAACCTTTAGAATATTTTCATCAAATACAATTGATCGGGCTGAAATGTTGAATCAGCTCAAAATCATCAAGATCAGATATACATTCGTTATCGTTTCTTCTTTATTAATCTTATTATGGCTGCTGAAAATTTCTAAAAAGTAGCTGCAGGAGCTGTACTATTATTCAACTTTCTGTCGATATTGTTCTTTTTACCTTTTGAAAAATCATAGCTTAACCCAAGAATGAACATTGATTTGTTATTCCAGATCTGATTGTGACGGGAATAATTAACGAGGCTTTCCGAAAGGCTTTTTGTTCTATAGTCAGAAGGCATTCCGATCCAATACATTCCTGTAGTGAAAGTCCATTCTTTCAGTTTATAGCTTGCAAAAAAGTGATTTTGGTTTTCGTTGGTTGTTAAGAAAGCGCCATTTAAATTATAAACCGGGATATTGAGCTGGTACTGAAAGCTGAAAGATTTATACTCTGATGAAAGTACAAAATTGTTTCCGATATAATTGTTTTTTATCAGCTCTCCTGAACTTGTCTTCAAAGTTTCTGAAGCCGGGGCAATAACTGCTTTTATAACCAGCAAACTATTTCCGAAAGGCTTATAAGAGCCTGTAAGCTGAATACCGTATTGCTGTGAATTTCTGGCATTTTCGTAAGTGAGTGCATATCCTCCGAAAGTATCATCCAGAACATAATACTGATTAATCGCACGGTTGTTGTACCAGTAAAAAAGATTTGCATTGAAATCAAAATACTTGTTGCTGTAAGAATAAATGAGATTATTGCCCCATCTTTGAGAAGATTTCAAAAAAGGATTTCCTTTTTGCACGATGTTCGGAGCTAGCTGAACGACATTGCTGCTGAGCGCAGAACTTCCCGGACTTTGCGGCTTATAGCTGCTTGTGAATCGAAAATTCTGGTTACTTGTCAGCTGATAACTCAAAATGATTTTCGGAGTAAACGTCCATTCATCGAAGATATTTTCAGCACTTTTATTATGAATATTTGTCAGTCCTGCTCCGAGACGATAAGAAAATTTATCTTTCTTTCCAGAATATTCGGTGTAAAGGTATTGTTCAAGATAGTTGACATTGTATTCCGAAAAGCCTGCTAAATTTTGCAAATCGTTTGAAATAGAAGTATTAGAAATCCGGTATCCTGAAGACAGCTTTCCCTTTTCAAAAGTGTGTACATGCGCTAATTCTCCAACTACTCCGGTTTGTTTTGCTTTCAGATTCATATCATTATCATAGACAGAAGTTCCGGTATCGCTCATCCATTCTTTTGCCAGCTCAGAAGTATTCGTTGTGAAATGTGAGCCGACTAAATTAAGGCTCAGCTCATCTTTCTTTCCTATATTTTTGGAAAAATACAAATCGAGTGTCGGCTGCGTATAATTGGAATCACCATTTTTAAACATCCCGTGGTCTTCTGAAACATCATTTTTATAAAAGATACTTTGCCCGTTCCCTTTTATGAAACTGGTAAACAAATCCATATTCATTTTTGCCTGAAATGCATAATTATCGGGCAATGAGCGGGTATATCGCAAGACGATATTCTGATAGGTATATCCAAAATGGTCTTTCTTGTTTTCTTCCGAACGATAATGGGAATCATTAAGGTTATAGTCATAAATGCTTTTCACCGTCCTGTTGTCGTAATCACGAAGATTGATGGAATATTCTACACCAAAATCGTTTTTGCCTTTCGTATAATTTCCGTAAGCTGAACCATTAACAAAGCCTGTTGTGAGAGCAGAACTTACGTCGGCACCAAAAACGTAGCCGGTTTCAGGATTTCTGGTGATGAGATTTACAACAATATCTGCGCGTGTAGCCCATCTTGCAGGAGGAATATCATAATATTCTACTTTTACAACTTCTGAAGGCTGTACACTACGGATTTGCATATCGCTTGCTTCGATACCATTAATCAGAAATAAAGTAGTTCCGCCTTTTGTACTTTTCAAAGTGTTTGAAATCGGGTCAAGCTGCAATTCCGGAAGTGTTTTGAGCAAATCTTTTGCATATCTTGCTTTTTCCAGGGCTTCCTTATCAAATGTATAAACCGAGCGGTCGGCATATTGTTTTTTGCGCTGGGCTTTTAGAATAACTTCCTGAATTTCTTTGGTTTTTGTATTATCCAGAGTGTCTGTATTTTTTTCCTGAGAAAAAATTTGGATTCCACATAGTAACAGAACAGGAAGTATTGTCTTTTTCATTTCATTCTTTTTCTTTCTATTAGACAGCTGAAGCCAATATTTTGTTACATAGAAAAAACAAAATTGAATGAATATTTTTAAAATGAAAAGTCATTTATTCGAAAAGATGAATAGATTTTTAATCTTTATTGCAAATTTAGCGGAAGTGATTTTTAGTTTAAAATTTCGTTTGCTTCCGTTAAAATTATTGGTTTCCCGTCCGTTACGACAATTGTGTGTTCGTGTTGGGCCATATAACCTCCTTTGTCGCCAACCATTGTCCAGCCATCCTTTAATTCTGTCGCATACGTTGAAGATGTTGAAATAAAAGTTTCAATTGCCACAACGGCATTTTTCTTAAATCTTCTTTGGTCAAATCGATTCTTATAATTCATGATTTCATCAGGCTGCTCGTGTAAACTTCTGCCAATGCCATGTCCCGCAAGATTTTTGATAACTTTGAAACCTCTTTTTTTGGCTTCAGTTTCCATTATGTGGCCGATATCTGCGATTTTCACACCACCTTTGATATTATTGATGGCTTTCCGCAAAATATCCTTTGAAGCATCAACTAATTTTTGGTGCTGGTTAACATCTATCCCGATAACGAATGAAGCTCCGTTATCAGCCCAAAATCCGTTAAGTTCGGCTGAAACATCTATATTTATTAAATCACCTTCTTTTAATATCCTTTTTTCAGAAGGAATTCCGTGACAAAATTCTTTATCAACGCTTATGCAGTTCCATCCTGGGAAACCGTAAGTCAAATGTGGTGCAGATTTAGCTCCAAAATCCGATAAAATTTTTGCTCCGTATTCATCCAATTCTTTCGTACTCATACCAGGTTGAGCGTAGTTCATCATTTGTCTCAATGTATAAGCAACAGCTTTGCTCGCTTCCTGCATTC
>DAMDNI010000066.1:3414-12823 GCA_032083825.1 Bergeyella sp. | reverse complement strand
AGATTCTTTTTTCAAAAGCTGCTTCTGCAGGTAAAAAATCTGTTTTACAGCATTGGAAAACGACAGATTTTTCAGAGGAAACCCCATTGTAATATTCAACGGGCCGGCCAAATTTACGGAATCCAAAGCTGCGGGCAAAAGATTTTCGTCAAGCAGCACCACTGCCGTGTCAGAAAGATTTGAAACATTTTCTAGAATATCGGGGAGAATCTTGGTTTGGGAAACATTTCCTGAAACCTCATATACACTGATATTTTTGGGCTGGATGAAATCATTTTCAATCCAATTAAAATCTCTGCTGTCATTAAATTCTTTCCATTTTTTATTATCCCTGAGAAATTTTCCTGCTTCCTGTTTTGTATCATCAAAATAATAAGAATCTGCCTGAAAATAACATTCTGCTTTATCCCACTGCAAAAGGCTTCGTACAAGATTTTCTTCAACCGGCGTAAAAGCATTGAAGCCAATAAAGATGAATTTTCCTGATGTATTTTTTGCAAAATCCGGGATATTCTGCTTTGCTTTTTCGGCCATCATTCCGGATGTGGCAATTTGATTTTCCTGGAGCTTTTTTTTCAGTTCGGGAAGAAAGTCATTCATTTTCCTCCAAAAATTCAGGTTTCGTTTTCGGGCTCCGTTTTCATCACCCAATGTTTCTCCCCAGTTTTTTATACGCTCTTCATCAAGCATATATTCAAGGACTTTGACATCATTTTCCGTGAATTTCAGGATATCGTCCCAGTCTTTAAGTAAAGTTGGAAACCATTTTAGAAACTGCGCGAAATCTTCAGAAGGATATTTTTCCCGATAGATTTCATAAGCAAAAAGCCATAACGCAATGCCTTTAATTTCTTCAATTCCGGACACCGATTTTACCAATTCTTCAATGGTCAGAAAATCAGGCAGAAATCCTGAATATTCTTTCTGCTGAAGAATCCTGCGGATAAAAACAACTGGTCTTTTGCCCGGAAGAATAATTGTTACATTCTCTAAATCAGGATGTTTTTGTAAGATATCAGAAATACTTCGGTTTAAAAATTTCATGGTTTATTGGTAAGCTTCTAATTCGCCAAGCATCTTTTCGACAAGATTATTATATTCTTCCTGTGCAGGCGAATTCATGGAATGATGAGTTTCTTGATCATATTTTTTCTGAAAATCCTGATATTGTGCATAAATCTTTTGATATTCGGGTTTAAAGATTGTTTCGAAATCTGATGGTTTTTTGATTTTTTCGGCAATCATTTTACGGATTTTTCTTGCAAAAAGCTCTGTAATATCAAAATGCAGTTGCTCATGCTGCAAAATATACGCATTAGGACTTTTATTTTTTTTCCATGATTTCTGGGAATCAAAAAGTGCCTGAATCTTAAAAGAAATTTTCTGGGATGACCGTGTCACATTGTAAGAAATTCCGGTGTAAGAATAGGCAACAGATTCATCATTATCAATGTTTTCGGGTGCTTTAAAATCATTCCATGTCAATTTGCGTTCGCTGCTCCACTCAAATCTTTGCGAAGAAGCCAAACCAAAAAAGACAGAAAAAAACAAAAGCAAAAATTTCATTATTCTACTACAATGGTTTTCTCAAGCCAGATGTCGTTATCTGACGCATCTTTACCCTGCCAGAATTTAAAAACATAATTTCCGCTTTGTTGCGGCTGGAAATTGATTTTAGTACCATAAGCTACTGAATTTCCGCAATTTCCGTTGGTCTTGAATTTATAAGTGGTAACCAGACGATTCAGGTTATCATGCTGGTAATCATAAGCATAGAAGCCTTCACATTCTGTTGTATAATTTGAATACGAAACAATGCTTTGTGTAGAATATACCTGCATTGTATCATTCTCTATTTTCACGCTGTCAGTTGCCACTTTATTGACTTCCTGAATCTGCTCATAATCATCATTATCATTACAGGAAACAACCCCTATTACCAAAATGCCTGCCATTGCTAATTTTAAAAGATCTTTCATAACCAAATTTTTTACTATTAATATATATAACAAAATAATCTTGCCGATATTTTATTTCAGGAATTAAAATTCCCTTTGGAGAGGTATACGACTTTTTTAGTATCGAAAAATTCTTCTTCAAAATAATTTTTCAGCTGGAAAATCTCGCATTTAAGCCCAGCAAGTTCTTCTGCAAGATCTCCTCCCTTCAAATATAAAACTCCGTTATGTTTCGGATTGAATTGTTCTTTCTCAAATTTGCCTTTCAGCCAGCGGAGAAATTCCGGCATTTGTGTTACAGCTCTGCTGACTACAAAATTAAATTTATCTTTCAGTTTTTCGGCCCTACCATGGATTGCGGTAAGATTTTGCAGCCCAACTCCTTCTGCAACAGCATTTACTACCGTTATTTTTTTTCCGATAGAATCAATCAGCGTGAACTGAACTTCCGGAAAAAGAATCGCAAGAGGAATTCCCGGAAAACCACCTCCTGTCCCAATATCAAGAACTTTTGTCCCCGGAGCAAATTTCATCACCTTGGCAATTCCCAGGGAGTGTAAAACGTGTTTTTCGTAAAGAGAATCGGTATCTTTTCTGGAAATTACGTTGATTTTTTCATTCCATTCTTTATATAATTCTTCCAGCTTTGCAAATTGCTCTTGCTGTTTTTCAGAAATTTCCGGAAAGTATTTTTTTATAAGTTCTGCTGACATTGTTTATTTCTTAAGACAAATTTAAAAAAACTACCTTTTAAACCCTAAAATATTTGAAATTATAAAATTTTTTTGCTGATAAATATTAACTTTGAGGGTTTTATACAGGAACAATAAAATTTAATAAAATAAAAAGTATGGAAAAGTATTCTGAAAGGGTAAACCGGATGAGTTTTTCGCAGACATTTGTGATGAGCAATAAAGTGCGCGAGCTGAAAGCTGAAGGTATTGATGTAATAAGTTTAACGTTGGGAGAACCCGATTTTGATGTTCCGAAAGACATTAAAGAAGCTGCTTTTCAGGCTATTAAAGACAATTACAGCCATTATTCTCCTGTTCCAGGTTTTTTGGAGTTGAGACAGGCTGTTGCAAAAAAACTAAAAAGAGATAACAATCTTGAGTATAAACCTTCGCAAATCTGTGTTTCCAGCGGAGCGAAACAATCACTTTTCAATGTTTTGGCAGCAATCATTAATGACGGGGATGAAGTTATACTTCCTGCACCATATTGGGTGAGTTACGAAGAAATGGTAAAAATGCTGGACGGTGTTTCGGTAATTGTAGAAACTTCTATTGATACCGATTTCAAAATTACTGCAGAACAACTGGAAAAAGCCATCACACCTAAAACAAAAGCTTTATTGTACAGTTCACCATGTAACCCTTCCGGAAGTTATTATACGTATGAAGAGCTCAAAGCGATTGCTGAAGTTGTAGCAAAACATCCGCAGATTACCATTATTTCTGATGAAATTTATGAGTTCATTAATTATGAAGGAAAACATACTTCAATTGCTGAATTTCCTGAAGTTTATGAGCAAACTGCTGTTATCAACGGAATGAGCAAAGCCTTTGCAATGACAGGCTGGAGAATCGGATATTCTGCCTGCCCGGAATGGCTGGCAAAAGGATGTGAAAAAATCCAGGGACAAATTACTTCCGGAGCCAATACGGTTGCCCAAATTGCTTCTATTAAAGGATTGGAAACAGATCCTTCAGAATATCACTACATGATCTCAGAATTCGAAAAAAGAAGAAACCTGGTTTACGGCCTGATGAAAGAAATTCCCGGATTCAAGGTGAATTACCCGAAAGCGGCGTTTTATTTCTTTCCTGATATTTCTTATTATTTAGGAAAAACTTTAAAAGGCAAACTAATCAATGATTCTGATGATTTCGCCATGTTTCTCCTCGAAGAAGCGCATGTAGGAACTGTTGGCGGGGTTTCTTTCGGAAATCCTGACTGTATCCGTTTTTCTTACGCAGCTTCCGAAGAAGAATTGAAAGAAGCAATGAGAAGAATCAAAACCTGTCTCGAAAGTATTTAAAAAATATTTCAAAATACTATCTTCCTCGTTTTTCCGATTAAACAACCATTTAATTTTTTGTTTTAATCTGAAAAATTTGAGGAAGATTTTTTATATAAAATATCATACTATTCTTTAAAATTGAGAAAATAA
This sequence comes from Bergeyella sp., assembly GCA_032083825.1. GTDB lineage: Bacteria > Bacteroidota > Bacteroidia > Flavobacteriales > Weeksellaceae > DAMDNI01. The sequence goes on along the minus strand of DAMDNI010000066.1, from coordinate 8,692 downwards.
TAAATAATTAGAACGATAGATTTTATTTATCAACGTTTTTATTTTCAATAGACAATATTGACTAATTTTGCACTATTAAATTTTAACAGAAATCATTAATAAAAATTAGAAATTATGTCATTAGTAGGTAGAAAATTTCCAAACATTACAGTAGATGCAATGTCTGAAATGGGAGACGATTTGAGAATCAACATCTTTGAAGAAGCAACAGCCAACCAGCAAAAAGTTTTACTTTTCTGGTATCCTAAAGATTTTACATTTGTTTGTCCTACAGAACTTCACGCATTTCAGGATGCTTTGGGAGAATTTGAGACAAGAAATACAAAAGTGATCGGGGCTTCTTGCGATACAAATGAAGTACATTTTGCATGGCTGAACACCGCAAAAGATAATGGAGGAATTGAAGGAGTAACCTATCCTATCTTGGCTGATACTCACAGACAATTGGCAAATCTATTAGGAATTGTAGATCAGGATGTAGATTTCGATGAGGAAGGAAACGAAATTTTCACAGGTTCCAATGTAACGTACAGAGCTACTTATCTTATTGATGAAACCGGAAAAATCTTCCATGAATCAGTAAATGATATGCCTTTGGGAAGAAATGTAAAAGAATATTTAAGACTGATTGACGCTTACACTCACGTTCAGAAACATGGTGAAGTTTGCCCTGCAAACTGGGAAGAAGGAAAAGAAGCAATGAGCGCAAACAGAGCTTCTACTGCAGAATATTTAGCTAAGAACTAAGATTTCAATTAATAATGTAGCAATTGCTTTTCTTCCTAAGAAAATGAAGGAGTAAATTAACAGATTGCTGCATTGCCTATTTCCTCAATTAAAAAAATAAACAATGTATACAGAATTAGCAGAAGATCATTTGCAGAATATTGTGAATGATAATGAAAAAGTAGTGGTTCAGTACGGAGCATCATGGTGCGGAAACTGCAGAATCATGAAACCGAAATTCAAAAAACTGGCTTCAGAAAATGATGAAATTCCTTTTCTGTACGTAGATGCCGAAAAATTACCGGAAAGCAGAAAGCTTGCAAAAGTGGATAATCTTCCGACATTTGCGATTTTCAAAAACGGAGAATTGGTTAATCAGGTTCAGACCAACCAGGCTGACAGTTTGTATAATCTTTTTAACGAATTGAATTAATGAAACTACCCGTTATTAGACAGCTTTATCAAAACCAGACTCCCGAAAACCTTGAAAAAACATTGGAAGTTTTGGAAAGCTTTTCAGAATTCAGAGGAGTTTCTGAAGAAGACCTGAATGTTGCAGGAGAACTGATTACGAATATTTGCGGAGCTCTTGAAGTTCACGCCAACGTAAACAGCGGAATGTCCGAAAAAGATGCGCTGAATTCTTTCGCTCAGAAAGTTTTGGGAAGTATCGACAAATAAAGTTTATAAGTTAGCAAAAAAATATGGCTCAGGATTCTGGGCCATATTTTTTATTTAGTTCCTGCAATTCTGCTTCTTTTTTCCATTAAAAGAACATCACGCCAAACCTCATTTAGTTTTGCCATTTTCTCTCTGGTTCCGACAATACGGAAGCCAAATTTTTGAAACAACGAAACGGAAGCTCTATTTTCCGGAAAAACACCAGCCTGTAAAGTCCAGAATTCATGTTCTTCGCTGTCAAGAATTAATTTTTTAAGTAAAATTGCTCCGAATCCTTTATTCTGATTTTCATTTGAAATATAAATGCTTACTTCTGCAACTCCACTATAACATTCTCTTTTGCTGACAGGCTTTAAAGCACACCAGCCCAGAATTTCATCTTGTTCATTAAGGAGAACAAATCTTCCTGTTTTGAAATGATTCATATCCCAGGCTTCCCATGTTGGAATATCTTTTTCAAAAGTAGCGTTTCCGCTTTCAATACCCTGACGGAAAATTTCCAAAACATGGCTTCCGTCTTCCTGTGCCATTGGGCGTAATTCGAAATTCATATTTTATGTCTTAAATTCTTTTTCTTTCTGTGTCTTGAATAATGCGTCTGTCCATTATTATCAAAGGAAACGACACTGATATTTCCGTCAATTTCAAGCATGGCAAGCTTTACTTCTTTGATTTTTTCCACGCCGTGTTCACGGATTGCTTCCTGAAGTTCTTCCAGATCAATATCTTCTTTGATTAAATTCTGTTCATTGATGAAACCATCTTTAATCAGAATTTTAGGATCAGATTCCAGAATCTGCTTCACTTTTTTGTTCTTAAAAATATATTTTTTCACAATAAAATTAGCGATAAAAAGGATTAACGCTGCCAAAATCCCGCCTTCTAAGGAAACATTATTCCCAACCATTGCATTCTGAACGGCATTGGAAATCAAAAGCAATAATACCACATCTCCTGCATTCAGCTGTGAGAGCTGGTTTTTACCGAAAATCCTGATGGCTGCTACCATAAAAATGTACACAGAAAGGCTTCGGATAATGATATCTAAATACGGATTCATTTCAAAAAAAAATAAAAAACCATACACAAAAAGCATATGGTAAACCAAATTTAATTGTTTTTATTTATTATAGCGTGATTTTGGTCTCTTCTTTTACTACCGACAAAACAATAGCACTGTGATATTGCCCGATATTAGGAATATTGGCAATGGTATTCATCATAAAGTTATTGTAATCGTTGATGTCTTTTGCAATTACTTTAATCATGTAATCGTACATTCCTGATGTGCTGATAACTTCCAGAACCTGAGGCTCTTTTTTCAGGCTTTCTTCAAGTATTTTTAAGTTTTCGACAGACTGCTCCTTTAAAACAACATTGCAGTAAGCCATAATGCCATAGCCAACAGCCTCGCGGTCAATGACTACTACATTTTTTTTAATAATATTTCTTTGTTTCAGTGATTTGATTCTTTCATAAGTAGGCGTGAAAGAAAGGCCGACTTTTTCTGCGATATCTTTTACAGAAATTGTGGAATCATCCTGTAAAATATTTAAAATTTGGAGATCAATCGAATCTAATGGTTTCATAGAGCAGTTTTACAAGGGGAAATTAATCATAAATTTCCATTCTGCACTCAAAATTATCGGATTAATGCATAAATACCATAAAATTTTTCTGCAATTTCATCCAAAGCCAAATTTCCGATACTTCCTTTGTGGGTGTGATTCAGATTTTTTCGTTTATACTGATAGGTTCCGTTTTCGATGGAAGTTCCGACTTCCCGATACGCTTCTCTGAAACTTTTTCCGGAAAGCATCAATTCGTTAATTTTCTCTACACTGAAAAGATAATCGTATTTTTTGTCATCCAGAATGTTCTCATTAATAATGATGTGCTGAATCATAAAATTGAATATTTCCAAACTCGCTTTTAAATCTACAATGGCAGGAAATAAAATTTCCTTTGTTAATTGATAATCACGATTATAACCGGTTGAAAGATTGTTCGTTAATAAAGTAAGTTCATTTGGAACAGCTTGAATTCTTGAAGATTTTGCACGAATCAATTCAAAAACATCTGGATTTTTTTTGTGAGGCATGATGGAACTTCCGGTCGTTAATTCAGATGGAAAGGAGAAAAATCCATAATTCTGATTGGAATATAAACAAATATCATTCGCCATTTTTCCGATGGTTGCTGCAACCGAACTCATCGCAAAAGCCAGAAATTTCTCGGTTTTTCCGCGCGTCATTTGTGCATAAATAGAATTGATATTTAAACCTTTAAACCCTAATTGTTCAGTCGTAAAATCCCGATTTAATGGGAATGAAGAACCGTAACCTGCTCCACTTCCCAAAGGATTTTTGTTTGCAGAAGAATACGCAGTGGAAAGCAATTCCAAATCTTCGGAAAGCGATTCCGCAAACGCTGAAAACCACAATCCGAAACTTGAAGGCATCGCAATTTGATAATGCGTGTAACCCGGCATTAGAATTTCTTTGTACTGTTCTGCATTTTTCAGAAGTTCATCGAAAAGAGTTTTAATCAATCCGGAAATTTCCTGAATTTCGGAACGGAGAAACAATTTAATATCAACCGCAACTTGGTCGTTTCGCGATCTTCCTGTATGAATTTTCTTTCCGGCTTCGCCTAATTTTTGGGTGAGATTCAGTTCAATCTGACTGTGAATATCTTCTACATCGTCATCGATTTTGAGTTCGCCTTTTTCGGCAAGTTTCAACATTTCGTCGAGTTCAGACTGAATGGTGACATTTTCCTCATCAGAAATAAATCCAATGGAATTGAGCATCGCCACATGCGCTTTGTTTCCCAAAACATCAAATTTTGAAAGCAAAACATCAAACTCACGATCTTTTCCTACCGTAAATTTTTCGATAATCTGTTGAAAATTTTTATTGCTTCCCTCCTTTTCCCAAAGTTTTTTGAATTCGCTCATTTTATATAGATGTGAGATTTTAGATTTTAGATTTTAGACAAAAGTCTTGTGTCTGAAATCTGTCATCTACTGTCTTTAAACAATATGTGATAAAATTTTAATATATTTTTCTATTCCTTCTTCGAGTTCGTGGAGATAAATAAATTCGTCTGCAGTATGTGAACGAAGTGAATCTCCAATTCCCAATTTTACAGAATCAAAAGGCATCAAAGCCTGATCCGAAACGGTTGGAGAACCATACAAATGGCATCCTTCTTTTTGCGCTGCCAAAACAATCGGATGGTCCAAAGCGATTTTTGAAGAATTGAGATGTAGCGATCTCGGCTGAACTTTCGCCTCCAAAAGTTCGCTCATAATTTCCACAATTTCCTGATTGGAATAATGCTCATTTGTCCGAACATCCACCGTAAAATCGCAATGATCAGGAACCACATTGTGTGCATTTCCGGCATTGACAATCGTAACGGTCGCTTTCACTTTTCCTAAAACATCTGAAATTTTTTCAAATTCAAAATTTTCAATGTTTAGAATGTCTTTTGCGGCTTTATAAATTGGATTATTATTGTTCGGATGCGCAGCATGAGAAGCGGTTCCTTCCACGGTGCAATTCAGAACAACCAAACCTTTTTCTGCAACAGCCATGTCCATTGTTGTTGGTTCACCAACAATTGCAAAATTGATTTTTCCTAAATCAGGAAGAATGCTTTTCACCCCATTTTCTCCTGAAATTTCTTCTTCTGCAGTAGCCGAAAAAATAAGATTGTAGTTTAAATTTTTATCGTAATAATGAACAAAAGTAGCCAACAATCCAACCAAAGAAGCACCTGCATCATTGCTTCCCAAACCAAACAATTTCCCGTCTTTTTCCAACGCACCAAAAGGATCGATTGTATAAGATTTATTGGGTTTTAC
>DAMDNI010000066.1:0-3404 GCA_032083825.1 Bergeyella sp. | reverse complement strand
AAGAATAGTAGGTTTATCTTCGTCGAAGTGAAGGTTTTTTGCCCAAATGTTGTTTCCTTTTCTTTGAAACGGAATGTTTTTCTCCTTCAAAAATGCTTCAAAAAGCAAAGCAGTTTGGTCTTCTTCTTTACTGAATGAAGGTGTTTTGATGAGTTGAATGAGAAGGTTTTTGGCTTCGTTAAAACTATTTTTCATATTTATTATTTTTCTTTTGGCTTGAACCAAAAGAACCAAAAGTTCAAGACTGGATTTTCCGGCTAAAAATTAAAAGTTCTTTCTAAAATCTTCAAAACTCGCGAGATTGAAAGATTTGTTTGTTGATTCAATATTTTTGACTCGCTCAAACAGTGGAGATTTTTTAACGAAATAACTTTCAATTTTCTTAACGCCTACAAATCCTAGGTCATTTTTCTAACTTCTAATTTCTGACCTCTAATTTCTAATTCAAAATTATTTCAGTTCCAGGTTTTTCATTTTCAAAATACGAAATTAAAGCTGAACTGTTCAAAATCCGAACTTCTTCCGCACCGTGATGCAAAACCTGATACGCTGTAAATAATTTCGGAATCATTCCGTCTGCGATTTGTTTGGTTTCTTTCATTTCTCCAAATTGATCTTCAGAAATGGTTTTTAAAACTGAATTTTCATCTGAAATATCCGTTAAAACTCCGTTTTTTTCAAAGCAATACAAAAGATGGACTTTGTAATTTTTCGACATTCCTTTTGCTATTTCGGAAGCCATTGTGTCGGCGTTTGTATTTAAAAGTTCACCGTTAATTCCCAACGTAATCGAACAAACCACGGGAATCACACCTTTTTCCACAAAATCTGCAAATATTTCGGAATCTACTTTTTTTACATCACCAACTTGTCCGTAATTGATGGTTGGATGATTTCGTTTTTCAGAAATAATGCAATTGAAATCCGCTCCGGAAATTCCGGCTGCTTTTTTATCATTTTTAAAAAATTCCGCTACAATATTTTTACTGATTAATCCGGCATAAATCATGGTACACAAATCCAAAGTTTCGGGAGAAGTGATTCTGCGACCTTCAATCATTTGTTGTTCGATTCCTAATTTTCCGGCAAGTTCGGTTACTTTTTTTCCACCACCATGAACCAAAATAATATTTTTCTCACTTTCCGAACATGCTTTTATGCAAGATTGAAGTGATGCTTCGGAATTTAAAGTATCTCCGCCGATTTTTATGATGTAAAGTTTTTTCATTTTTTCATTTTTTCATTTTTTCTGTTCTTTTGTCTTGAAACAAAAGAACCAAAAGTTCAAGACTGGATTTTCCGGCTAAAATTGAAATGAAACACTAAAATTTCCAAAACTCACTTCGTTCAAACAGTGGAAATTTCTTAACGCTTTTTCATTTCAATTTATTAACGCCTCCAAATCCTAGGTCGAATATTTACAATGTTCCGTCCAATATTTTTTTAATAATCGTTTGTACCGAAACCGTTCTGTTGTACGCTTGCTGATAAATCAAACAATTCGGCGAATCCAAAATAGCATCGCTCATTTCCACATTTCTACGAACAGGAAGGCAATGCATGAATTTGGTTTCAGGATGGGTTTTCAAAAAATCTTCGCCCAAAAGCCAATTTCCTTTTACTTCCGGCATTTGTCCGTAATCCTCAAAACTCGACCAATTTTTGAAATAAATATAATCCGCATCCTGAGTTGCTTCTTCCTGATTGTGATAAATTTTTGCATTTCCGACAAATTCCGGACTCAAATCATAACCTTCAGGATTAGCAATGGAAAATTCAACATCGGCTTGATTCATCCATTCTGCAAAGGAATTTCCAACGCAATGTGCAATTGGTTTTACGTGAGGAGCCCAACTTAAAACCACTTTTGGTTTGGTTGGTTTGTTCCATGTTTCGGTAATGGTGATGATGTCCGCAAAACTTTGCAAAGGATGTCGAGTCGCAGATTCCAAAGAAATCACTGGAACATCGGCATATTTGATGAACGTTTTTAAAACTTTTTCGGTGGTGTCGGCTTCTTTGTCTTTCAAACCCGGAAAACAACGGATTCCGATAATGTCGCAATACTGACTCAAGACTTTTGCAGCTTCCTTGATGTGTTCCGTAGTTCCACCGTCCATAATTGCACCTTCTTCAAATTCCCAAACCCAAGAATCTGCACCAGCATTGATCACCTGAACTTGCATTCCAAGGTTTTCTCCGGCTTTTATGGAACTCATTCTCGTCCTCAAACTCGGATTCAGGAAAACCAAACCTAAAGTTTTATTTTTTCCCAATTCAGGATTTGCAAAAAGATTTTTTTTGACATCTAAAGCTTCCTGAACAAGTAAATTCAGGTTTTTGATGTCGTGAACGGAAGTGAAATTTTTCATGTTTTTTTAGATGTTAGAAGTTAGATTTCAGATATTAGACTTTGCTTACATTTTTGTCTGAAATCTCGTGTCTGAAATCTGAAATCTTTTCCAATGCTTTTTCCAAAGATTCCACGAAGAAATCGATTTCGGTTTTGCTGATGGTTAAAGGTGGAAGCAAACGCATCGTATTTGGATTAGAAGCGCTTCCCACCAAAATTTTGGATTCTTCTCTTAAAATTTTTGAAACTTCTTTTGCAGGAAAATCAAAATCGATGGCAATCATCAAACCTTTTCCACGAACTTCTTGGATTTCGGGAATGGATTTTAGTTTTTCCATGAGATAATTTCCGTTTTCGTAAGAATTTTCGATGAGATTTTCGTCTTCGATAATTTCCAAAACCGCGATTGCAGCAGCGCATCCCAAATGATTTCCGCCAAAAGTGGTTCCGAGCATTTTGTGTTTTGCCGGAATTTGGTTTGAAATCAAAACACCACCAATCGGAAATCCATTTCCCATTCCTTTTGCAACGGTAATGATGTCAGGTTTCACACCAAAATATTCGTGAGCAAAGAATTTTCCGCTTCTTCCGTATCCGGATTGAATTTCATCACAAATGAAATAAACACCGTTTTCTTTGCACAGCTTTTCGATGGTTTTAATGAATTTTTCGGTCGGAATATTGATGCCGCCAATTCCCTGAATTCCTTCCAAAATTACTCCCGCCAGTTCATTTTTACTTTTATTAAATTCGATTTCAAACAAGTCTGAATTGTTGAATTCACAGAAAATAAAATTTTCTGTCTGGTTGACAGGAGCAATGATGGTTGGATCGTCGGTTGCCGCAACAGCTGCCGCAGTTCTCCCATGAAAACTCTGCGAAAACGTGATGAATTTCTTTTTGCCTGTAAAAAACGAAGTGACTTTAAAAGCGTTTTCATTGGCTTCCGCTCCGGAATTCACGAGGAACAAATCGTAATCTTCATAACCGGAAATTTTTCCGAGTTTTTCGGCCAATTCTTGCTGTATTTTATTGATTACTGCATTGGAAT
>DAMDNI010000065.1:8581-12823 GCA_032083825.1 Bergeyella sp. | reverse complement strand
GGCTTGAACTTGCGGCTCTGGCAAATGTTACCGAAAAGTGGCAGTTTTCCGGAAACGTAACATTGAGTGACAATAAAAACTTAAACTTCAGGCAGGAAACTGAATCTGTAATCAATAATCTGGGTGATACGCCCACTTCCTTTTCTCCGAATTTTATGGGAAATATTTTGATTAATTTTAAACCTGCCAAGAATTTCACACTCGGCATTCAGAATAAATATGTAGGAAGCCAGTTTCTGGATAATTCCAACAATGATAATCTGAAATTGGAGGGGTATTTCCTTTCGGATTTTAATGCGCAATATTCTCTGAAATTCAAAAAAACAGACGTTGATTTTAAATTTTTACTGAATAATATTTTCGATAAAAAATACATTAATAACGGTTTTGTATATGATGAAAGCCCATATTATTATTCTCAGGCAGGAATCAATTTTATGTTTGGTATAAGTCTTATGTTCAGATGATTAAAAACTGAAAGATTATTCGTCAGAAAAGAATATTTAGCCTATATTTGGCATCCCTAATTTAAGAAAATCAAATATGAAAAAAATTTATTCTTTACTGATGACAGTTATGGTTGCAGCAAGTTCATTTGCACAGGATGCCGGAATTTTTGAATCTTATGCCGTATTGAACATCCGCAGCGAAGGAAATGCTTATTATGATCTTCAGGCAAGCACAGCAAATCCTGATTTTAATGGGACAAATCTGGGAACTTACGGAGATACGGAAAGCATCATTATTGCAGGAGGCGAAAACAAAACCTACAAAAACAACGGAGGAGATGTTACCGGCGGAAAGATTTTATACAGAGTATATTCCGGAACCGCGAGCGGTAATTTTTCTGAAATCCCTTTTAACTGGCTCGAAGATTTAGGAAACGGAGACCAAAAATGGGGAAGCACTTCAGGCACGACGAATATTTTAGCAGGGCTTAATCCCGGAAATTACACATTAGAAGTATATACAGAAGCTTCTACGAATATTGGGACAAAATATTCAAGCAATGGCGGTGCAAATTATAAAGCAACTTTTACGGTGGTAGGCACGCTTTCAGCTTCAGATATAGTAAAGTCATCACAGTCTTCGGTTATCGAAGGAAAGCTTTATACTTCAAAAAAAGGGATATTGAATGTCTCCGTTTATGATTTCAGCGGAAGATTAATAAAAAATATTAATGTAAAATCAGACGGAACTCCTATTGACCTTCAGCTTCAGAAAAAAGGGAATTACATTCTTAATATTTCGGATGCAAAGTCTAAAGAAAATGTAAAATTCGTCTACTGAAAATAAAATTATTTTTACCTGAAAGCTGTCAATTCTGGCAGCTTTTTTTATTTTAAAGTCAGGAATAAAAAACCTAAATTTGCGCCATTATGAATCTGCATTTTCACATTCTGGAACACCTGAAAACAAATGCTGAAACCGGCATTTCCGGTTTCGGAATTTTCAGCCTTAAAAACAAAGGCGCAGAAATCAGCAACGAACAAAGCATTCTTCCTCCGGCAAAAGAAATTGTGTTTCAAAAAGATTACGAAAACAGAAGCAGGGCTTTTGTGACTTATCTTTCGCAGAAAGAAAATGTCTCCGAATTCGAAGCTGAGCTCGAACTCAAAAAATCTACAAACCAGTGGAAAGACAAGCTGGGATCTAATCAGGAATTCATAATTGAAGGAATCGGAGAATTCAGAAATGCGGAAAATATCCTTGTTTTTAAAGGAAAGAGAATTGAAGAGCTGGCTCCAGATTTTTATGGTCTTGAAGAAATAAAATTTTCAGAAATTAAAAATACCGATCCGCAAATAAACTTGCAGGAAGAAGATACGGCAACAGGAGACTCATATCAATTTAACAGATCAATTCTCTGGATTTTTCTTGTTGCAGTTCCGATTGCAGGGATTATTTATTTTAGCATTACAAACCGGGAAATGCTTTTCGGAGAAAAAGCCGATTTTACGGTTAAAAATTCTACCAAAAGAATTAAAGAAACCAAAATTGCAAAAGATTCAGCAAAAACAAAAGCAGTTCAGGATACTTTGAAAGCAGATACTCTAAAAAACCATCTAAAATAATCTATATAAAGCAAGAATGAAAAGTAAAAAAGCAATAGAATCTTTAACCATAATGACGAATATTGTCCTTCCCAACGAAACCAATTCTTTACGGAATCTTTTCGGGGGAGAACTTTTGGCAAAAATGGACCGCTGTGCTTCCATTTCCGCTGCACGCCATTGCGAAAGAAGAGTGGTTACCGCATCTGTGAATCACGTTTCTTTTAATCATCCGATTCCGGAAGGCGGGATTGTAGTGCTTGAATCGAAAGTTTCCCGTGCTTTTTCAACCTCCATGGAAATTTATGTAGATGTCTGGCTTGATGATCCGATTGCCGGAAAAAAGATTCACACCAATACGGGGATTTACACTTTTGTAGCAGTAGATGAATACAACAAACCGGTTCCGATTCCGCAAATGGAACCTGAAACCGAAGAAGAGGTAGACCGTTTCGCTGCAGCACAAAGAAGAAAAGAGCTTTCGCTAATCCTTTCAGGAAGAATGAAACCTCATGAATCTGTAGAACTTAAAAAATTATTTTGCGGAAGTGCAGAATAAATATCAATAAACTAAATAAGGGCGGGCTTTTGGCTCGCTTTTACATTTTTTAAAAATAAATTTAAATCCAATGAAAATTCTTCAGCTTGATAAAAACCATCCTTTGATTTCTGAACAGCTCACCGCAAAAGGTTTTGTGGTAGAAGAAGATCACAAATCTACTTACGATGAGGTTTTGCAGAAAATTAGTAATTATGAAGGTATTATCATCCGCAGCAGGATTCCATTGGACAAAAATTTTCTGGAAAATTCCCCGAATCTTAAATTCATCGCAAGAGTCGGAGCTGGTATGGAAAATATTGATGGCGAAACTGCGGAAAAATTAGGAATTGAACTGATTAATTCTCCGGAAGGAAACCGCGATTCTGTTGCCGAGCATGTTGTCGGGATGCTTCTTGTTTTGATGAACCGGCTTTTCATTGCTTCCAATGAAGTAAAAAACGGAATCTGGAAAAGAGAAGAGAACCGCGGTGATGAGATTTTAGGAAAAACTTTTGGAATCATCGGTTATGGGAATATGGGAAAAGCCGTTGCTAAAAGACTTTCAGGATTTGGTTGTAAAGTGATTTTCCATGATATTCTACCTGGTCTTTCCGATGAATTTGGAACCCAGGTTTCTTTAGAAGAATTAAAAAAACAAGCTGATATTTTAAGCCTTCATACACCGATTACAGAAGAAACCTTTCATTTGATCGATGCAGAATTTATTAATGAAATGGGAAAAGATTTTTATTTCGTCAATACAGCAAGAGGCAAAAACGTAAATACGAAAGATATAGTGGAAGCGTTGAAAACAGGCAAAGTAAAAGCCGCTGCTTTAGATGTTTTGGAGTACGAAAAATCTTCTTTCGAAAATCTTGAAATCGAGAACGAAGATTTGCAATTCCTGCTTAATTCGGATAAAGTAATTGTAACTCCGCACATTGCAGGATGGACAGTGCAAAGCAAGGAAAAACTTGCCCAGTTTATCATCGATAAAATTTTGTTAAAATATTCTTAAACTTTATTCATCAATAAAGCTTTTCTTTTTCAAATTGCTAAATTGCCCGCCGATATTTGAAAAAATGAAAAGATTCTTTGCTGTATTATCCCTTGTTGTATTCTTCACCCATTCCTGTAAAAAAGATGAAAAACCTGAAAAAAAATATGAATCTAACCTTCCCAATTACGGAAATGTAAATCTGGATCATGTTTTTTCGAAAAAAGACAGCGAGCTTTCCAACGAAGACTCCGTGAAATCGGTTCTTAAGCAATATTATACAACCGTTTGGGAGAATGGTGATCTTAGCGGTGGTGTTTTAGTTGCAAAAGGAGATAAGATTTTGTTTGAAGATTATCGTGGTTTTGCACAGGAAAATATGCAGAGCCCGATTAATAAAAATACAGCTTTACATGTTGCTTCAATCTCGAAAACGCTTACTGCAATGGCAGTGATGAAACTCGTAGAAGCCGGGAAAATAAAACTTACAGATCCGCTTACCAAATTTTTCCCGAAGTTTCCTTATCCTCGGGTTCAGGTTCAGTATCTTCTGAATCAGCGAAGCGGACTTCCGAAATATGAATATTTTATTGATAAAATTAAACCGGAACCGGCAGAGCTTTCCAAAAAATTTCTGACCAATCAGGATA
>DAMDNI010000065.1:6388-8571 GCA_032083825.1 Bergeyella sp. | reverse complement strand
CAGGATATTCTTCATCTTTTGATTCAATATAAACCTGAGCTCGCAAGAGATACCAATACAGGATTTATGTACTGCAACACCAATTATGCCTTACTTGCACTTATCGTTGAACAAGTGACGAAAACTCCGTTTCCGGAAGCGATGAATGAAATGGTTTTCAAACCTTTGAAAATGAATGACACATACATTTTTAAGGAGAGTGATACGGCTAAAGCAGCGAAATCTTTTTATAACAGAGGAAACAGGCTCTATCCTTACGACCGTCTCGATCTTATTTACGGAGACAAAAATGTGTACACCACGCCAAGGGATTTATATAATTTTTCTAAAGCGCTGTATGCCGAAGATTTCCTAAAGCCGGAATTCAAACAAATGATCTTTACGCCCTACAGCAACGAAAAAGCAGGAATGAATAACTATGGATTTGGTTTCCGTATGAAAATTTTTGACAATGGAGAAAAGCTGACGTATCATAATGGCTGGTGGCACGGAAGCAACACGGTTTTCGCACATCTTCTGAAATCTAAAGTTACCATTATCGCAATCGGCAATAAATATTCCGGAAGGGTATATACAGCTTTGGCACTTTCCGGATTATTCGAAAACTTCCCTTACGAATCCGAAAGGCTTCATAAAGCTATGAAGAAAGAAGACAGTACGAAAATGGAATCCGGTGATTCTTTAGGCGAATAAATTCATACATTTGCTAAAAATTTTTCATGAAGAGATTTTTTCTGCTTCTTATTTTTTCAACGTTGTTATATTCCTGTGCAAGAGTAGGTTCGCCTGTTGGAGGAACTAAAGATTCTCTCGCTCCTGTAATGACAGGCTCCAACATTGATACTCCAAGAGTGAACGTTCCTCAGAATCTTAAAGAACTAAGGCTGGATTTCAATGAATATGTCGCTTTGAACCAGGTTACAAAAAATCTTATCATTTCGCCTCCAATTAAAAGAATCAAGAGAATTCTTCCTTCCAGCCTTGCCAACCGATATATCCTGATTCAGTGGGAAGATACACTTCAGGCGAATACGACCTATAATTTCAATTTTGGAAATGCCATTAAAGACAATAATGAAGGAAATGTCCTGCCCTATTTTAATTTTGCATTTTCTACGGGAAGTAAGATTGATGATATATATATCAGTGGCGAAGTTAAAAACCGACTGGCTTCAACGCCTTCAGCAGCGCCATCTGCGTCCAAAAGTTCATCTTCCGGATCCGGCTCAAACGAAAAAAGCCTTGTTGTCGGGCTGTACAAAGCTTCCGATTCTATTAATTATAAAGAAAAACCATATTATATTACAGTTGCAGATACAGATGGATATTATGAGCTGAATTATCTTTCACCCGGAACTTATAGAGTTCTCGCATTTGAAGATTTAAATTCGAATTCGATCTTTGATACAGGTACAGAAAATGTGGGTTTTATGAAGGATTCCATTGTTTTGGATAAAAGTATTTCGGGACTGAATATTGATCTTTTCCCGACCAAGCTTCCGCAGAAGTATCTTGAAATTAAAGAAAATCCCGGCGGTTTGCTGATGTTGTTTCAGGGAAATCCCGATAAAACAGATGTTTTGTCTTTGAATGAAAATATCAAAGATTATAAAGTATCACATAAACAAAAATCTGACTCTGTTTTAATCTGGTTTGATGCCAAAAAAGATAATGTCGGGATCGATAAGAGCGAACAGCTGAGATTCAGTTATGACACGGGTTTAAAACAGGATACGATCTCAATTTTTTACCGGATGAACGCAAAAAACGAAATGCAGCTCACCAATACAAAGGGAAACCTGCTTGCTCCCAAAAAGTCTTTTGAAATTACATCGAATTATATTTTAGACAAAATCAATACCGAAAAATGGACGGTAGTTTCGGATAGTGTTGCCCAGCCTTTTACTGCAAGAATTTCGGAAAGTAGTCCTTATACAATATATATCGATTCGGAATTTAAAGAAGGTAAAAAATATTCGCTGAATATTCCGAAGGAAACCGTATTTTCCTATTTCGATCAGAATCTGAAAGCTTATCGTTTTGATTTTGAAGCTGACAAGACGGAAAACTATGGCAGTGTTCTTTTCAAGCTCGAAAATGCTCCGAGGCAGAAATTCTGGTTTCAGCTTATCAATGCTAAAAATGAAGCTGTTTATTCAAAATATACATTGGAGACAGAAATC
>DAMDNI010000065.1:0-6378 GCA_032083825.1 Bergeyella sp. | reverse complement strand
TTAGTAGACAATAATGAAAACGGATTCTGGGATCCTGCCGATTTCGAAAATCAGATTTTTGCTGAAGATGTTTATGACCTGGATAAAAAAATTACGGCAAGGCCATTATGGGATATTCGTGAAAATTGGGATCTCAAAGCCAAGCCAAAAGAAAAAAATATTCCGGTTACCAATCAGAATAGCGAGCCTGCAAAAAAATCAGAGCTTCAAAATCTTGTAGAAGAAACTTCTGCAGCAGAAGCAGATGGCCAAAAACCTAAAGAATGAAAACGTTCAAGACAATTCTTTATTGGTTTTTGATTTTTATTGCGGTTATACAGTTTGTTCCGGTTGATAGAACAAATAAGCCTGTAGTAAAAAGGGACAATTTTGTAGACATTTATAAAACTCCTCCCAAAATCCAAATTCTGCTAAAGAATGCATGTTATGATTGCCATTCCAACGAAACCGTTTATCCTAAATATGCTTATGTTGCGCCTGTTTCCTGGTCGATCAAGCAGCATGTGAATGAAGGGAGAGAACATCTTAATTTTTCTGAATGGAGAACATTTAACAGAGATCTTAAAAAAAATATGCTGGAAAGTAGTGCAGCCGATCTGAAACAGAACAGAATGCCATTGCCGGGATATATTGCCCAGCATCCTGAGGCAAGGCTGTCCGGTGCAGAAAAGGTAATTCTGGCAAAATATTTTGAATCTATCCTAAAGTCAGGGAATTATTAATATTTAATGATTAATAAATAAGACTTTCAATAGCAAGAGCATATCCTTTCATCCCAAATCCGGAAAGTATTGCATCTGTATAGGCTGCTGTAACTGATTTCTGACGAAATTCTTCACGTTTATAGATATTGCTGATGTGCACTTCAATTTTTGGTTTGGAGATATTTTTAAGGCAATCTGCAATGGCAAAAGAATAATGTGTAAAAGCACCCGCATTTAAGATCAATGCATCAAAATCATCTTTCTGAATTCTGTCAATAATACCACCTTCCCAATTCGATTGGAAATAAAGAATATCCTGCTCAGGAAATTTTTTTTCAAGATGAGAGATGTAACTTTCCATAGAGATGTTTCCGTATATTGCAGGCTCTCTTGTTCCTAGCAAATTAAGGTTAGGGCCATTCACGATAAGAATCTTCATACAACGATTTTATATTCAAAGGTAAATAAAAACAAAAAATCTTCAGAAAATTTCTGAAGATTTTTAAGTAGCCCGTAGGGGAATCGAACCCCTCTTACCAGAATGAAAATCTGAGGTCCTAACCGATAGACGAACGGGCCATGATTTTATCTTAAGCTAAACCGTTAACGTGTTTAGTTAATTTGCTTTTTAGGTTAGCTGCTTTATTCTTATGAATAATGTTTTTCTTAGCCAATTTGTCTAATAGAGAAATCACTTTTGGTAATTGCTCAGATGCAGCTTTTTTGTCTTCTTCATTTCTTAATACTTTCACAGCTGTTCTTGCAGTTTTGTGATAGTATCTGTTACGAAGCTTTCTTACTTCGTTTTGTCTGATTCTTTTTAATGCTGATTTATGATTTGCCATAATGTCTCTGAAATGTGGGTGCAAAGATATAAGATATTTTTTAATCTCCAAATATTTTTTTGAAAAATTTTATAAAAAATATTTTCAAGTTTTTGGAGAAGATTTTTCTTTCTCGTTGCGGGTGCAAAATTAAAATAAAATATGAATTATCAAAATATTTATTTCGATATTTTTTGAATGACAATGTTTTTAATTCCTTTATCTTCCATTGTTTTCATCATTTTTACAGCATCTTCAAGTTTTTTGAAATTGCCGTAAGTATAATAAAATCTGCCATTTATTTTTTCTCTTTTTACATCTTTCACCGTACTCAGAATAAGAGAATTACTGCTTAATTTGTCATCTGTAGCGGCAAGCTCAAGCGTGTAAGATCCGGCGGCGAGCGTTTGGTTCGGAACAAAGCTTATCGCCGTTGCATTCCGAAAGCCGGCATCTTTGGCTGTTTTTACATTATTATCACGTACAGAAGCAAAGTTTGTTGTTCCGTAATAATATTTATATTGTCCGTTTTCTTTTAGGGTAAGAATATAATTCAATCCTTTTAATGCAGGATCATTATCATTGTATTTCACAGGCGAACTCATCAATAAAATCCTGAAATCATTGGAAAGCGGTTTTTCCTCAGGTTTTTCAGGCTCTTTTACAGCGATTTTTTCTTGGGCATTTCTTTCGATGGCTTTTTTATAGCTGATGATTGCATTGTAGATGCTTTCGGAAATCTCTTTCTGTCCCTGTGAAGAAGAAATGTATAACGCTTCATCAGGATTGCTCACAAATCCCATTTCAATTAAAACGGAAGGCATTGCATTAAGGCGGAGGACGTGTAAATTTTGCTGTTTTACTCCTCTGGAAAGTCGTTTGTCTTTCTTTACAAAATTATCCTCCACAAAACTTCCCAATAAAAGGCTGCTCTCAAGATATTTGCCCTGCTGGATTTTAAGGGCAATTAGAGATTCGGGGGAACTAGGATCGTAAGAAGCAAAGGTTTCCTTGTCTTTTTCATCAAGAAATATTACATCATTTTCGGCTTTTGCAACTTCAAGATTGGTTTTGTTCTGGTCTGGCCCCATTACAAAAGTTTCCGTTCCGTAAGCACTTGTGTTTTTCACTCCGTTTACGTGGATGCTCACAAAAAGATCGGCTTTGCTTCTGTTGGCAAGTGTCGTTCTTTCCGTCAATGAAGGATACATGTCTGTTTTTCGGGTATAAATGACTTTGAAATCCTTGTCTTTTTCAAGCATGTTTCCTACTAGTAATGTAACGGCAAGGGTAATGTCTTTTTCAGCAAGATAGCCGACAGAACTGTAAGTGCGGTTTGTTCCGTGATCACTTCCTCCGTGTCCTGCATCCAGCACAATGGTGAATTTTTTTTGAGCAGACAAAACAGTTGAAAATGCAACAAACAGACAGAGAAAATATTTTTTATAAGAAAATCTTCGAGTAATCATCTTTAAGTTTAAAAATTGTTTTAATTTTGACCCCGTTATTATGATATAAGAATTGGGCAAAACCAGCTTCAAAAATATACTACAAATTTTAATTATCCTAATTTTTAACAGTTTTTTAGCACAAAATAATCCTGAAAATCTGCCTAAAAATGTGATAGTTAATGATACTGTATCCAAATCTGATACCACAGTTGTTAAAAAAGAACAGCTGACAGACATTGTGAATTCCAAGGCCGAAAGCATCCGGAACGATATCGGGAAAAAGATGACCTACCTCAACAGAAATGCGCAGGTAAAATTCCAGGATATGCAGATTGATGCCGATTATATTTCTATTAACTGGAATAAAAATCTTGTTTTCGCCAGAGGAGAACTGGATTCTTTAGGGAAAATAAAGAAACCGGCTGTTGCTACACAGGCAGGAAAACAATATGAATACGACGAATTTACCTATAATTATAAAACAAGGCAGGCCATTGCTTTCAATGCCAGGACAGAAGAAAGCGAAGGGGTAATTGTGGCTGAAAGAACAAAAAAATATAATGATTCCGTGTTTTTCATGAAACAAGGAAAGTATACAACGGATGAATATTTTTTAAAGAAAAAAGATACAATCGCTGATTATTATCTTCTCGCGCCGAATATTAAGCTTATTAAGGGAAAGCAAAAATCCCAGGTTATTACAGGCCCGATACAGATGTATATTGAGGAAGTTCCTACGCCTTTGGTTATGCCTTTTGCCATCCTTCCGTTTTCTGATAAACGTTCTGCCGGAATCCTGATCCCGAGTTTTGGAGAAAGAGAAGATGTCGGCTTTTTCCTGAACAGCCTAGGATATTATCAGCCCATAGGAGAACATTTCGACCTTAAGATTTTAACAGATATTTATACAAAAGGAAGCTGGAATCTGCGCCCCGAAATGAATTATAAGAAAAATTACCGCTATTCCGGAAGTTTTTCTGCTGATATTGGAACTACAATCCGCGGAATAAAAGGACTTTCCGACTATTCTAAAGTGGGAACTTATAGAATAGCCTGGAGGCATACTCAGGATACAAAGGCCAATCCGTATTTTACTTTTTCGGCTTCTGTGGACGTGGTGAGCAGCAAATTTTATAACAATACGGTCAATAACAATTATGCTTTAAATCAGAATGTACTGAATGCTCAGCAGAACTCCAGTATAAGCGTTACCAAGAGATTTTTAAGACTTCCGATAAGCATTACCGGAAATGCGTCATATTCCCAGAATTTTTCAACAGGAGTTTCAGATTTAAGGCTTCCTCAGATGAATGTTTCTATCAATCAGTTCTATCTTTTTAATCCGAAAAGCGGAGGAATGAGACAGGGTTTGCTGGAAAATATCACGGTAAATACGGGACTTAGTTTTAATAATTATGTTCAGACTACGGAAAGTGAACTTTTCACGCCAGCAATGTTTGATAAGATGCAGACCGGCCTGAAAAACAATATCAGCCTTGGAACCAATACGACGATTGCAAAATATTTTACCTTTTCGCTTTCTTCAACAATTGACAATGCTTTAACTACAAAAACGCTTACCAGAACTTACAATCCGATCAGTCAGGGTATTGAGGATGTTCTCAATAAACAGATTGCAGGATATTCTACTTTTTCAACTTCAGCAAGTTTGCAGACAGTATTGTACGGAACGAAAATTTTCAAAAAAGATTCTAAAATACAGGGGATTCGCCACATGATGACTCCATCCTTAAGCTTTACCTATTCTCCCGATTTCGGAAATCCTAAATTCGGGTATTTTAAAGAATATTATAATGATAGAGGAGATCTTACAACCTATTCTATTTTTGATAAAGGAATTATAGGTTCTCCTTCATCAGGTTTGGTACAGTCAATAGGAATCAATATAGGGAACAACCTGGAAATGAAGGTGAAAGCGAAAAATGATTCGACAGGGGTAAAAAAACTAAAGATTTTTGAAAGTCTTAATTTTAATACCAGCTACAATTTTGCAGCTGAAAAATACAAGTGGTCAAACTTTACGTTTTCAGGGCAGTCATCATTCTTTGATAATAAACTGAGTGTAAATTCCCAATTGGTTCTGGACCCTTACGAAGTTATTTTTGCACCCGGAGAAACAACCGGAGTAAGGACGGAAAATTTTGGAAAGTTCAGATTGCAAGGCTTCAATGTCCAATTGTCTTATCCTTTAAGCGAAGCCATTTTCGGAAAAAAAGAAGAACTTTCCCAAACGTATAAAACCAAAGGTGAAATCCGGAACGAAAATTACTTTTTCGATGATGATAATTATGCCCATTTTACACAACCCTGGACTCTGAATGTGAATGCGCAATATGGCTATACAAAACAGCTGACAAAATTTGGAACCACTGTTGCTTCTTTGGGACTGGACGGTACACTCAAACTTACTCCGTTCTGGAGCATCAACGGAAGTACCTATTATGATTTTATCAGCAAAGAACTCGCCTATACAAGAATTGGATTTGCGCGTGATCAACGGAGTTTTACGATTAATTTTAACTGGATTCCTTTTGGACAGTACAAAGTATATGATTTCTTCATCGGAATTAAAGCCAATATCCTTCAGGATGCCGTGAAATATAAAGAACGAAGCTTTACGCAGCCAAATTCCTCTTTCTGATATTCCTAATTATTTTATATTTGCGAAACCTTATTTGAAAACATATGAAAAAGATTATTTCCACCGCAAATGCTCCTGCAGCCATAGGGCCTTATTCCCAGGCCAATTTAATCAACGGAGTTCTGTATATATCAGGGCAGATTCCTGTAAATCCTGAAACAGGCAAATTGGTGGAAGGGATTGAAAAAGAAACACATCAGGTTATGAAGAATCTGAAAGCTGTTCTGGATGAAGCCGGAATGGATTTTAAAAATGTGGTGAAAGCAACAATTTTCCTTAAAAATATGGATGACTTTGCTGTAATGAATGATATTTACGCTTCTTATCTTGATGCTGATAATTATCCGGCAAGAGAAACGGTTCAGGTTTCGTGCCTGCCGAAAAATGTAGATATTGAAATCTCAATGATTGCGCATCAGTTTTAATGAATTTTATAAGAAATACAGTTGTTGTACTGGTAGGTTTGGGCGTTGCATTCCTGCTCATTACTCTTGGCATTCGTCTGAATCCTTCATGGATTACCTATGAAGGTTTTACGCCTTTTCAGAACTGGGAACTTCTTTTGAAATCTGTAGAGCATAAACCTTATTTTTTTGTAGCACTTCTTTTTTCTTCAGGCGTTGCCTCAACAGTTGGCGGAGTAGTCGCTGCAATGATTGTGAAATATGCAAAGGTGGCCTATGCAATTTTGATTGGGTTTATCCTTTTATTTATTGCGATGCTGGATATTATTATTT
>DAMDNI010000064.1:8196-13118 GCA_032083825.1 Bergeyella sp. | reverse complement strand
ATTTCAATTTAAAATGGCCTGCTTATGCATCAACGCCTTATGTGATGTTGGCTAAAAATTTAAATTTAGAATCATTTTCTTCAGTTAACGTAAGAGGAAATACAACTTTAGATTTCGGCTTTAATGGAACAACCGCATTAAATGTAACAGGAAATAGTGGAGGGCAAGCATTTACAGCGGAGAGTGGCAGTACTCTAAAAATTACCTCACCTGATGGAATTACAACAACAGCTGATGTAGGTAATGTACGAGTGCCTGTTGCGAGTAGAACCTTCAACTCTGGTGCAACATACCATTACATAGGAAAAGTGCATCAAACCACAGGGAATGGTTTGCCATCAGAATTAAGCAGCAAAGTAATTGCTGATTTACAAACAAATAATGCTCCTGCAAATGATGATTTAAATCTTTTTATTAACGGGATGAAATATTTCACCAGTACAGGTGAATTAGAAATTAAGAGAGGAACAGTCTTAGATATGCCAAGTAATGGTTTTGCGGATGTTTCAGATGAAGATGGCAAACTTACTATGTCGGGCGGTCGTTATAAAATTTCAAGAGGCGGTACACAACCAAGCTTAGGTGGTGATTATAGTTTAACAGGAGGTGTAGTAGAATTTACAGGCGGATCTGCAATCAGTATTAGAACCGGAGCAAATGCAAATCCAAAACAGTATTTTAACATCGATGTATCAGGTTCAAACGTAGAAGCAGGTGGAAAAAATCTGAGGGTGAATAATCTTACAAAAATAACCGGCACAGGGAAATTAACCATCCCTGAAACTGTCGATACCGCCACTCCTTATGTATTGACAGCCAAAAGAGGAATTCAAGTGGATGCTGATGCTACCGCTTTATTTGCCAATAATGCTAATTTGATGCAAGATGCAGATGCAGGTGTTGCAAACAGCGGAAATGTAAAAGCTGAAAGAAAAGCAAGCATGAAGAAAATGGATTACACCTATTGGAGTTCACCAGTATTTGGAGATGCTAGCATAGGTCAAAGACTTTTAAATACTACAAATCCAAATTTAGAAACCAGCACGGGTGGATTTTCGCCTGGAACTCCTAATAATAGAATATTCAGATATAATGAACCGAATGATTATTTTTATGCAACAGAAGATAATTTCTTCATTCCGGGTAAAGGATATGCAATAAGAGGGAAAAATCGATATGGAACAACCAAAACTCCAGATACTTTCAGTTTTACAGGGGTTCCCAACAATGGTGATGCAATTACTGTTTCAGTACAAAGGAGTCCAAACAATGCATTCAATCATGGGTATAATTTGATAGGTAACCCATATCCTTCGGGTTTAGATTTTGAAGAATTTGTAGAAGCTAATAATACCTCCATTAAAGGAACTGTATGGTTCTGGAGTAATCTGGATGATAATCTTACCCAATCCGGCTCAACAAATAGCAAACACAATAATTATGCAGTACTTACATTAGCCGGTGGAAGTCCTCCAACAACAGGTGCAGGAGGATTGGCTGAATATACTCCCACCGAAAATATAAAAGTAGGCCAAGGCTTTATTGTTCAGGTAAGAGACGATTTGACACCGGCAACAGGAGCAACAGCAATAACAAGAACCCTAACATTCAACAATGATATGAGAACAACAGGGGTCGGTGTCTTCTTTAATAATTTTGTAAAGCAAACACAAGTAAAAAACCGATATTGGTTGAGTTTTGTTTCTCCTGATAATATTGTAAATACAATTCTTTTGGCGCATCTTGCTGGTGCCACAGATAATTATGATCAAGATTATGATGCGGAACTCTTAACAGTAGGAGATGATTCTTTTTATTCATTTTTGGGTGAAAATAAAATGCAGATTCAGGCAAAAGGAGAGTTTTTGCAGGATTCTAAAATCAATATCGGTACCAAACAAAATAGAACGGGAATCTATACGATAAAGCTGGAACATCCAGAAGGTATATTTGCAAATGGTCAAGTAATCTACCTTCATGATAAGTTAAACAATAGCTATACTAATTTATCAGAACAAAGCTATGCTTTTTCTGTTGCTAAGGGAAGTACAGAGAACCGTTTTGAAATTGTATACAAACAGGATGCTACACTAGCAACAGCTAATAATGTTAAAAACAATTTGCAGGTATATCGTAACGGTGAGAATTTCATCATAAAATCTTTCCAAAAGAAAATTGATGAAATAGAAGTGTATGATGCTTCCGGAAGATTATACCAAAAATTAGAAGGTAGTAATAAGGAATTTACAATAAATGGAAACATACTTATTTCTGGAATTTATATTTTGAAAGTGAAAAGAGGGGGTGAAACAATTTCAAAAAAAATACTGAAATAATTATATATTAATAAAACCTTCATGTTCATTACTATGACTTTGAATGTTTTATTGTATAATTTCAAAAAGAAAAATATATATTTGTACCCTAAAGTTTTGACTTACAATTCTTATTTAAATTATAGCAATAAATGAAAAGACTTTTTACTGCAGTTTTGATAAATCTTTTCGCGTTTAATTATGCTCAAACAGATAATCGATTTGTTGAATCTGAATCTGATGTGCAATCTAAACCTGAAAATAGTTATTCAGATCCCCCTCCTACAGACCCTCAGGAAGAAGGCCCGGGAACTCCTGGAGAACCGGTTCCTGTAAATCAATACTGGTCTTTACTTTTGGTAGCAGGAATAGGTATCATTATTTTCACAGCGGGTAAAAATAAAAGAAAAATTATTTAAAATTGTGTTATTATCATAATATTAAAGAGTTACTCTGTAGCTCTTTATTTTTTTTAATCTTAATGGGTATTGATGATGATTTCTTCCGTTACAAGTTTAACCATAAATAATAAAAGAGTTCATTTTATTTTTTACCTTTGCACACATTCGTTGTAATTTTAAGGGAACGTATAATTTTTAAGAATGTATAAAAAGGTTATTAAGCCACTATCAGATTTTGTTTTATCAGCCATTATATTATTGCTGTTGTCGCCTTTATTACTGATAATTACAGCTTTTTTGGCTTTTTCCAACAAAGGGAAACCCTTTTTTTTTCAGGAACGGCCGGGTAAAAATGGGAATATTTTTACCATTATTAAATTCAAAACCATGACGGATAAAAAAGACAAAAATGGCAACCTGCTTTCAGATTACCATCGGCTTACATGGTTTGGAAAAATAGTGAGAAAAACTTCTCTTGATGAGATTCCACAGCTTATTAATGTCTTGAAAGGAGAGATGAGCCTTATCGGTCCGCGCCCGCTTTTGCCGGAATATTTATCTCTATATAATGATTTCCAGATGCGGCGTCATGAAGTAAAACCGGGAATTACCGGCTGGGCACAGGTAAATGGAAGAAATGCACTTTCATGGAACGAAAAATTCAGTTATGATATAGAATATGTGGAAAATATTTCGTTTCTTTTGGATCTGAAAATTGTAGGGATTACTCTCAGCAAAGTCATAAGAAGACACGGTGTGAATGCCAATAATTATATCACAATGGAGGCCTTTAAAGGAAACGGAATATGATTTTGTATGGAGCCAGAGGGCAGGCAAAAGTGATTTATGACCTGATTTTGTCTAACAATCAGATGCTGGAATATCTTGTTGATGACAATCCTCCTGACAATTTTCCGCATCATCTTGAAATATATAAGCCGGAAGAACGTTTATTAAAAGGAAAGAAAGTCATAATTGCAATAGGAGACAACAAAATAAGAGAACAAATAGCGGACAAGCTGGAATCCATTTGTACCTTTGAAACAATGATTCACAGAAGCGCTTATATCTCAAGATTTGTGGATATTGGTGAAGGTTCCGTAATAATGCCTAAGGTTTGCATCAATGCGGAAGTTAAAATTGGGAAACATTGCATCATAAATACAGGAGCCATTATTGAACATGAATGTGAAATAGAAGACTTTGTACATATTTCTCCCAATGCTGCATTAGCAGGCAATATTAAAATTAAAAAAGGAGCTCATATAGGTTTAGGAGCTCAGCTGATACAAGGGGTGACGGTAGGTGAAAATGCCGTAATTGGGGTAGGGGCAGTAGTGTTGAAGAATGTTCCGGACAATGCCGTAATGGTAGGGAATCCGGCAAGAATTTTAAAATATAATAACCAGGACAAAAAAGATGAGTAATAAGATCTGGCTTTCTTCTCCGCACATGGGAGGAGAAGAGATGAAGTACATCCAGAAGGCATTTGATGAAAACTGGGTAGCTCCGCTTGGTCCTAATGTAAATGGTCTGGAAGATGATTTGGAGCTTTTTCTTGGTGAGAAAGTACATGTGGCGGCGGTAAGTTCGGGTTCTGCAGCATTACATCTTGCGCTTATTTTATTAGGAGTGGAGGCAGGAGATGAGGTATTGTGCCAGTCACTTACATTTTCTGCTTCGGCAAACTGTATCCGTTATGTAGATGCAAAGCCTGTTTTTATAGACAGCGAAAAAGAAACATGGAACCTGAGTCCGGAAATTCTGGAAGCAGCAATTGAAGATCGCATAAAGAATGGGAAAAAGCCCAAGGCAATTATTGCGGTTTGCCTGTATGGCATGCCTTATAAGGTAGACGAAATTAATAAAATATCACAAAAATACCAGATTCCTGTTATTGAAGATAGTGCGGAAGCTTTAGGAAGTTTATATAAAGGAAGAAAAGTGGGTACTTTCGGTGATATATCGGTTCTAAGCTTTAATGGAAACAAAATAATCACCACTTCAGGTGGTGGGGCGCTGATAGCAAAAGATCCCGATTTCAAAAAGAAAGCGATTTATCTTTCTACCCAGGCAAAAGATGATGCGGTGCATTATGAGCATACAACACTCGGGTACAATTATAGAATGAGCAATATCTGTGCAGGGATAGGAAGAGGACAGATGGAAGTTTTGGGAAAAAGGATTGAACAGAGAAGAGAAAATC
>DAMDNI010000064.1:0-8186 GCA_032083825.1 Bergeyella sp. | reverse complement strand
GATATTTTTAAAGATATTGAAGAAGTGTCTGTTTTTCATGAGCCAGGCAGTGATTTTTATTCTAATCATTGGTTAACAGCCATTCTGATAAATACACGAAAACTGAAGAAAATGAATCGTGAGTTATTAAGAGAAGCATTTTTAAAACATAATATTGAATCCCGTCCTCTATGGAAGCCGATGCACATGCAGCCTGTTTTCAGAAAAGAGTTATATTTTGGAGACGGAACTTCAAGCCAGCTGTTTGAAGATGGTTTATGTCTGCCTTCAGGATCTAACCTTACTGAGAATGACAAAGAAAGAATTTATAACGTCATTAAATCTGTTTTTTGATATTTAATTTTTTAATTAAATTGAGTTTTTAGAAGTCTTAAAATTTGCTAAAAGACATGAAATTACGTAAATTTATATCTCATTACTGAGATTTTGATATCTAAGTACTATTTTAAGAAACACGACACGTCCATGGGATATATTAATAACCTGAAAAAAATGGTTTATGAGGGAGATAACCTGATGAATATTACCGATATAAGATATCTTCCACGCTGGGTAATATTGATGATTGATATTTTTATCCTTTTATTCTCTATCCTTTTATCCTTTATAATCTATAAAAAAATCATCATAAATGGGCAGTACCATCTGTCTGTAGAGGAGATTGCTGTAGTGATAATTGCAGTAAATGTTCTGTATATGTTTGCATTTAAAACCTATTCAGGTATTATTAGGCATTCAACTTTTGTAGATCTGTTTAAGCTTCTTTTGGCAAGTACATGTACGGTAATTACAGTTTTTGCTTTCAATATCGCTTTTCGTTGGGTAACAGGAGTTAAACTGATGCCGTCTGTTCTTCTTGTGGTATTTTTCACCATTTCTTTTATGCTGATGTTTGTATTCAGGTTTCTCGTAAAAGAGTTTTTTCACATGTTGAGAGAATTCAGGCGCAGTACGTTGAAGAAAAGGATTTTGGTTTTAGGAGTAGACGAGCAGGCGGTAACAATTGCCAGGGCTATCTTAGATAATTCTAATCTGCCTTATCAGGTAGTGGGTTTTCTTACCCAGCGTTCCGATTCTAAAAGAGCAAAAATTTTAGGAAAACCTATATTTTTTAAAGATAAGTTAATTCTTAAATCGAAAGAGGCCTTATCCATTGATGGCGTGATCATCAATAAAGAAGGAATGAGCCGGGAAGAGATGAATTCCTGGGTGAATCTTTTTCTGGAAAAAGATTTGCAGGTTTTAAAGGCTCCTTCTGTCCAAAAGATGAGGGACTCGGATCTCAGCAGCAACATTAAAAGCCTGCAGATTGAGGATCTGCTCAACAGGAAACCGATAAAAATCGAAAATGATGAGGTCAAAAAACGTCATTTCGAAAAAGCAATACTGGTCACCGGAGGCGCTGGTTCTATTGGAAGTGAAATTGTGCGTCAGGTAGCGCAATTTCAGCCTTCATTGATAGTGGTGCTGGATCAGGCGGAAACACCGCTTCATGATATTGAGCTGGAAATGAGAGGCAATTTTCCTCATCTGAATATGAAGTTTGTCCTTATGGATATCACATGCAGGAACAGGTTGGAGCAGCTTTTTGAAAAATATCAGTTTTCAATGGTTTACCATGCTGCGGCATACAAGCATGTACCGTTGGTAGAGGCGAATCCTCATGAAGGTGTACGGGTGAATGTTTTGGGAACACAGCAGCTTGCTGCCCTTTCAAGCAAATATAAAGTAAACAGGTTTGTAATGGTTTCTACGGACAAGGCCGTGAATCCGACCAATGTCATGGGAGCGTCAAAAAGAGCAGCAGAATTATATGTTCAGGCATTACAAAATCTTGAGGGAAATACGACCAAATTTATAACTACAAGATTCGGAAACGTATTAGGTTCCAACGGTTCGGTTATACCTTTATTTAAGAAACAGATTGAAAAAGGAGGTCCTGTAACCATTACCCATCCGGAAATTGTAAGATATTTTATGACGATTCCTGAAGCTTGTGAGCTCGTTTTACAGGCGGGAACAATGGGTTCCGGTGGAGAGATTTATGTGTTTGACATGGGGGAACCGGTGAAAATACTTGATCTGGCAAGGAGAATGATCAAATTGTCAGGGTTTGAACCGGAAATTGATATCAAAATAATCTATACAGGGCTTAGACCGGGGGAAAAACTTTATGAGGAATTATTGAGTGATGCTTCCAAAACCCTTCCAACCCATAATGAAAAAATTATGGTGGCAAAAGACCCCAGTATGCCATTTGAAGAAATAAAATATTACATCGAACGGTTGGTAGAATCTTCCGCCTCTAATGAAAAGATAGAAGTCGTCCGGATTCTCAAAAAAATAGTTTCTGATTTCAAAAGCAATAATTCTATCTATGAGTCGTTAGATAAATAATTTATATATTTGCAACCTTTAGATTTTTAACAGGAAACAATGAAATTAAATCTATCCTTAACTGTACTAGCCGCTTTATCATTACTTTTAACATCGTGTAAGTCCAAGTATAATATCGATTACATGCAGAATATTGAAAATGTAGCGATTCAGGCCTCACAGAATAGTTCTTACACCATTCAGCCCGGAGATCAGCTTGTGATCAATGTGTCTGCAAAAGATATGGATGTGGTAAAACCTTTTAATCAGAATTATTCTTCCGGGGAAGTTTCTCAGTTTACACTTCCGAGCAGCAATTTGCCCGTACAGTCTCAGACCTCTGTTTCCGGGCCGACTTATATTGTGGATTCTAAAGGGAATTTTGATTTTCCTGTTCTGGGAGAAATCAATACCACAGGTAAAACAGCCGAGAATCTTCAGGATGAGCTCAAGGAAAAATTGACAAAATTTATAAAAAATCCTGGGGTAAATATCCGCAATAATAATTTTAAAGTAACCATTCTTGGAGAAGTAAACAAGCCGGGGCAATACATGATTCCTGATGGCCAGCCTACTACAATATTGGCAGCATTAGGCCTTGCAGGCGATCTTACTATTTATGGCGAAAGGGATAAGATTTTAGTGGTAAGGAATATTAACGGAACGACAGATAAGCAGTATATTAATATTTTGGATGCAAATTTCATTAATTCCCCTTACTATTATATTAAGCAGAATGATGTCATTTACGTAACGCCTAATAATACCAGAAAAAATTCATCTTCTTTTGGTCCGCAGACAAATATTCTTATCTCGGTAGCTTCTATTATCGTCGGTCTATTGGCAATTATAGTAAGGTAATCATCCTAAAATGGAAAAAAAGGCACAGGAACAGGAAATTCATATACTGGATATAATAAAACCCTATCTTTCACATTGGGTTTTGTTTGTTATTTCAGTCTTACTAATGGTGTCTTTGGCATTATTATATATTAAAACTGCTACTCCTGTTTATAATATTCAGACGAATGTTCTGATCAAAGATGCAAAAAAATCTTTGAATGCCTCTTCAGAAATGGGAGTTCTTCAGGGCTTATCCGGCTTCAGCGGGATGAGTACAAACAGTATTGAAAATGAAATAGAGATTTTTAAATCCAAAAAAGTTGTAAGAGAGGTTGTAGATCAATATCATTTGCAGACTACGATTCTTTCTAATGTAGGTTTTTCTACCAAAGAACTTTTTGCAGATACCTCGCCTGTATTTATTCAGGTTATTAGTGAAAAGAAAAATAAAAAATTTCCGAAAAAGGAGTTTGAATTAGAAATTATTGGAAATACATTTATTTTAAAATCAAAAGAATATAATATTGAATTAAAGTCGGCTTTTAATAAGCTGATAAATCTTCCTTTTGCTAATATTCTGGTGAGGAAGAATCATAATTTTGATCCCGAAAAAGCTGGGGAGGTCAGTAAAGTATTAGAACTTCATTTCAGCAAGGCAGAATCGAAAACCAACGAGATTCAGAAAATAGTAAGTGTGGATCTTACAGATAAAGATGCCACTGTCATTAACCTTTCGATTAATAGTCCGGAATCAGATAAAGGGAAAATCATTCTCAATGGTATTGTGGATGCGTATAACCGCGATGCAATTACGGATAAAAATTCTGAATCAAAAAAAACCAAAGAGTTTATTGATGAAAGGATTCGCATTATTTCAGGAGAACTAGGAGAAGTAGAGAATCAGAAAGAAAGATTTAAATTTCAGAATCAGATCACGGATCTGGCTACGGAAGCTAAAATAGGATTGGAAAGCACTGCCAGTGCAAGAGAAAAGCAATTAGAGCTGAACTCCCAGCTGGAACTTACCAATGCTCTTATTTCCTTTTTAAGAAAACAAAATAATTATCAGGTACTTCCGAATAATATTGGGCTTAATGGTCAGGAAGCAAATCTTGCCATCCAGAATTATAACAATCTGGTTTTAGAAAGGAACCGCCTTTTAGAAAATGCGACACCTCAAAACCCTTTAGTGATTGACCTTACAGGACAGATTAATTCTTTGAGGAATGCGGTTTCCGAGTCGCTTCAAAAAAACAAGACAGGAATCCAGCTGGCACTGAACCAGTATACTCAAGAACAGCAGGATATTTCATCTAAAATTGTGAAAATGCCTCTTCAGGAAAAACTGTTTAGAAGTATTGAAAGGCAGCAGCAGATTAAGGAAAATCTTTATTTGCTCTTGCTTCAGAAAAGGGAGGAAACGGCGATTTCTCTTGCAGTAGTTGCTCCAAAAGCACGGGTTATTGATGAGGCCTTTGTAATGGAAAAACCGGTAGCTCCCAAAAAAATGATGATTTTAGGCTCATTTCTTTTTTTAGGGCTTATTATCCCGTTTATCTATGTGTATCTCAAAGAATTATTGAATAATAAATTGGTGTCTAAAAATGACATCAAAAAAGTATCAGATATCCCGGTTTTAGGAGAGATTCCGAGTATGCCGAAAAATAAAGAAAACCTTATTCAAACCAATGACTTTTCTCCTTTGGCAGAGGCATTCAGAATCCTGATTACAAACATGAATTTTATGTTAACTCAGAAAGATTGTAAAACAATTATGGTGACTTCATCCGTAAAAGGAGAAGGTAAAACATTCATATCCATGAATCTTTCTTTGGCTTTGGCCAATTCAAGAAATAAAGTCGTGATTATAGGATCAGATATAAGGAATCCTCAGCTGCAAAGATATCTGCCTGAATCAAAGGGTTTTAAAGGATTGTCTGATTTCCTTCATGATGCTGAAATGGAGGTGGAATCAATCATCAAAACCAATCCCTTTAATCAGTATTGCGATATTATTTTTTCGGGTACGATTCCTCCAAATCCTACAGAGCTTCTTACAAATGGAAGGTATGAAGTTCTTTTGAACACACTAAAAAAACACTATAATTATATTATCGTAGACACAGCTCCTCTTTTATTGGTAACCGATACCTTTAATATAACGAAGCACTCCGATATCGTATTGTATGTAACCCGCTCTGCATATACAGAAAAGGCTTTATTAGAATTCGCAGATGAAAATTGGAAATCAGGCAAACTACACAATGTAGGATTTGTTCTTAACGATGTCAGCAAGAACAATTTCGGCTATGGCAACAAATATGGTTATGGCTATCATTCTCAGAAGTAATAAAACTTTTTTAAGAAATATATAAAAATGACTCAGGAAATTAACAAGGAAGAATTGAATTTAAGAAATATTTTGAAACCTTATCTGAACAGGTGGTATTGGTTCGCTATTGGTTTTATTACAATGGTTGTTCTTGCCTATTTTTATATTAAATCTTCTCAGCCCGTATACAAAATACAGTCTTCAGTATTGATAAAAGATGCGAAAAAAATGTCAAGTGCTTCTGGAGATTTTGGCGTTTTACAAGGACTTGCCGGATTTGGAGGGATGGGAACGAATAGCATTGAAAATGAACTGGAAATTTTTAAATCTAAACAAATTATTGAAGAGGTAATCGCTAATCTTAAGTTGCAAACCCCATTATTTTCCAGAGAAAAAAATTATGATGTAGAACTTTATAAAAGTACTAGTCCTGTTATTATTCAGCTAATTAATGAAAAGCCAGATGAAGAACTGCCTAAAAAAGAAATCAATATTTCTATCAAAGGTGAGAAGATCACATTGTCTTCGGAAGAATTAAAGAAAGATATTGTAACTACTTACAACACGACCGTAAGTCTTCCGTATGCTAATATTATGATTATTAAAAATCCTGATTTTAATCTTAAAAAAGTGAGAAAAATGGATTTGAATGATTTATACTTTACTTATACTAGTTTAGAAACACTTTCGGATAATATACAAGAGGCATTAAAGGTGGATTTATTGGATAAAAATGCCACTGTTATTGGTCTTTCTATGAATAGTTCCAATAAAGAAAAAACAAAGGATTTCCTCAATGCTCTTACTGAAGTCTATAATAATGATGCAACTAGTGATAAGAATACAGAGTCTAAAAAGACAAAAGATTTTATAGATGAAAGAATTAGCATTATTTCTCAGGAATTAGGAAATGTAGAGAGTGAGAAGGAGCGGTTTAAAATTCAAAATAATATTGTAGATATTCCTACAGAAGCCAGGATGAATCTACAAAAATCGGAACAAGCTCGAGCTAGCCAATTAAGTATAGATACTCAGCTTGAGATTACCCAGTTGCTTTTAAATTATTTAAATAATCAGTCTAATAATGATCTACTCCCTGTAAATATTGGTCTGAGCAATGAAGCTGCGGGTAAAAGTATTGAGAATTATAATGCCTTAATTCTTAAGAAAAATAAGCTTTTGGAAAATGCAACCCCACAAAACCCATTAGTTGTAGATGCTAATGCTCAGATTGCCAATATGAAAAAAGCTATTCAGGAAGGCCTCATCAAGAACAAAACTACCCTAAATCTAAGCCGGAAACAATTAGAGAGCGAGTATGGAAGCTCTATTAGTAATATTCAAAAAGTTCCTGCTCAGGAAAAGCTTTTTAGAAGCATTGAAAGACAGCAACAAATTAAAGAGAATCTTTATCTGTTGTTACTCCAAAAAAGAGAAGAAGCAGCTATTTCATTAGCAATGACAGCAAATAAAGCGCGGATAATAGATCAGGCATATGTAAATAAAAAACCTGTAGCGCCGAAAAAAATGATTATTCTTCTGAGCGCGGGGTTAATTGGAGTATTACTGCCGTTCGGATATATTTATCTTAAAGAACTCTTTAATAATAAGATTATAGATAAAGATGATTTGGAATTACTTTCTGACAATACTGTTTTGGCAGAGATACCTCGGCTTTCTAAGAATAGTACTGAATTGATCCAACCCAATGATGTTACTCCGTTGGCAGAATCATTCAGAATACTTGGAACAAACTTGAAATTCCTTATCCCTAAAAAGGACAAAGGAAAAACAATACTTATTACCTCCAGTGTAAAAGGAGAGGGAAAAACTTTCGTTTCGGTAAATCTTGCATTATCTCTTTCAGGAAAGGATAAGCGAGTGATTATTGTAGGGTCTGATATTCGTAATCCTCAACTTCAGAGGTATGATCCTGATAAAAAAGGAACAAAAGGACTCACTGAATACCTATATGGAGAAATTTCGGATGAGCATACAATTATCCATAAAAGTATATTTTCAGCTTATTGTGATGTTATTTTTTCAGGAAGTATTCCACCAAATCCGGCCGATTTATTAGAAAATGGCAGATATAAGGAACTTATAACAAAACTTCAGAAAGAATATGATTATATAATTCTTGACACAGCTCCTTTAATGCTTGTTACTGATTCTTTCCTTATTGCAGAAAATGCGGATGTCATATTGTATGTAACTCGTTCTGAAAATACTGAAAGATCATTTATAGGGTTTGTAAATAAAAATGTTAAGGATGGTAAGCTGAAGAATCTGGCTTTCGTTCTTAATGATGTACATAAGACCAATTTTGGATATGGGAATAAGTATGGTTACGGCTATCATGCTGAAAAGAAAAAATGGTGGAATTTTAAAAAAGATTAATTCTTAAATAATTAAAAAAGATGAAAAAAAGGGCGTTAATTACAGGTATAACAGGACAGGATGGATCTTTCTTGGCAGAGCTTCTTATTGAAAAAGGGTATGAAGTTCATGGCATTATCAGAAGATCATCTAGTTTTAATACAAGTAGAATTGAACATCTTTATTTCGATGAATGGGTAAAAGATATGCATCAAAAGAGGCTTATTAATCTTCATTATGGAGATATGACTGATTC
>DAMDNI010000063.1:0-13183 GCA_032083825.1 Bergeyella sp. | reverse complement strand
GGCAAAACCACACTTTCTGATCTTGCCAAGCATGCCGCCTCTACTTCCACTGTATCCAAAGCGGATATCCTAGCTGTACTGGAGAGTACTTTTTCAAAAATTGCAGATGATGTGGCAGAAGGCAAAATAGTGTATGTAGGAGACTACTTTACCTTGCAGGCTCATCGGTGAAGAAAAACAGGAGGACGTTACCTCTGCAAGCATTAAAAGCATAAGAACCATCTTCCGCCCCGGAAAACTCATTCGGGATGCGATGAAGCTTGCCTCCTTTCAAAAAAGAAGCTAAAACATTTCTCAGGATGTTCGTGTTATGACAAAAAAGAAAAGCACCGGAAGTCTCCGATGCTTTTTTGTTTTGTAGCTTGGTGATAATGAATTATCCGTTTTTCAATGCTTCGGCACCACCAACAATTTCGAGGATTTCATTGGTAATAGCTGCCTGACGCGCTTTATTATAGAAAATTTTCAAATCGTTTTTCAGAGCCTGCGCATTATCCGTTGCTTTGTGCATTGCTGTCATTCTTGCTCCGTGTTCAGAAGCTACTGAATCCAAAATTGCTTTATAAACCTGCGTTTTAATGGATTTAGGGATTAAATTATCCAGAATTTCCTCAGCATTAGGTTCGAAAATGTAATCTGTATTCACATCGGCTGCATCCGTTTCCGGCATCGCAATCGGAAGTACTTGTTCTGTTACCACTTCCTGAGTAGCAGCATTGATAAATTTATTATAAACAAGATATACTTTATCAAAGTCTCCTTTAGTGAAATCACTCATTACTTTCTCTGTAATGCCTGCTACCTTTTCAAAGTTCAAAGCATCGTATACAGCACTTTGGTTGTCATAGATTGTTCTTGATTTTCTTAAAGAATCAAATGCTTTTTTACCAATGGTAAGGATCTCAACTTCTGCATTTGCATGATCTGCAATCTTATGATTTAGCTCTTTAATCACGGAGGAATTGAAAGCCCCTGCCAAACCTCTGTTGGAAGTTACTGCAATATAAAGAATCTTCTTTTCTTCTCTTTGCTCTGCATAAGGAGAAACATTGTCAGGATCCGGGTTGGCATTCACATTCTGAATGATCTCCTGAAGCTTTTCCGAATACGGACGAAGCATTACAATAGCATCTTGTGCTTTTTTCAGTTTCGCTGCGGAAACCATTTTCATTGCACTGGTAATCTGCATTGTAGAACTGATAGAAGTAATTCTGCCTCGTATTTCCTTTAAATTTGCCATATAGAATTTAGTTGTTGGTTGTCGGTTATTTGGTTGTTAGTTTCAGAGAGTTTCATCCACGATCAACCAAAAACCATCAACTAATTTTATTAATTGTATTTAGAAGCGATATCGTTAGCAGCTGCTTTCAATACATCAGTAATATCGTTGTCGATTTTTCCTGATTTGATCGCTTTCATTGTTTCCGGATGTTTGGTTTTTAGGAATTCAACATATTCTTTCATGAATTCTTTTACCTTTTTTACCGGAATGTTTCTCAATAAGTTTTCAGTACCTGCATATACCATTGCTACCTGATTTTCTACAGGAAGTGGTGAATTTACCGGCTGCTTAAGAATTTCCACATTCTTCTCACCTTTTGAGATTACAGATAAGGTAGCTGCATCAAGGTCGGAACCGAATTTAGCAAAAGCTTCTAATTCTTTATATTGAGCCTGGTCTAATTTAAGAGTACCAGAAACTTTTTTCATTGATTTGATCTGAGCATTACCTCCAACTCTGGATACAGAAATACCTACGTTGATCGCAGGGCGAACTCCCGAGTTAAACAAATCAGATTCAAGGAAAATCTGCCCGTCAGTAATTGAAATTACGTTGGTTGGGATATATGCGGAAACGTCACCAGCCTGAGTTTCAATAATTGGAAGTGCTGTTAAAGAACCACCACCTTTTACAAGAGGTTTTAAAGATTCAGGAAGGTCATTCATCTGCTTAGCGATCTCATCATCAGCAATTACTTTTGCCGCTCTCTCCAATAATCTGGAGTGAAGATAGAAAACGTCTCCAGGATAAGCTTCACGGCCCGGTGGTCTTCTCAAAAGTAAAGAAAGTTCACGGTAAGCAACCGCTTGTTTTGATAAATCATCATAAACAATCAAAGCTGGTCTTCCTGTATCACGGAAATACTCCCCAATTGCAGCACCTGCCATTGCAGAGTAAACCTGCATCGGAACCGGATCTGATGCGTTTGCAGCTACTACAATCGTATAAGCCAAAGCTCCTTTGTCGGTTAATGTTTGTACGATTTGTGCAACTGTAGATGCTTTCTGCCCGATAGCCACATATATACAATATACTGGCTGGCCAGCATCATAAAATTCTTTTTGATTGATAATGGTATCAATGGCAACCGTAGTTTTACCAGTTTGTCTGTCACCAATGATCAGCTCTCTTTGTCCTCTTCCTACAGGAATCATAGAATCAATCGCTACAATACCTGATTGTAAAGGTTCTGTTACAGGTTGCCTGAAGATAACACCCGGAGCTTTTCTTTCCAAAGGCATTTCATATAAATCTCCTGTGATAGCACCTTTCCCGTCAATTGGATTTCCAAGAGTATCTACTACTCTTCCTAGCATTCCTTCTCCTACTCTGATCGAAGAAATTCTTTGAGTTCTTTTTACTGTGTCTCCTTCTTTCACCTGCTTGGATTCTCCAAGAAGAGCAACCCCAACATTGTCTTCAGCAAGGTTCAGTACAATACCTTCAATACCGCTTTCGAACTTTACCAATTCACCGTACTGAACATTTTCCAAACCGTAAACAAGAGCAATACCGTCACCTATAGTTAATACTGTACCAACCTCTTCAACATTCGATTGTGTATCGAAATTGGCTAATTGTTGTTTAAGAATCGCAGATACTTCTGCCGGATTTATTTCTGCCATTATATGGTTTTTTATCTTAGTTTAATTGAAATTCTTTTTTAAGATTATTGAGTTTTGAGCGAACAGAGGTATCAACCTGCTGATCTCCTACTCTAAGGACATATCCTCCTAAAATTTCAGGATTGATAATGGTTTTCACGTCAAACTGGTTATTATGGTTTACCAGATTCGTTGATTTCAAGATATTATCAATATTGGATTGAGAAAGAGGCTGCGCTGTGGTAAGCGAAATTCTTTGCACACCTTTCAGGTCTTCTACTTTGTTGATGTATTGCTGCGCAATATTCTGAAGCTGGCTTTCTCTTCCGTGCTTGATGACAAGCTGAATAAGGTTTTTCACAACAGGAGAAAAGCTTTTGAAAATTTCGCCTGCAACACTTACTTTCTTCTTTACATCAATGATTGGCGAACTGAAAAAGTTTTTCAAATCTTTAGAACCTTCTATAGTCTTCACGAGATCCTGCATTTCGTTTAAAACAGAAGAGGTAGTTCCCGCTTCCTGAGTAAACTCAAGCAGACCTTGCGCGTATCTTTTTGCTACTTTTGATGTTAGCATGCTCTTAGTTTAAATTTGATTTGTTTAAATAATTTTCAACCAGAGTATTCTGGGCTTCGTTATTTTCAAGTTTCTGTTTAAGAATAGATTCGGCAATACCAACGGATAATGTCCCGATCTGATTTTTAATGTCAGTCATTGCAGCTGCTTTCTCAGCCTGGATGCTTTGTCTTGCGGCAGCAATCATTTTATCTCCTTCAGCAATGGCAGCATCTTTAGCTTCTGCTACAATTCTGTCTTTGATGTCTCTTGCTTCTTTCAGAATAGCATCACGCTCAATTTTTGCTTCGCGGATTATTCTTTCATTGTCAGATTTCAACTCCTCCATTTCTTTTTTAGCTAATTTAGCCTGATTCAGAGCATCAACGATAGAAGTTTCTCTGTCGTTTACTGCATTAATGATTGGTTTCCAAGCGAATTTTGCTAAAATAAATAATAGGATCGCAAATGTAAGCGTCATCCAAAACAAAAGACCAATACCCGGTTCAATAATTCCCATATCTGTAAATCTGTTTTTCTTTTAATAATAATTATGGACTGTTTTAAAATCCTTAGCAGCAGCCAACCGCTTCACTGCTAAGAATATTTTTTGAGGATAGATTACTTGATGAAAGCACCAAAGATAATCGCGATAAGACCAGCACCTTCGATAAGACCAGCAGCAATAAGCATTGCTCCTTGAATTTTACCTGCTTGCTCTGGTTGTCTAGCGATCGCATCCATAGCATGTCCACCGATTTTACCAATACCAAGACCTACTCCTAATACTGCTAAACCGATTCCTACGTAAACTAAACCTGCTCCAGTTGTTAAATCCATAATATAAATATTTATGTTAAAAAATTATTTTAAAATTAAGCTACAATTGTATCATGTCCTGCACTATCATCATCATTATGCGCATGATCGTGATCATGGTCTGCAATTGCAATTCCAATAAACAAAGCTGACAATACTGTAAAAATATATGCCTGCAATGCAGCTACTAAAAGCTCAAGAACTGAAACGAATAATGCTAACGGAACAGATGCAAATCCTAAAAACGGTGATTTAAAAATAAATATCAATGATATAATTGCCAAAATCATAATGTGCCCTGCCGTAACGTTTGCAAAAAGTCGCATCATCAAAGCAAAAGGTTTTGTGAATACACCGATAATTTCAATTGGAACCATAATCGGATACAACAAAATCGGAACTGGCGGCATAAAAATATGCTTCCAGTAATCTTTATTTGCACTGAAAATAGTAATCAACAATGTAATAATTGCTAACACTGCAGTAATTGCAATATTTCCTGTTAAGTTTGCCCCTCCCGGAAAGAATGGAACCAATCCGAAAAGATTATTGAACCATATAAAGAAAAATGCAGTCAGCAGATAAGGTATATATTTTTTATATTTTGCAGAACCAAGATTAGGAATTGCTACCTCATCACGAATAAAAACAATTACAGGCTCCATTAATTTACCAAACCCTTTCGGAAGAGCAGATTTTTTATAAGTTCTTGCCATTCCTACAAATACAAGAATCATAAAAATAACTGATAAAAACATGGAAGCTGTATTTTTTGTAATAGACAGATCAAAGAAAACATCACCTGCCTTTTGTTTTCCGCCGATCAAAGAAAACAAAGTTGCTTTTTCTACACCTTTTGTAGAAACCACTTTTCCGTGTTCCATCGTATATCCATCGTGTTCATGACCATGAGCGATTGCACTTGAAAGAAATATATGCCAGCCATTCTGATCCTTTATAATCACCGGCAACGGAATAGAAACATGATGTTCTTCGCCATTTTCGTCTTTAGTAGTCCACAAATGCCATTCGTTAGAATCGCCGATGTGTTCCATAATCATTTGTGTAGCATTAAAACCGCCATCTTCCTTATGTTCTACTTTTTCAGCCGAATGTTCGCCCTCGGTCTCATGCTGTGCAGCAGCAAATCCGCTGAAAAACACAAATAATAAAGTAAAAAACAGTAAAGAAATTTTCTTATTCATAACTCTATTTTAATCGGTGTGCAAATATATTGATTTTCTTCAGATCCACCAATACCAAATATTGATTTTTATCAGTGTTTTTTTAAGATTTATTCATCAGTCTGATTACAAGAAAATAAATAACAAAAGAAAAGGCTAAAAATCCCGACATCAGCACCAGCATGTTTTCCTTGGTTTTAACAATGAGGCTTAGTGAAACAATGAGCCATAAAACATCTTTTGAAATATTCAGAATCAGAAATTTCATGCCTGCATTTTCTTTTCGGAATATCAAAACCCTGAAAATATAATACACCATTACATTGACCAAGAGCAACGACAAAAGCAAAATAAAGGTTGGAGAATCCATAATGCAAAAATATATTTTTCATTGGCAATCTGTACAATTTTTGAAAACAGTAACATAATATTTGTCTCATCTTTTACAACTGACTGAAAATCCTTATTTTTGCAAACCATAAATAAAAAATATGTTCAACAGTTTACAGGATAAATTGGATAAAGCGCTTCATAATATTTCAGGGCGCGGAAAAATCACGGAAATCAACGTTGCGGAAACCGTAAAGGAAATCCGACGTGCATTAGTAGATGCGGACGTAAATTATAAAGTAGCAAAAGACCTCACCAAAAGAGTTCAGGATAAAGCTTTAGGGCAAAATGTTCTTACCTCCCTTACTCCGGGACAATTAATGACAAAAATTGTTCATGACGAATTGGTAGATTTGATGGGAGGAACACAGGAAGGGATTAATCTTTCAGGGAAGCCTTCCGTAATTCTGATCGCAGGTCTTCAAGGTTCCGGGAAAACCACGTTCTCAGGAAAGCTTGCGAATTATCTGAAACAAAAAAGAAACAAAAAACCCTTATTGGTTGCCTGTGATGTTTACAGACCTGCAGCAATTGATCAGCTTAAAATATTAGGAGAGCAGACCGGAATTCCTGTTTATACA
This sequence comes from Bergeyella sp., assembly GCA_032083825.1. GTDB lineage: Bacteria > Bacteroidota > Bacteroidia > Flavobacteriales > Weeksellaceae > DAMDNI01. Next base: position 6,767 of record DAMDNI010000063.1, on the reverse strand, counting down.
GAAGAAGGAGCTACAAATCCTTCCACAATTGCAGAAAATGCAGTAAAATTTGCAAAAGAAAACAATCATGATGTTGTAATTGTGGATACTGCAGGACGTTTGGCTATTGATGAGCAAATGATGAACGAAATCAAATCCGTTCATTATTTCATCAAACCGGATGAAACCCTTTTCGTTGTAGATTCCATGACCGGACAGGATGCGGTAAATACTGCAAAAGCCTTTAATGAAGCATTGAATTTTGACGGTGTTGTACTTACAAAATTAGATGGTGATACACGAGGCGGAGCTGCGTTAACGATTCGTTCCGTTGTTGAAAAACCTATTAAATTCATTTCAACCGGAGAAAAGATGGAAGCCTTAGATCTGTTCTATCCGGAAAGAATGGCTGACAGAATTCTCGGGATGGGAGACGTTGTTTCCTTAGTAGAAAGAGCTCAGGAACAGTTTGATGAAGAAGAAGCGAAAAAACTTCATAAAAAAATTGCCAAAAACGAATTTGGTTTTGATGATTTCTTAAAACAAATCAATCAGATCAAAAAAATGGGAAATATGAAGGATTTAATGGGAATGATTCCCGGAGTTGGAAAAGCCATTAAAGACGTAGACATCAATGACGATGCATTTAAACATATCGAAGCCATTATTCATTCCATGACGCCTGACGAAAGAAGAAGACCTTCCATTATTGATATGAACCGTAAAAAAAGAATTGCAAAAGGTTCGGGAAGAAAAATCGAAGATGTCAACCAGCTCATGAAACAGTTCGACCAAATGGGGAAAATGATGAAAATGATGCAGGGGCCGCAAGGAAAACAACTAATGCAGATGATGGGAAAAGGAATGCCAAATATGCCGGGAATGGGCGGAAATCTTTTCGGAAGATAACAGTAACAAATATATCCAAGTAAGGCGGTCAGATTTGGCCGCCTTTTTTATTCTCTTTTCACAGGAATTGTTTCTCCCTGATTCATCGATTGAAACAATTCCGGAAAAACAGTAGTCAGGATCATATAAATGATAATCATCCCGATAATCAGCAACACGGCGATGATAACGCCTTTTGGCGGTTTATTCTTTTGATTTTCCATAATAGTTTATTTTGTGATTGTACGGTGAGCAATACAAAATTCAAGCCTTTCCATTAAAAAAGATTCATTTTTTAATCCCATCAAGAAAATGTAAATTTGCCTGCAAACGAATAAATTATATTTTTATGTCAAAAGCAATATCTCAGGTTCCTTACGCTGTGAACGAACCTGTAAAAAGCTACGAACCCGGTTCCGCAGAAGTAAAATCTCTTATTTCCACTTACAAGAAAATGTGGAAAGAAAAACTGGAAATTCCAATGGTAATCGGAGGAAAAGAGGTAAAAACTAAAGAAAAAATACAGCTTCAGTCTCCACAGGATCACAAGCATGATTTCGGCTTCTATTATAAAGGAAATATGAAACATGTTGAAGAAGCTATCCATGCAGCTCTTGCTGCAAAAGAAAGATGGAATGCCTTAGGCTGGGAACAACGTGCCGCTATTTTCCTGAAAGCAGCTGATCTTATTGCCGGGCCTTACAGAGACCGCCTGAACGCCGCAACCATGATCGGGCAATCCAAAAACGTACATCAGGCAGAAATTGACTCTGCTTGTGAATTTATTGATTTCCTAAGATTCAATGTTGAATTTATGACGGAAATGTATGCCGAACAGCCAGTTTCCAGTGACGGAATTTGGAACCGTTCGGAATACCGTCCTTTAGAAGGCTTTTGTTTTGCTGTCACTCCGTTCAACTTTACGGCAATTTCCGGAAATCTTCCAAGCTGTATGGCATTAATGGGAAATGTCGTGGTTTGGAAACCTTCTGACAAACAAGTATATTCCGCTCACGTGATTATGGAGATCTTCAAAGAAGCCGGGCTTCCTGACGGTGTCATCAACATGATTTTTACCGACGGAAAAGAAACCGCTGAAAAAGTATTGGCTCATCCAGATTTTGCGGCACTTCATTTCACAGGATCCACAAAAGTTTTCCAGGGAATGTGGAAAATGATCGGTGATAATATCCACCAATATAAAACCTATCCAAGAATTGTCGGGGAAACAGGAGGAAAAGACTTTGTAATGGTACATCCGAGCGCAAAAGCAGAAGCAGTTGCCACAGGTTTGGTAAGAGGAGCTTTTGAATATCAGGGGCAAAAATGCTCCGCAGCTTCAAGAGCTTACATTCCGAAATCTTTATGGAAAGACATTAAAAAAATAATGGAAACTCAGCTTAAATCCATTAAAATCGGTTCTCCTGAAGATCCTTCCAATTTTATAAATGCTGTAATTGATGAAAATTCTTTCAACAAATGTAAAGGATATATCGAAAGAGCTGAAAAATCTAAGGAAGCCAAAATAATTTTTGGAGGAAAATGCGACAGCAAAAAAGGCTGGTTCGTAGAGCCAACTGTTATTGAAACGACAAACGGACAATATGAATCTATATGTGAAGAAATTTTCGGTCCGATCCTTACCATATATGTTTATGAAGATCAAAACTGGGCAGAAACATTGAAACTCGTAGATTCCACTTCGCCTTATTCATTAACAGGTTCTATCTTTTCTCAGGACAGATATGCAATTGAAGAAGCTTATAAAGCTTTGGAAAATGCAGCCGGAAACTTCTATATTAATGACAAACCAACAGGAGCTGTTGTAGGGCAGCAGCCTTTTGGCGGAGCAAGAGCTTCCGGAACCAATGACAAAGCGGGTTCTAAGATGAATCTTTTGCGATGGGTTTCTGTAAGAAGTATTAAGGAAACATTTGTTCCGCCAACTGATTATAAATACCCTTATTTAGGATAAATTAAATGGATAAAATTGACCGCAGAATTATTTTCTGCGGTTTTTTTGTCAATAAATTGTGTAAACATTACTGTTAATCTTTAAAGGAATAATTTTTAAACAGGAATAATTATTGAATTTATATCCTGTAATTATTAAAAATTAAAGTTATGAAAAAAGCAATCTATATATCATTGTTTATGATAACAGCATTTTTCACATTCAGTTGTGGAAGCAAAGAAAATACAGTCAATAATTCAGCAAATGATTCTTTATCTGTTGATACAACTGCACCTGCAAAAATAATGGTTGATACAGCAAATGTTGCATCTGATCCTTCTCAGATTAAAAAAATTGATTCACTTCCAACCACATATCCTCAGTAAGAAAAATTCAATATTCCGAATTTTAACAAAAATTATAATTCGGTTTTTGAGTTTTGGCACAGAGTTTACATATACTAAAACATCAAATTAAATTATCAACTAAAAAAAATTGAAATCATGGGAAATAAAAGAAATGGCATTTTAGCTTTATTAGGATTAGGCGCATTAGCTTGGTGGAAATACAAAAATTCAACACCTGAACAAAAGCAGGCCTTAAAAGATAAAATAAATACTGCCAAAGATAATTTAAACAAATTTGGGAACGACCTGAAAGATAAAGCAAATGAAGTTGCTTCTCAGGTTAAGGAAAAAGCGAATGAAAATATTTCGCAAAATTAATTTGCTTTAGTTTTTTACATTCATATAGTTTTTTACGAAAAAGCCGTCTTATTTTAAGACGGTTTTTTTGTAGCTTTTACAGCATATACCCAAGGAAATTTTGTTTCCGAATTGGGGAATAATATATTTCGCTTCATCAATTGCTTTATCAGAAAGATCAATACCGGTAACTTTGGCACCCAATCTTGAAAACGAAATAGAATCCTGGCCAAAATGACACTGAAGATGAAGAATCTCTTTCCCTTCTATATTTCCCAGCATTTCCAGTTCGATGGAATGTAAAGAAGATTTTCCTTTCAAGAATTCATCTACGAAATAGAAATCGGATTTCAGATGCGGCTCAACTTTCGCATTCCATGAATTGCATTAATAAAAAACAAAGATTGGAAAAATTTTTATCTTAAAAACTCTTCCTGTGAAATGGTTTTCTGTTCTCCGCTTTCCTGATTTTTAATCGTAACCATGCCATTTTTAAGCTCTTCTTCTCCAAGAAAAACAACATTCTTCACCCCTCTTTTTTCAGAATATGAGAAGAATTTTTTCATTTTTCCGGATTCGGGATACAATTCTGCTGAAATCCCTTTTGCACGAAGCTTAGCAATTACTTTTGAGGCTTCCAAAGCTTCCCGATCTCCGTAGTTGACAAAAAGATATTCAATCGATTCATCGGTATTTTCAGGGAAAAGATGAAGCTCTTCCATCACGAGATAAATCCTGTCCAAACCAAAAGAAATCCCTATTCCAGGAATATTTTTCACACCGAAAACCTCGGTAAGATTGTTGTATCTTCCACCTCCACCAATGCTTCCAATTTGCACATTTTGCGCTTTTACTTCGAAAATCGCGCCTGTATAATAGTCAAGGCCTCTGGCTAAAGTAATATCAAAAACTAGATTATTTTTTATTCCGATATTTTTGCAGTTTTCCAGAACAAATTCGAGTTCTTCGACCCCTTTTTTCCCGGTTTCGATGGTTTCAAAATTTGATTTAAGAATAGCGATTACTTCTTCCTGAGATTTGTTTTCAAAAAGAAAACTGAGTTTTCCAATGGCTTCATCAGAAATATTTTTTTCTTTTAATTCCTTTATCACACCATCCTTCCCTATTTTATCAAGCTTATCCAAAGCAACGGTGAAATCAATCAATTGTTCCGAAATGTCTGCAAACTCTGCCAATCCGGAAAGAATTTTACGATTGTTGATATGAATTTTTACATCGATTTTTAATTCATAAAATGATTTCAGGTAAAGCTGAATCAGCTCCACTTCCTGCCAGATACTTTCGCTTCCTACGACATCGGCATCACATTGATAAAATTCTCTAAAACGCCCTTTCTGAGGACGATCTGCTCTCCAAACCGGCTGAATCTGGTAACGTTTGAAAGGAAACGTCAATTGCCCATGATTCATTGCTACAAAACGCGCGAAAGGAACTGTAAGATCATAGCGAAGCGCTTTTTCGGAAATCTGTGAAATAAGTTTTTGAGAATTTTTATTTGCCCAGTCTTCTTCATTCACTTTTGAAGCATAATCTCCCGAATTCAGGATTTTAAAAATCAAACGATCTCCTTCCTCTCCATATTTGCCGGTAAGCGTGGACAGATTTTCAAAGCTTGGTGTTTCAAGAGGCTGAAAACCAAAAAGTTCAAAATTCTTTTGTAATGTATTGATGATATATCTTCTCTTTACTACTTCAGCAGCAGTAAAATCGCGTGTTCCTTTAGCTAAGCTTGGTTTCATGTATTTGAATTAGAATGATTGAAGGCTTTAAAAAACCTCGTGCAAAAATAAGGATTTTTAATGAGGTTTGCGTTTGGGAAAATTTCAAAAACAAAAAAGAAAAGATTTATTTTTGTTCTTTAAAAAAATTAAAAAATGGCTCTCGAAATTGAAAGGAAATTTTTGGTTAAAAGTGATTTTAAAACATTCGTGACTTTGCACAACGAAATTGTTCAAGGTTATCTTTCTTCTGTCCCGGAACGTAATGTCAGGATTCGGATAAAAGGTAAAAAAGGATATATCACGATAAAAGGCATCGGCAGCAAAACCGGAATGAGCCGTTTTGAGTGGGAAAAAGAAATTCCGGTAGAAGAAGCAAAAGAGCTAATCAAAATCTGTGAACCTGGTGTCATTGAAAAAATCCGGTATTTGGTTCCTGTCGGAAAACATACTTTTGAAATAGACGAATTTCATGGTGAAAACGAAGGACTTATAATTGCTGAAATCGAACTTCAATCCGAAGAAGAATTTTTTGAAAAACCAGATTGGCTGGGAGCCGAAGTTACAGGCGATAAAAAATACTATAATGCTTCACTCGCAAAAAATCCTTTCAAAAACTGGCAAAACTAAAATAATTTCAAAAACTGCTCTTTGTAACTTCCGGATACTTCAATTTCGGTATTATCCTGCAAAATGATTTCCCCGTTTTTATGGTAAGATTTTACAAAATTGAAATTGACAATATGTGAACGATGAACTCTAACTAAAGGAAAATCAAGCAATTCGTCAAAATATTTCAGGAAACGGCAGACCATTTTTTTGCTCCCGTCCTTCAGGTAAATCTGGGTAAAGTTTCCGTCAGCCTGCATTCTCACAATTTCATCAATTTTTGCAATATCAAAACCTTGTAATGTTGGCAGAATAATCTGTTGTTTTTCAGGTTTTTGTTTTAGATTTTCCAACAAAATCTTGTTGCGGTTAAACTCCTCATTCTTTTCAATCGTTTCTGAAACCTTGTTTACAGCAGAAATAAGCTCCTGAATATCAATTGGTTTAAGGATATAATAAGATGCGCTTTTATTTAATGCTTTTAAAGAATATTCCGAAAATGCAGTAATAAAGATGGTTTCAAAATTAAGATCTTTAGTCGCTTCAAGAACATCAAAAGCATTTCCAAAAGGCATTTCCACATCCAGAAAAACAAGCTGTGGATGCGCAGATTCAATCAAAGGAACAGCTTCTTTGATATTTTCTGCTTCACCCAGAATCTCCACTTGCGGACAGTATTTTGTCAAATAATTTCGCAAAACATTCCGGGCAATTTTTTCGTCATCTACAATTACAGATTTGATTTTCATAAAAGAATATTTAATGATAAACTACATACATTCCGCATGTAAAATTCAGGTTTTTCCTAAAAACATAAATCAAAAAATCGGAACAATTGCTCGTCCCGATTTACAAAGTAGTAAAATTTAAAATTATGAAATTAATTTTTTAAGT
>DAMDNI010000062.1:1145-13297 GCA_032083825.1 Bergeyella sp. | reverse complement strand
TTTTCCATGGAATAAACTTACAAAAAAACTATGGAATGGAAAAATAGCGGCGGCGAAAAAGGTGAGGATTTTCAATTCAGAGTTTAATCCCGCATTTTGCCAATACAATGTTAGCCGTAGTTTTTATTATGTATTGATTTTATTTTTCAAATCAGTATCTGCTCCAAGAATTCTTTCAACTTCAATCTCTTGAAAATTCAAAATTCGGTAAAAAATGATATGTTTATTTGCTAAAAATCCAAAAATTTCAAAATCAATTTCTTCATAGTTTCTCCCGATTTTAGGGTTTTCAGCAAGTAATTGACAGAAATCAATTAATTCTTCATAATATTTATCTGCTTGAAATTCTGACCAATTTTCATAAGTATATTCATAAATTTCAGAAAGGTCATCAACAGCTTTGTTTGTCAATAAATATTTAGCCATTATTTTTCATTTTGGCTTTTAATGTTTCGAGATGTCTTTTCGGATCAAAATCTTTTGCAATTCCACTTTCTATTCCGTCTTGAATTGCTTTTTTTAGAATCTGAATTTTATTTTCTTCTTCTTCTAAAAGTCTTAATCCAGCTCGAATTACTTCACTTGCATTTTTGAATCTTCCTTGTGAAACTTTTGTGTCCACAAAATCCTCAAAATAATTTCCTAAAGAAACAGATGTATTTCGTCCCATTTTGTTTGTTTTTAAAATTAAACAAATCAAAGTTACCAAAATTTGGTAATTTAGACAAGTTTTTCTTTTGGAAAGCGATTTTGGAAAATTACGGCTAACTCCCAAATATACGCAAAACTTTTGTCTGAACAAATTTTTGAATAGGATAATTGTTTGTTTTCAAACTGTTAATTATCAATTGGTTATTATTAAATGTTTTTTGTTTTTAATTTTTTATATATTTGAAATCTATTTAAAATACGCAAATATGTCTATTGGAAATACGTTGTTGTTCTCAAATGATTTTTCATGTATAGAAGGTGTGCATCGCGATCAGAAAGTGATTTGGATTCAGAAAAATGAATATAAAGATATCAAAGTTCTAAAAACAAAAACCAAAGTCCATTGGAGCAATTCTTCAAAAAAATGGTACTTGATTGATACGAAAGTGAATCGAAAATTAATTAATTTTTCTGAACCTGTTATCGGAAAATCTGCATTGATGCAGATTCATCCAAATAATCAGGAAGCCTTCCTGAGATTTCGCGAAATGCTTGTCCTTAAAGGATATAGTATTAATACGGTTAGAACTTATGTCAACGAATTCGCACAGCTGCTATATATTCTTAAACACCATTGTGTTGAAGAAATGACAGAAGAAAAAATCAGAAGCTATTTGGCTTACTGCCTGGAAGAACTTGGACATTCGGAAAATCAAGTGCACAGCAGAATTAATGCACTTAAATTTTATTTTGAGAAAGTACTTTTTCGTGACAAAATATTTTTAGGAATTCCAAGACCTAAAAAACCTGCACTTTTGCCTAAGCATCTTTCAGAAAACGAAATCCAGAAAATTCTGGAGGTGACAGAAAATCCAAAACATTTGCTTATCATCAAAATGTGTTACGGTATGGGACTTCGTGTCAGCGAAATTGCCGCACTCAAAATCGAACACATCAATACCAAAGACATGAAAATCCTTATCGCTTCTGCAAAAGGGAAGAAGGATCGCTATGTTTTCCTTCCGGAAACTTTGCTCGTCGAACTCAAAGCTTATTACCGTTTCTATCTTCCGAAAATATATATTTTTGAAGGAGCTGAAGGATTTCCGCTTTCTGTACGCACTGTTCAGTCCGTTTTTAAAACTTCAATGAAAAAAGCCGGAATCCATAGAAACGTAGGAATCCACTGTCTTCGTCATAGTTATGCCACACATTTGCTTGAATACGGAACCGATATCTCACACATTCAAAAACTGCTGGGACATAACAATATCAAAACTACGCTTAATTACACCAGAGTTACGGATAAAAATCTTTCTAAAGTGATTTCTCCTCTTGACAGAATTCAGAATCAAAAGAGCAAATGAAAGATTTTGTGGTTTTTTATTGATGAAGTTTAGAATTAGTTATAAGGTATTTAATTATTAATATTCAAATTGTTAGGATGCTTTATCTAAAAATTAATTCACTTTAATTATTTACAAACGAATACAAACGACAGTAAATAATTTCCTCCCGAATAGATTTTATTTTTCGCTGAATCTTTGCAGCAGAGATTTGAGAAATCAGACAAAGAAAGTCTCAGATCTGAATGTTTAATCTAAAATTTATTTATTATGTCTATCAGAAACAAAGTGACCTTGATCGGAAGAACAGGAAAGGAAATCGAAATCGTAAACTTCGAAAACGGAGGATTATCTGCAAAAGTAACTCTGGCAACCACCGATTTTTATAACAATGCAAAAGGTGAAAAAGTAGAAGAAACCCAGTGGCACAATATTGTAGCCTATGGAAAAACCGCTGAAATTATGCAAAAATATGTTGACAAAGGCAAGGAAATAGCAATAGAAGGCAAAATCATGTACAGATCTTATGAATCTTCGGACGGACAAAAACGTTTCATCACCGAAATCCGGGTGGAAGAACTTTTGTTATTAGGGAATTCTAAATAACAATACTAAAAGCAAGTGTCATGAAAGTTAAAATATTCAAAATCAGGATTTCCGAAGAATTCATAAAGGATGACCAAGTTCTTTTAAACGATTTCCTTTCTGCAAATTCTATACAGAAATTTGAATCTGCTTTTGTTTCGGAAAAAGAAAGCTTTTGGTCGGTAATATTATACTACAACTATACAGAAAGTAAAGTGAAAGAATCCAAATCAGCAAAATATTCTGCAGAAGATGAAGAACTGAATTCCGATGACCTTAAAATTCTTGATTCTCTGAAAATATGGCGAAGCGAAAAAGCAAAAGAGCAAAATCTGCCCACCTATTTTATTGCAACCAATAAAGAATTGCTTTCGGTCGCAAAATTCCGCCCGGGAAAAAAAGAAGAGCTCATTGAAATAAAAGGCTTCGGAAAACATAAGATTGAAAATTATGGCTCAGAAATTATTGAAATTATCGAAAGCATCTGAGCTAAGAATAATTCTTTAATTAATAATGAACCCTTCGGAAAATTCCGAAGGGTTCAGGCATTGAAAAAATAATCAGTATTGTGTTTTATTATTTTAAAGCAAAACCGTTTTTGCCTGCAAGATCATAAATAGAAGTTTCAATAGCTTTTCCTAAATCATCACTGGTATTGTCTCCGCGTTTTTTCATTTCGGTGTCTATGAATTCCTGTCTTTTGATGGCGAGTTCAGAAATCTCTTTCTGTAGTGCAGCTCTTTCTTTCGTTTTTTGTTCTACGATTTTTGCAATTTCAGCTTTTGATTTTCCTTTCAGTTCTGCAGGAAGATCTTCGTTTTTAATTTTGTTAATATATTCTTTATCGTTTTCAGTTTTATCCACCAAATCCCAGGAATCGTTTCTGTATGCTTCTTTTTTAGATTTTGTAACGGCGCGTTCTACCGCATTTGATTTTGACATTGATTCTGCATTGTAATCCTGTACAGCCTGCATACTTTTTTTGTTATGGCCGATTGTTCCGTATCCGATATAAGTATCGTTTAGCTTTACATTGCATTCCGAAATTTTATCATCATAAGGTGTTGCAATGAAAATCACTTTCTGGTTAGAATCAATATTAAAATATTTCCCGTTTCCTTGTGTTGCACCATCTTGCCAATACGTCCGGATTCCTTCTTCCCGGTTTCCGCAGAAAATCGTGTTGACATAAATGTTTTTCTTTTTAGCATCAGCAATGGCTTCTTTATAATTGATCCCTTCCTGATTGAAAGCTTCGTTTCCTGCTATATAGACCAGTTTCATGCTGTTTGCTGCATCATTCCATTGCAATTGTGATGTTGCATCTTTGATTACGGCTCCGCAATATTCGGTTCCGCCGTTTGTACGCAAAGCGAATAGTTTTTCTGAAATTAAATCCAGATCCTGAGTAAGCGGAGTGACTTTTCTAATCCAGTTTTTTTCAGTAATTCCGTCGTTTCCGTATTCGTAAAGTGCGATTTCTATTTTTGGAGTTTTCCCATTGTACTTTAAGGTTGTTAAAGTATTGACGATATTCCAGAGCCTTGATTTTGCCTGGTCGATAAGCCCGTCCATTGAACTTGAAGTATCCAAAAGCAGCGCAACCTGAATCGTGTTTTCTGCTTTATTGTCATTATTTACAGGAATTTCAGGCGAAGAAGCAGAACGTTCGTTTCCTATGATTTTCCTGGACTCATGATGTACGATTTTTGAGGTGGCAAAAACCAAGATTGTACTTGACAAAATTCCGGCGATTAAAAAATTCTTTTTCATAATATTCTGGTTTAATGTTATTTTTTTGATTTCTATTGTAAAATTATCTGCTTTCTCAGCAGTTTTTTTGCAGACTTGGTGAATCGGGGATTTGACTTGGTGAATGTTTTCAATGATTAATAAGATTAATCTGTTTCAACGTTCCGTCAGGCGAAATCAGAACATATTCTTTATCATTTTTTTCTGCTTTTTTGGTGACAGACAATTTGATTTCGTACATCACCTGAATTACAGGTTCGGAAACAACAGGATTCATGACAAAATCAAATTCTTTATCAAAAACAGGCTGGTAATAAATGGTAGAATTCTTAGAAATCTGATTTGTATTTGCCGTTTTACCCAAGTTTAAAGAATTGCTGCTGTACGCTTCGTAAGATTTATACATTTCCACAGGAAGTTTGATGAGATATCCTTCATTTATTGATTTTTCGTCATCAGCAAAAGATTTTCCGAGAAATGTTTCATAGCTTTTTATTTTTTCGGAAAGCAATGATTTTGCTTTATTGGAGATTTCTTTTTTTACGTTTTCCAGGTTGGTAGAAAAATAATCTACGCGGACAAGATCATAGATTTCCTTTTGTGAAAGAATGCGCACAAGCTCATCAAGCTGAGAAGCATCAGAATAGGTGATGTGAATATTTTTCTTGATCTCAAAGCCTTTTGGTATTTCGTTGTAAGTTTTCTTGCTGAATAATTTTTTATCTTCCTGATATTCATACACCGGAACGAACGAAATCATATCCGTAAATACTTCTGCATTACTTTTTGCTTTGATAATTTTTATAGATTCAGAAATTCTTTCGTCAATGATCTGATTGGCTTCATCCTGGTTTTTGCCAACTTGTGTGATTCCGAAAACTGCAACAAAACGGTCTGCTTTTATATTTGCCATTCCTTTTATGCTGATAATCGTGGAATTTGCGCTGGGATTATCGATGCTAAAAGTATTTTGTGGCAGCTGAATGATGCTTTTATAATTGATATTGCCGGAAGCCTGAGCAAAAGCAGAGATACTGAAAAGCGAAAATAAAAATGTTATTTTTTTCATGAGATATTGATTTATATAGGCAAACTTATCACGTGTACAGATTTATTCTGAGTTAAAAATGGTGAATACACCTTTTGACTTGGTGAATAATATGTGATGAGAATTTTATATCTATATCTTTGTGAGATGAAATACATTCGGATTCTTTCTACTGGTTTTATTTTCTTTTTAGGCATTTGGGTTTCGGCTCAGAACGCATCTTCCGTTTCTGAAATGAAATCTCAGTCTGATAAACTGGAAAATGCAATCAAATCCAATGATGAGAAAAAGCAGGCAGAAGCGTATGTTTCTATTGCAGATACGTATTATAATCAGAACAATTTTTCCAAAAGCGAAGAATATCTTTTGAAGGCGAAAGCGATTTATGAAAAAAGCAGTGATAAAGAATTATTGGCAAATGTTTCCCGGAAATTAGCCCAAACTCAGGAAAATCAAAAGAAAATAAATGCAGCTGCCCTGAATTATGAAAAAGCTGCCCAATATAGCAAAAGCAAAAAAAAACAGGAAGCCAACAAGAATGATTATTCACGAGTGATGACCAATTCTTCAGCAGTGAAAGAAAAAGCGATTCAGGATAATATTTCTTTAAACGAGGGCGAAAATTCAGCTGAGCTTGCAAAAGATTATTCTAATCTTGCGGAAATAAATGTGCAGCAGAACAACATCCCGAAAGCTGCAGAAAATTTTAATAATGCGTACGAGATTTCGAAGAATTCGCAGCATGAACAAGCTCTTGCCATTAATAAAAAAATGGCAGATCTGTATATCAAAAATGAAGATTTCGACAAGGCAATTGCTGTAAAGAAAAAAGTTCTCAATGAGAATTTCGTAAAAGAAAATTCACAGGAAAAGGTCAACCAGATTCAGGAGTTGGCGGATATTTATATCCAGACCAACAATATCCAGCAAGCAGAAAAATTACTTGAAGACGCTTATAAAATTGCAATCGAAAAAGGACATACTCTGGAAGCTCACAAAAGCGTTTTGAAGTTAGATTCTTTATATAATTCGGAAGGAAATACAGCAAAATCCATCACACTCTACAAAAATTTCCTTACCCAAATTCCCTCACTTCTGGAAAAAGACCATTCATTGGTTGATTCGAAATTGATGAAAGAAACCGAAGACAAAATCGCACAGCTCGAAAAAGAAAAAAATCTTAACCAGCTTTTAATGAAACGGAAAAATCTGTTCAATTATCTTTTAACTGCTGGTTTGGTGTTTGCGGTTGCATTTATCATTTTTGCGCTGTATACCCAGCGAAAACTCAAAATTCAGAATAAAAAAATTGAATTACAGTCTCTGCGCAGAGAGATGAATCCACATTTTATTTTTAACAGCCTAAATTCTGTCAATCAATTTATCGCCGAAAATAACGAGCTGGAAGCCAATTCTTATTTGACAAAATTTTCGAAATTAATGCGCGGTGTGATGGAAAATTCCAAAGATGATTTTATTAATTTCCAGGAAGAATTGGACTTGCTTAAAAATTATCTCGCTTTAGAAAAAAGCCGTTTTGCTGATAAATTTGATTACGAAATTAACGTAGACGAAAATCTTCTCAATTCCGGTTTGCAGCTTCCGGGAATGCTTATTCAGCCTTATTTGGAAAATTCGATCTGGCATGGTTTGCGTTATCTGAAAACCAAAGGTTTTCTAAAGCTTTCTTTCCGGAAAGAGGCTCAAAAGCTCATCATCACAATCGAAGACAACGGAATCGGGATTGCCCAAAGCAAAGCCCAAAAAACCGAACATCAAAAGCAAAGAAACGGGCGCGGAATGAAAAATACAGACGAAAGAATCCGACTTTTGAATGATTTATACGGAAAAAATATTCAGAAAAAAGTAACGGACAAAACTGATGCTGCAGGAGTTACCGTATCTCTTTCCATGCAAATTTAATGATAGAAAATTTGAATCTCAAAAACCAGCGTTTTCAGGAATAATACGCTAAATTTGGGGAAATAAATCCTAAAAATTTCCTGACAAAAATGGAGGATATTCTTTTTTATCACCGTGTACAGTTTGCGTTTACCATTACTTTTCATTATTTGTTTCCGCAGCTTACAATGGGACTTTCGCTCATTATTGTGGCCTTCAAATTCATGCATTTCCGGACACAAAAACTGATCTATAATGATGCTTCCAAATTTTTAATGAAAATTTTTGCGCTGAATTTTATGATGGGCGTAATCACAGGAATCCCGATGGAATTTCAATTTGGGACGAATTGGGCGAAGTTTTCTGAATTGACAGGTGGAATCATCGGACAAACTCTCGCAATGGAAGGAATGTTTTCTTTCGTTCTGGAATCATCGTTTCTCGCATTATTTATTTTTGGTGAAAAATGGATGGGGCAGAAGCTGCATTTTTTCTGTGCATTGATGATATTTTTAGGTTCGTGGTTAAGTGGTTTTCTCATTTTGGCAACCAATTCCTGGATGCAGTTTCCAGTTGGCTACGAAGTTTTGGAAAACGGAAGATATGTTTTGAAAAATTTCTGGGCATTGTTCTCAAATCCGTGGCTTTTGCCTTCTTATTTTCATAATCAAATGGCTTCCATGGTTACTTCCGCTTTTGTAGTTTCGAGTATCGGAGCTTTTTATGTGATGAGTAAAAGGAATTTACAATTCGGAAAACTTTTATTAAACTGGGGAATTATCTTCGGTGCTTTTTCCAGCATTCTGGTTGCTTTTCCGACAGGAGATTTAAATGCAAAAAATGTTGCCCAATATCACGCTCCAGGTTTTGCCGCAATGGAAGGGATTTTTGAAACACAACCAGAAGGTTCAGAAATTATTCTCATAGGGCAGCCGAATATTGTAGAGAAAAAACTGGATAACGCAATTGCAGTCCCAAAAGTTTTGAGTTTTCTGACCTATCAGAGTTTCACAAAATCAGTTCCGGGAATGAATGATTTTAAAAAGGAAGAACTTCCTGATAATATTCCTGCATTGTATTATTCTTATCATATCATGATTGGATTAGGTACGGTTTTTATCGCGGTGTTTCTCATGGCAGCTGTTCTGCTTCGTAAAGGAAGGATTTTTAATAATCGTTTCCTGATGTGGATGATGATGCTTTTGGCTCCGTTTGCTTATATCGCGAATCTTGCGGGCTGGTATACAGCAGAATTAGCAAGACAGCCTTGGCTGGTATATGGTTTACTGAAAACTTCGGAAGGGATTTCGCCGCATGTTTCTTCGGGAAATACTTTATTCACTTTACTAGGATTCATTGGTTTATATCTTTTACTTGGTCTGCTTTTCGTGGTTCTTGTGATGAAATTAATATTAAAAGGTCCTGAAAAACACCACGCATAATTATGGAAATTCTTTGGTATTCAATATTGCTTTTTGTTGTTTGCGTTTATTTCGTTCTTGACGGGTATGATTTCGGAACCGGGATTATTCACCTGTTTTTTGCAAAAACGGAAGAAGAAAAAAAACTCGTTGCAAAATCTGCGGGCTTATTTTGGGATTTTAATGAAGTATGGCTTGTGGTTGCAGGCGGGCTTTTATTCATGGCATTTCCGGTGTATTATGCATCGGTTTTTAGTGGTTTTTATTTACCATTGATTATTTTGCTTTGGCTGATGATTTTTAGGGCAACAGGTCTGGAACTGAGAAATCATTTCAATAACGAAGTCTGGAAAAGTTTCTGGGACAAAGCTTTCGGAATTTCAAGTCTTTTGCTTGCGGTTTTTTGTGGAGCTGCTTTAGGAAATTTGGTTCGAGGTGTAAATATGGGGCAGGTTACCGATGGAAAATCTTTGTACGAACCGCATTATTTTTTCCTTCCTTTATGGAATGAAGAATTCAGCCCGCTTGTTCCGGAAGCCGGTGTTTTAGATTGGTTTACGACATTGATTGCGATTCTTGGATTTTTAATTTTATCAATTCACGGAGCAAATTGGATTATTCTTAAAACCAATTCCACCCTGATTCCTAGGCTTAAGAAATATGTTTATTACAGTAATTTTGCAGTCTTGTTTTTTCTAATCATTTCATTAGCAGTTTGGGGGAAAGTAAATGGCGAAGTTTTCAGGATTTTTGATAAACATTTTCTCATCTTTATTTTTCCGCTGCTGTTCTCTGTAGGATTTATTGGGTTATTTTGGGTTAGAAAAATCAAGAATCCGCTGATCCCGTTTTTATGTTCTTCAGCGATGATTATTGGAGGAATTACAAGCTCTTTCCTTTCCATGTTTCCAATGATTCTGCCTTCCAATAATAAAATAAATCCTGCTCTTACGATTTACAACACTTCAAATTCAAGTTATGGTCTTTCTGTTGCATTGGGATGGATGTTTATAGCGTCAGCATTAGCTATTGCTTATTTTATGATTCAAAAAAGAATTCTTTCAGGTAAAATTGATGATTTTGAACACGAACATTAATCATAATAAAAAATATTACTATAAACCACTTTTGAAATTTTCAGAAGTGGTTATTTTTTGACTTTTGTCAAAAACATTTCTGCCGAATAGCCGGAAATTTGTACCAACAAACAAACAATCAACAGAAATGAAGACAATTAATACAAGATATCTTGCATTATTTCTGCTTTTTCCGGCTTTTGTATTTTCACAATCTGTACCGACTTTAAAGGAATTAATTGACAGCGCTTTAGTCAATGACGGAACTTTGAATGAGCAGGTTCTGCAAAACAGGCTGACTCATCTGAATGACGAAAGGCTGAAAGATGTATTTCTTCCGAAAGTGGACCTCACAGGAAAAGCAGGCTATCTTTACACTTCCGCAAACTTCAAAACACCAGAAATCGGGATTCCGCCTATTGCAGGCATTTTTCCGGGAATGAGTATTCCCGAAACTTCCAATGCACTCAATCTTTCAGGGATTTCTGCGATGGCAAAAGCAGAAGCTTCCGTACTGGTATATTCCGGAGGAAAAGTGAAATATCTGAAAGAAGCTAACAGAGAAAAAAATCTGGCCGAGCAAAAGCTGATGGAGAAAAGCAAAGATGATATCATTACAGAAATTTCAAGAGCTTACGACACTTTTGCACTTCTTCAGGAATCAGGAAAAGTTTTGGATGAAGGAAAGAAAAGATTGGAAATCAACAGGAAAACAGCTGATAAAGCTTTAGGTTACGGATTGATCACACCTTATGATCATCGGAAAATTGAGCTTGCACAAGCCATTCTGGATTCCAAAATTGTTGAATATGAAGGCAAAAAAAAACTTCTGGTCACACAGCTTCACCTTCTTACAGGAATTGAAAGGGAAAGGATTGCACAAATAAAGCCTGAACTTAAGAAAATAGAATATGCAGTTCTGGAAAGTAATGTCGAAAAACGAGCAGAAATCCAGGCTTTAAATCATGGGATTAAAGCTTCTGAATACAAAATCAAAGCAGAAGAAAGATGGTGGGTTCCGAAAGTGCAGGCACAAACTTCGCTCTCTTATCTCGGATTGTATGATAATCATATTTCGACTTCAAAAGACCTTATTTCAGGACTGAGCAGCAAGCTGGACCTGAATCCTTCCAATCTGAATATTTTTCCACTTTTTCAGGCAGGGATCGGTTTCAAATGGGATATTTTTGACGGAAAAGAAGGCGTAACAAATGTTGAGCAGGAAAAAATTAATAAAGATATTCTGGAAAATAAAAAAAGAGACGCTCAAAAGAAGCTTAACCTCAATCTTGCTAATAACCAGACGAATTACGATATCGCTGAAGCGCAGATCAAGCTGAAAGAAAAAGCAAAAAGCATCGCCAAAAATGCGTTGGAAAATGTAGAAAAAGAATTCCGTTACGGAACCAAAAAGTCTTCCGATCTCATTGATGCCGAAAACGATTATGAGAATACTGAGCTTGAATATCAGACAGCGATTTTCAATCAAAGGAGAAGTGCAATCGAATTGATGAAATCTACCCAGAATTTAGACCTCGAAAAACTATAATCATCATAAAACAAACAGACAATGAAAAATATATTCACCACCTTATCTTTATTCATTTTGATTTCTGCAGTTTCCTGTAAAGAAAGTGCTGCAGAAAAATCCATTGAAGGAAAAACAAGAAAAGAAGTCATTTCCTTCGCTCCGAAAGTTACCGGAAGAATTCTTGAAATCTATGTAGAAGAAGGACAAACTGTAAAAGCAGGAGATACATTAGCCAAGCTGGATATTCCTGAAGTTTCTGCGAAAATTGCTCAGGCAAAAGGAGCAACTGAGGCGGCAAAAATGCAGCAGCAAATGGCAAAAAACGGAGCGACAACAGATCAGCTGAAACAATTAAAAGCCAAGCAAAAAGGCTTACAGGAACAGTATGACTTTGCACAAAAATCGTATGGAAGAGCCAAAAATATGTTCAGAGACAGCCTGATGTCTCCTCAGAATTTTGATGAGATCTCCGCAAAATATCAAGGTGCAAAAGCACAACTGGACGCAGTAAATGCTGAATTACACGACGTGGAAATCGGAACACGCTACGAAAAAATAGGAATGGCCGAAGGTCAGGCCAATCAGGCTATGGGAGCACTTCAGGAAGCCAATGTTGCGTATTCCGAAAGGTATGTAATCGCTACAAATGATATGGAAATTGAAACGATTTCGTTGCAAAAAGGAGAACTCGCAACTGCCGGTTATGCATTGTTTAACGGTTATATTCCGAATTCAAGCTACTTCAGGTTTACGATTCCGGAAAGCAAAATGTCGAAATATCAGAAAGGAATGTCTCTGAAAATGAAATCACTTTATGGAAATACAGAATTTCAGGGAAAA
>DAMDNI010000062.1:0-1135 GCA_032083825.1 Bergeyella sp. | reverse complement strand
TCCATTAAGCAGCTGACAAAATACGCAGATATTACCACAGCCTTTCCTGATTTTCAGCCTGAAGATGCAGTTTACGAAATTAAAGTCGTTCCGGCTGACAAAACAAAAGCCAATCAGCTTTTAGTGAATTCAAGCGTTGTGATTGTTGAATAATTAAATGCAGAGTTATGAAACAATTAAAATATTTGTTAAAAAGAGAGTTTAAGCTCTTTCTGACCAATAAAACTTTATTGTCCGTATTCTTTCTTGCACCTATTATTTATGCAATACTGATTGGTTCTACTTATCAAAAAGGAAAAGTAACGGATATTCCGGTAATGGTCATCAATCATGACAAAACACCGATGTCTCAGCAGCTGATTGCAATGCTGGAAGACAATCAAAGCATACATCTTCTAAATTATGAGCAGGAACCAGCCAATCTGAAAGATGAAGTCATCAGGACAGAAGCAGCTGCAGTAGTGGTCATTCCTGAACGTTTTGAAGCGATGATGCTTCAGAAAAAATATCCGGAAATCAATGTTTATATTAATACAGTAAATGTTCTTACCGCAAATTTTGCTACAAAAGCTTTGCAGCTGACATTGGGAACATTTTCTGCAGGCGCTGAAATGAAAGCTTTGCAGAAAAAAGGTATGCAGCAAGATCAGGCTTCTACACAATTTGAGCCTTTTAAAGCGAATTACATTACGATGTTCAATACAACCAGCAATTATTTGGTTTTCATGTGGCCGGCAATGATGGCAGTGGTGTTGCAGCAAGTGATTTTATTGGCGATGGCTGTTACTTTTTCTGAAGAATTCAAAAGAGAATCTTTCATTAAAGATTTTGCAGGGAAAGAAAAGTATGCAATTCTTGTTATGGCCATAAAATGTCTTCCGGTTTGGCTTTTTTCAAATTTGAATATCCTTGTTTTTTTTCTTTGCAGTAAATATTTTATGATTCCTGCGCCTGATAATGTATGGAATTTCTTTTTGGTAACGGCTGCTTTTATTATTGCCTGCACAAATCTCGGCGTACTTTTCAGCATTCTGATTCCGGATGCGTTAAAGGCTACGCAGATTTTAATGGTAATTGCATCGCCGGCATTTATCATCAGTGGATTTACGTGGCCAACTTATGCGATGCCAGCGTT
>DAMDNI010000061.1:0-13465 GCA_032083825.1 Bergeyella sp. | reverse complement strand
GTATATTAAAAATCCCTGTATTGATTGTGGAAGTATTATTGGCCGTGCTAGAATCGCTGGAATATTCTACTGTAGCAGTATTGGTAACAATTGTTCCTGATGTGCTACTTACAGTTCCGGTTACGGTAAAAGTGATGCCGCTTCCATCCGGTAATGAAGGAACAACAAGACCTGTTCCCTGTAATGCTGCTAAAGTTAACGAAGAAGGGCAAGAGGCAGAAGCACCGGTACCGGCACCTGCACTACAGGTAACGCTTGTTGCAGTAAAATTAGAAACTGCCGGAAGTTTTACCCTTACATTAGTTGCGTTTCCAGTTCCGTTATTTGTTACTGCGACTGTAAAATTAGTAGTTGATCCGGGTACAGCACTTACCGGACCGATCAGATTGACAGCAATATCAGTTTGTGCCTGAACAGACATTGCTATGAGCATTAATGATACGACTAATGAAATTTTAAATTTCAAATACGCAAAAGATTTGATTTGAATATTCATAATTGTGTTTTATAATTAAAAAAATGATAGTATAAGTTGGTTTATGTTTGGCACAAAAGATACTTCCTCTTTATCAATTGACAGATGTCAAAAACATCTGCTCATCAAAAGAAGCGAATCGAAAGTAGCCGTTGACGATGAATAATTTATAGATGCAGAATAAAAGGAGGAGGTCTTGTAGAATGGGCAGCGATAACATTCTTCAGGAAAAAAGAATTTACAGGATCATAAATAATTTTACCCAGTTTCGCAGAGATTTGGAGAACGGTTTCAATGGAGTCTCTCAGGCTATAAAATTTTATCTTGAAATTTTGTGAGGTACCGATTACCACACAATCTGTATGATTAGCTAAGCAGAACAGAAATTCCGATGAAAGCGGCTTCAGAAAATACTTTACAGAAGGAGGTGTTTTTACTTCTGTTTTTGTAGAGATTTTCTTTTGAGTTTTAGGTTCTGAACTAGCGAATAAATCTTTTTCGGCTTTAATTTCTTTTTCTGCAGGTAAATTTTTAATTAAAACAACATCTACATTTTCGTCCAAATTGACGATTGTGGTGCCTTCGGTTACATAGATTTTAGCTTTTTCAGGCTCGATATTTTGTGCTTCATGACCGTCAGGTAAAGAAAGCTCAGTTTCTTCTTCAGCGTCTAAAACTGCGTTCTCATCAAAATGGATTCCTGCAAAACCAAAATGAAAAATAAATAAAAGAAAAGCACAAAGCATTCTCACGAAAAATTGTGAAAATGCAGGGATTCTTTTTTCATCATTTGTGTTTTTGCCCTTCATAGATAGCCCGGAAATTGGTGCTGCAAATAAACAAAAGTATGTCTGATGAATGATAATTTTTGTTATACTATTCTTGCACTATTTTTATCTATCTTGTTGAAAATCAAAATATTTTATTGGGATTCATATGGTTGTTGACAAACTAAGTGAGGTTTTCCATTATCACAATCATTGTTACATTCAGTCAAAATAACGGAATTAAATATTTAAAAAATACGAAACTGAAAAGCCGGCACTTATAATTTAACCGGTTTTGGCATCCTGATCAGAAGAATCACCGCCCAAAGCTGTAAAACTGTCTGGAAGATGTTCAAAATTCCCAAAACAGGATCTGCAGCCATAGTAAGCAGAACACCAGAAATCGCGATCAGTCCGAGACAGAATATAATAATGAATAGATATCGGGCTATTTCATTTCCTTTTTCGATCTGATTTCCGATGACAAATATAAAAGCAATGACAAGAATACCGACTAAAACAGCAAACGGAGAAGTGAACTTTTCAAAAGTCCAGATCATATTTGCAATTCCCAGCGCTCCTGAAAGATAGATCAGGTTTGCCGCTTTTTTAAGGTTAGGATGAATGAAGATTTCGCTGTGTTCGGATTCTTCATTTTTCAATGCGCTGCATTTTTGCTGTTCATCCTCAGTCAGTTGACGTCCTCGTGACTGTAAAATTTCAAAAGCATAAATTCTTGCCTCCGGAACATATTTGCTTTCCGGTTTGATGTAATCTTCTAATTCCTGATTGGTCTTAGCTTCCAGAATCTTTTTATCGACACTCATTTTATGATTTTTTAATGTATTGAAGTTACAACTATTTTATTGAATTTGAAAACGGAAGTACCTGATAAACATTAGGTTTACCATATAATTTATGAAAAGCGCCTGATGAAAAGATTTTTTCAAAAAGAATTGTCTTAATTTAACCTGAGTTCGAGATAAAGAATTTTTTAATGTTCTTTGTTTAGCTTTGCGTAATCCGAATTCAGGTTAATTTAAATTAAAGAAAATATGCTTAGGTTCGAGTGCAAACCCATATTTTTGATTAAAATGAAATAAAAAATTATTTCTGGCTGGAATTTTTTTCGGGATATAAAATTAATCTTATAGAAGGATTGTTGGTGATGAATAAACGCAGCCATTCAAAAGCCAGCCGAACCCGGTTTCCAAATCCGACCAGCGGAATGATATGAATAAAAAGCCAGGTTACCCAAGCAAAAAAACCTTTGAAAGAGAATTTCGGAAGATCAACCACGGCCCTGAATTTTGAGATAATCGCCATACTGCCCTTATCATCATATCGGAATGGGATCAAAGGCTGGTTTACTTCCATACGTTTAAAGTTTTTTCCGAGATTTTTTGCCTGCTGTATTGCAGCTTGGGCAAGCTGAGGATGACCTTTTGGATATTTTTCTTCAGTAAGCATAAGGCAGAGATCTCCCAGTGCGTAAACATCGGGCACATTGCTGATTTTATTATATGCATTCACTTTTATCCTTTTTCCTTGGCCTATGTTTTCTTCCGGAATTCCGGGTACTTGTCTGGCAGTCACTCCGGATGTCCATATCAGGGTTTTGGTTTCAATAGACTTTCCGTCGGAAAGTATTACTTTTCCATCCGCATAATCTTTAACAGAAACATTGAGAAGAATTTTAACACCCAATTTCTGAAGATTTTCATAAGCTGTTTCCTGTGCCATTTTGCTCATCGGCGAGAGAAGTGAAGGCAAAGCATCAATTAAATAAAGGCTGGAAAGCTGCAGCTTGATTTCAGGATATTCCAATGCTGCAATATATTTTCCCATTTCGGCCAGCATTCCTGCAAGCTCAACACCAGTAGGGCCGCCGCCAGCAATCACAATATTCTGCAGCTTTTCTGCA
This sequence comes from Bergeyella sp., assembly GCA_032083825.1. Taxonomy (GTDB): domain Bacteria; phylum Bacteroidota; class Bacteroidia; order Flavobacteriales; family Weeksellaceae; genus DAMDNI01. The sequence continues at coordinate 10,299 of DAMDNI010000061.1, read as the reverse complement.
GCTCTGATGTTTTTATTACGGGCAGCTTCCTCAAGATTGAGAAGCATGTGGTTTCGGAGATACAGCGCTTCTTCAATATTTTTCATGGGGAGGGCATGTTTTTTTACGTTTTCCATCCCGAAAAAATTGGATTCTGTTCCGATGGCAAGTACAAGATAGTCGTATTGAAGGATTCCTGTTTCAGTTTCAATAGTTTTGCTTTCAGGAAAAACATTCAGAAAGCTTCCCATATGAAAACTGACATTTTCAAACCTTGAAAAAAGCCTTCGGAAAGGATAGCTTATATTGGAAGCTTCAATAAATGAAGTGGCTACCTGATAAATAAGAGGCGGGAAAAAATGATAATTGTTCTTATCAACCAAAGTGATGCGGAACCGCTTGTCATTCTTTAAAGATTTGATGAGGTTAATCCCAGCAAATCCTCCGCCTACAATGATAATATGCTTTTTCATATGTGAGTCTTTTATTAATGTTTTTTAATTGGAATTAAAAATCAAGCAGGCCGTCTGTTAAAAGTTTCCATTGTATTTTGGAAAGTCCGACCATTCCTAGGGAAGCAACCATCGTATTTCTTATTTTATCCACAAATGCAGCTTGTCTTGTGTTGGGGATTTCATTCCTTCCGTAGATTGCAGCATGCAGGCAGTTTCTGCTTCTGGAAATCACAAAGGTGGAAGTTGCTTCTTGGTTATAAAAATGAGCAATATGAGAATTCCCGGGTTGCGTAGGATCAATCGAAGGGCCGCATTCTATAAGAATGTTTTCAACTTCATTTTCTTTGGTGAAGCTTGTGCTTATTTTACGGATGTTTACCCAATCAAAACCGTTAGCCTCAATATCTCCAGGACCTGGAATATCGATGCGGATATAATTACTTTCTTCAGGAATGGCAGATATTGCTTCACCTTGTGGATTAAACAGGCGAAATTCCGCACCAATTCCGCTGTATTCTTTCCATGAGTTGACTGAAAAAAGACGCTCTTTCAGGATTTGGAACTTTTCAGCAGCAATTTCGGGGTTATCAAAACATTTTTTACTTTCGGTATCATGAAATCCTCCTTGTTGCTGTTCAGGAATTCCGGGAATTATTTTAGCGGATTTATTCATTATTTAGAATTTTTAAGGTTATGGAGTTTCGTCGTTGGACATATCAACAGGTTTGGATTCCGGTGAGCCTTTTTCACGCAGCCAGATCGACAAAATGACGATAGAAGCTACCGCCAGAAACTCGCTTTGCCAGTTCTGAAAAGATTCGAACCAGAATCTTGATTCAAAAAAATAATCACCTGCACTTACTGAAATTTTGTTTTTAATAAGCTGTTCCGACTGATAATCTTTATAACTTCCAAAAAAATGCAGCGAAAAACTTATCAGGAAAAGTATTCCGAAAGCAATTGATAATGAGTGCTTGTAAAGTTTCAGATACCATCCTCCTTTTTTCACCGGCCATGGTGCTTTTGAATGAGGCTGAGGTTCACGGTCGACCTCTTCTTTTTCTTCAAGGGATTTGGATTCGCTGGAGCCTTTCTGCCGAAGTGAAACCGTAAGCAGGACATACAGCATCATCTGCAGGAATTCGCTTTCCCAATTCTCAAAGGTTGCCTGTATAAAATGCCCGCTATGAAGATAGCTGCTGAGATTGAGCAAAGCCTGGCCTTCCTCGGCAAGTTCTTTGTTTTCAGTATTCCATCCTGTAAAAATCTGCCCTGCTAAGGAAATTATCATCAACACAATTAGGACAATTCCTAGGCTGTTACGGTATAAGAAACTTTTTTTGGACATGATATATTTTATTTTAAATTAGAGCTCATCTTCATCTATTCGTATGAGATTTTTTACAGAAGGAGCTGTCAGAACTTTACCATTCACATTAAAACGTGATCCGTGGCAAGGACAGTCCCATGAAATTTCTGCACTGTTCCAGCGTACATCGCATTTGGCGTGCGGGCAAGAACTTCTGAGTATATGAGTTTTTCCGCCCTTTTCTTTGTAGAGAGCGTATGATTTTCCTTCGAATCTTACGACTTTTGCTTCTCCTTCCGCAATTTCTGCAAAGGAATGGATGCGTTCAGTAAACATCTTATCTTTAACAAAATCAACAGCAACAGCCGCACTTTCCTTCATGAATTCTGAAAATCCGGCAATTGGTTTTATCCGTGAAGGATGAAAGAGTTTTTCGAACTTGCTTGTACCGGTATTAATAAGGTCAGAAATAATTTTTGATGAAAGTGTTCCGAAGATCATCCCATTTCCCCGGAATCCTGTAGCGGTAAAAATTTTACCTTTACTTTCAGGCAAAACTCCGATATATGGCAAACCGTCCACAGGTTCATAATATTGGCTTGACCAGCTGTACTTCACAAGATCGACTTCAAAATGTTTCCGTATATAATTTTCGAGCCTGGAAAAACATTCCCCCGTATCTTCTGAATGTCCGGTTTTGTGATCTTCTCCGCCTGCGATCAGCAGTTTTTCCCCGTTAACTTCGTGTACACGATAATAATGATAAGGATCGGTAAGGTCATATCCTAATTCTTCCGGATATTCTTTGTTTTTTAATGTAAAGGCCATTACATAACTTCGATAAGGTGCATTCATAAAATGAAGTACGCTGAGGCCGGGAGGAATATGAGTGGCATATACGACGTGTCTTGCTTTGATCATTCCACCGGAAGTTTTCAGGGTGACTGCTTCCTTGTCTTCTTCGTGGCTTTCATATAGGCAGTTTTCTTTTATGATTCCTCCGAGAGTAAGGTAGGCTTCTGCAAGGCTTTTGATATATTTTATCGGATGGAATTGCCCTTGATCCGGAATTTCAACTGCTTTACTGAAAGCAAAAGGATATGAAATTTTGTTAACGTAATTCATTTTAACTCCTGCTTTTTCTGCGCCTTCTACGAGATCTTCAAGCTGTTTTCCCTGTTTTTCATCTAAAGCAAAAAGATGGGCTTTCTTTTTTTTAAAGTCACACTCAATATTATTTTCCAAAATGTTGGAATGAATTATTTGCAGAGCTTCACCGGCAGCTTTTGCAAGGAGCTTTGCATTGTCGATCCCAAAATCCTTGATAGCTTCTGCATAAGTGGTATCAAAAAAAGTGTTGAGATGTGCAGTTGTTCCGCCTGTTGTACCGAAACCGAGGTTGGCAGATTCCAGGAGAATACATTTTTTTCCGGATTTCTGTAAACGATATGCTGTGGAAACTCCAGTAATACCAGCACCTACAATAGCTATATCGAAAGTTTCCTGAAGATTGTTTTCTGCAGGGAAGCTTTTGATTTCTTCCTGCCAGATGCTTTTTCGTGCGCCGTCCCTGTTCATAGCATTTATTTTTTAGTAATGAATTTTTATTAATTATTATTTGCTGCTATTAAGATTCTTCGCCTTTATGCAGGATTGTTCCTTTCTGTCTCAAGTTCCCAAACGCGGTGGTTGGCGATAGCTTTGATGAATAGTTCATCGCCCTTCTTGTCTGATGAAGCAATAATAGCAGGGTCAGAATGCTGCTTGGTCACGATATTACTGCTGTCGTAGATAAGTTCTGTGCCTTCTCCGAAATAGATTGCTTTGCAATGTTTGTAAGCTTCATTCACAAAATGAATGGTTCCAGGCTTATTGACCGGATTCATTAAGGTTTGTACAGATTTTTCTCCACTGCAAATGTAAAAGGCATCAAAACACACACTTGCGGTGCTTGTAAGAGAATGTTGCGGAACAAATATACTTCCGTCATCTGCAGTTATAGGAGAAAGAGTTTCATTGATAATTTGTACTGTTGCACTTTTGCTTTCAAGTTTGCTTTTCAGTTGGTTTGCATCTGCAGCATTCACGCCGTCTGCCATGATAAAACCGACAATGCGGCTTTTGATAGTGTTTTTTACTGTATCTGCCATGCTGAGGGCAGAGGATTTTTTTACCGCAGGTTCTCTTTCTTTGCTTTGCAGGGTTTTAGGATTGGCATCTGCAGGAATACTGCCATTAGGTTGTGATAGCTTTGTAACTTTAACTCCTGTTTTTTTTGCAACAGTTTCAGCAAGGTTTTTATCAATAAAAGCAAGCTGGCCTACCATGCGTTCTCTTATTGATGGGATTTTCACTTTTGAAAGCTCAAAAATCAACGCATTTTGAAGATGAGTTTTTTCTGGCTCCGACTGGCTGTTGTAAAAAAGCTTTGCCTGTGAATAATGATCTACAAAGCTTTGGCTTCTGGCTCTTATTTTTTCTCCATGTGTTCTTTCAGTTTGTGAGCTGAATCCTCCTTCTTTCATCATAGCCTGAAAAGGACAGCCTCCGCTGATAGAATTTGGTTCGTAGCTTACTTTTCCTTTGACAATTTGTTGGCGCATATGTCCGTCACGTTGGTTATTATGAACGGTTTGTAAGGATCTGTTAATCGGGATTTCATGAAAATTCGGAGAACCCAGTCTTGAAAGCTGTGTATCTGTATAAGAAAACAGTCTTCCCTGTAAAAGAGGATCATTGCTGAAATCAATTCCCGGGACAAGATGACCGGGATGGAAAGCGATCTGCTCGGTTTCTGCAAAGAAATTGTCAGGATTTCTATTTAAAGTCAGAGTTCCGAAGATTTGTACTGGCACCAGCTCTTCTGGGACAATTTTCGTCGGATCCAAAAGGTCAAAATCAAAATTATGCTCATCTTCTTCGGGAATCAGCTGTACACCAAAATCCCATTCCGGAAAAGCACCGTTTTCAATCGCTTCCCAAAGGTCTCTTCTGTGAAAATCTGGGTCTTTTCCTGATATTTTTGTGGCTTCGTCCCAAGCTACGGAATGTACGCCGAGTTTTGGTTTAAAATGGAATTTAACAAAATGAGCATTTCCTTCATGATTAATGAACTTGAATGAATGCACACCAAAACCTTCCATCATCCTGTAACTTCTCGGAATTGCGCGGTCGCTCATCAGCCACATAATCATGTGCATGCTTTCCGGCATGAGCGAAATAAAATCCCAAAAAGTATCATGAGCAGAGGCTGCCTGCGGAATCTCGTTGTCAGGTTCGGGTTTTACGGCATGAATGAGATCTGGGAATTTTATAGCATCCTGTATGAAAAATACGGGCATATTGTTGGCAACAAGATCATAATTACCTTCTTCAGTATAGAATTTAACGGCAAAGCCTCTTACATCTCTTGCAAGATCGGTGCTTCCGCGGCTTCCTGCCACTGTGGAAAATCGTACAAATACAGGGGTTTCTTTTCCTTCTTCTGTTAAAAATTTTGCCTTTGTATATTTTTCAAGGCTTGTATGAAGTTTAAAAACACCGTGAGCTCCCGAACCTCTCGCATGAACAATTCTTTCAGGAATTCTCTCGTGATCGAAATGAGTAATTTTTTCTCTCAGTATAAAGTCTTCAAGAAGCGTGGGGCCTCTTTCTCCTGATTTCAGGGAATCCTGATTGTTATTGATTTTCAGCCCCTGATTGGTAGTAAGCTTCTGATCCTCATTTTGTGTAGTATGATCTTTCAGCTGTTCCGCTTTTGCGTTCTGGTCGTTTTTGTTTTTTTTCATTTTTTCAAATTTTACTTGTTAGTGGATTGGTGGATATGTGGTTTTCAACTGTAAATGAAGCAATTAAGGAAGTTGTAAAGGTATCTAAATGCTTAGTTTGAGGTATTATAAAAAAACTAGGGAACTTTATATATTTCGTGTAGATTTATGTACTTACATTTTAAATTTTAATAAAATGTATCCTTTTACTCTCTCTTTACCCAAATGCTGACTGATGCGGGATTGACAGGAAATATCCCTTTTCCTTCTTCACCAAGTTCAACTTCATCGTTGCGATGGCTAAGAAAGTCATAGAATTTTAAACAGGCTTTTTCTTTTCCGAGGTTTATTTCTTTCCAGCCTTCCTCGCTGTTGGAAATAATGACAATGCAGCCGGGATTTTTGTCATTTCCTTTTCTGATCCAGGCGATACAATTCGGATGGTCAAAGTAATTTACCTGTTCTCCGTATGCAAATTTCTGTCTCGCTTGCAGTAGCTTCGGAAGAATTTCTATTTTTGGAATCACAACTTTTTCTTCTTGCCCTTCTTTATTTTTATCTGTGTAATCTGCCCCGAAAAGATCCGGATAAAAAACGCAAGGATAAGCATTTTCAGACATCAGGATAAGAGCATAAGCCAAAGGCTTGAAACAGCTTTCTACGGGAGATTCCAAAGCCTGCATTTTTTGAGTATCATGGTTTTCGACAAATGAAACAGACAGAAGCGGATTTTTTTCAAAAAAAGTATCATTCAATAAATCTCTTAAGTCATAAGAACTTCCTTTACACGAAGCTTCACAAAAGCGGTAATGAAGCGGCACTGCAAATGAGGAAATAATACCATTCATCTTATCGGAAAATTCGGATATCGGATCGGCTTTATCTTTCCAGAATTCTCCTACCAGAAAAAAGTTTTCATTAATTTCTTCTTTAATATAGGTAATCCAATCTTTTAAAAAATCTGAGGAAATATGCTTTAATGCATCCAGCCGAAGCCCGTCTACTTTTGTAGTTTCAATGTACCATCTGATCCAGTTTTTAAGTTCCTGTACTACATGAGGATTCCTGAATTCTACATCGGCTCCCATCAGATAATCATAATTTCCGAATTGATGGCTTGCTGCATCATTCCATCCGGTTCCGTATTCATTATGGATTTTGAAAATTCCTTTTGATTTTTCTTGATTAATGAAAACTTCGTCTATCCCGCTGAAACAATGATGATCCCATATAAATTCAGAATATTTTCTGTTTCTTCCAGGGAAGCTGAATTTTGTGAAAGCTTCCGCCTGAAAAACTTCGCTGATATTTTTTTTACGGTTGTCTTCATTGACCTGATGTACGGTTATTATTTCTTTTTCATCTCCGCCCATTCTGTGGTTCAGAACAATGTCTGCGTACACTTGCAGTCCGTATTGATGTGCAGTTTCGATTGCTTTCAGATACTCTTCTTTTGTTCCGTATCTTGTGGAGATTCCTCCTTTTTGGTCGAATTCGCCAAGGTCATAAAGATCATAGACATCATATCCTCTTCCTGATATCCCATCATTACACTTTACCGCGGGCGGAAACCAAATGGCTGTAAATCCTGATTCTTTCAGGAATGCGGCTTTTTCAACAAATTCGTTCCACAAATTGCCGGGATGATACCAATGGAAAAACTGAATGATGACTCCGTTCATTTTTTTATTTTTTTAACCGTTTACAATTAATCCGCCATTGGGATGCAAAACCTGCCCGGTAATTTGTACCGATGCATCAGATGCTAAAAACAGGAAACTGTGCGCAATTTCATCAGGAGAAGCATTGCGCTTTAATGGAGGCTGGCTCATGTCTTCTTTTTCTTCTCCGAAGGTCTGCTCAGTAAGAGGAGTGGCAACAGGTCCTGGAGCAACTGCATTTACACGGATTCCTTTGGGTTTGCTTTGGAGTGCAAGCGATCTTGTGAATGATACGATTGCTCCTTTTGTAGCCGAATAATCAAGTAATTCCGGATGCCCCTGATAAGCTGTAGCGGATGTAGTATTGATAATGCAGCTTCCTTCTTCAAGATATGGGAAAACCGCTTTTGTCAGAAGAATCATTCCGACTATATTGGAATTAAAAGTTGTCCTGATGTTTTCCTCTTCAAGGTTGCAGATGTCGTCAGCCGGAAATTGTGTTCCAGCATTATTAATCAGAATATCCACTTTTCCGAATACTGAAATTGTTTCTTCTATTGACCTTTCACAAAACTGATAATCATTAACATCGCCTGAAAATATGACGCATTTTCGGCCGAGTGCGGTAATTTCGCTTTTTGTTTTTTCTGCATCGTTATCGTCTTTGTAATAAAGGATGGCTATATCTGCTCCTTCCCGTGCAAAAAGCAAAGCAACAGCTTTTCCTATTCCGCTGTCGGCACCGGAAATCAGCACTTTTTTATTTTTCAATTTTAAATTTTCCATATTTTATTTTTTCATTGATTGGTTTCTGCATTTCTCACATTCGATGTATGCTATCTATTGTATAGTCTTCAAGGTTATTATGGCAGCTGTTGTAATTTTGGTTTCATCAGAATATATTGATTTGGATATTCATAATGATGGTTTTAGCGGGAATGATTGTTTTTTGAGCTCGCATTGAAAGCTTCTTAAAATATAATCAGTATAAAATGTCTGTACATCACGGGCTGGCGTTTTCGGATGAAGTTTTATTCTCTCTGATAATACAATTTTGTTGTTATGCGATATGGCAAAAAATGAAAAAATCTTATGCCCGGATTCTTCAACCGGAGTTGCATATCCTGTCACCGCAATTCCCCAATTTGTATTGAATATCTTTGCAATGTTCAAAGCCATAGTTTGTGCAATATTCTCCGATACGCAGTCACATCTTTTTGCTTCTCCGGCATCAATCTGTAGAAATCTTATCTTTTCTTCAGGCCAAAATGCGGTTAAGCCTCCTTTATAAAACTGAGAGGCATTTTCCATCTGTGAGAGTTCAAATTGAAGGTAGCCTGAGGTTACGCTTTCTGCAACACTTATGGTTTCATTTGCTTTGAGGAGCAAATGGCTTATTTCTGTATACATGAGAATTTGTTGTTTTTGTAGGTTAATCTTAGCCTATGTAATTCTTTTTTCGTTGCTTGAGACAGTCCACTGATTGCAATCGCATTTGATGCAGTTTCCGGCAGCTCCGCTTTGTTTTATTTCCGTAAATCCACAGTTGATACATGAATAATGGCCTTGTTTTTCGATGAATGTAATGCTGGTGTCAAAACAACCGGGCATGATAGATAAACCATATTTTACCTCTTCATCAGGATAATAAAAAACGCTGATTTCGCCTGAGATTTCTTCTATTGCTGTTTTTACCTGTCCGAGTTGGGAGATTCCTTTTAGCCGCAGTTCAGAAAACAATTCATAAGATCCTAATGCTTCTTTTTGAAAATTTTTGATAGAAAAATAACCTTCTTTAATGAGACATAATGATTGTCCTTCCACCAGATTTTCAAACTTCCTGTTTCTTCCGATAATAAAGGTAATGCCCCGATACAGACCAATGATTACAAGGAAGATCAGTAGCGATGGAACGATTCCTACGTCTTTGTTCATCATAGGATCGCCTGCAGCAGAACCTAATCCTATAATTACAACCAGTTCAAAGATCGAAAGCTGTTTTATTCCCCTTTTTCCAAGTACTCGAAGGCCTATTATAATGGCTAGAAACATGATTGAAGTACGGATGATTACTTCATAAAGAAAGATCCATTCTTCTTTGCCCATCCAGATATCTCTCCAGTTGAAAATTGCAGTCATCTACTTTTTTTGTAAAAGTATCGAAACATTAAAATTGAAGAATTACAAGAAAATGATTAAATATTATATCATTACTCTTGATTTTATTTAATTGATATATAACAGTGAATTATAATGAAAAACTTTTATAATATTCTGATTTCATAAAAATCTGAAAAATTGCATTACACAATATGAAGAGATTATTACATAATTGTTCTAAAGCGACTTGAATCATAATTTCAGCTTATTTATCTCTCTACATTTGGAAGACAATAAAAGTAATTATTATGAAAATATTTGCAATGATTTTACTGCTTACATGGTCAGTGTTCACTATAAGCTGTAAAAAAGAAACTCAAATACAACCGCAACCTATACAAAATGATTCGGTTATGACAACCGACAGCATGGCTTCAGGAATGTCGCCTGTTTATCCGGACTCGATCAACGATACGGCTACAATAGACAGCACCTCTTATCGTAGAGATTCAATAATGAATATGAGATAAGTGCAAATTTTATCATCAAATAAAGAAGTTTCCTGATTTTCAGGAATCTTCATATTTTGTTTGTATTGATTTAACGGTTTAACTAATGACGAAGAAGTTTTGATTATTGATTCGGGAAAATGAAAGAATGAATTCTTAAAAAAGTATGATGCGAAAAGTTTCAAATCAATATCTTATTAATTTCTAAACAATTAAAATGTACAGCAAATTAGAGCTCAATCCTGTCAAAGATCTTATACCATCATCACTTTTGATTTCTGCAGGAGCAGTTATGGCACAATATAGTGCCGGCGAAACAATTTTCAACGAAGGAAAGATGCCGCTTTACTATTTTCAGATCATGGAAGGAAAAGTGAAGGTAAACAATTATGCTCAGGATGGAAGAGAATTTATTCAGAATGTAAGGAGCGAAGGCGAGAGTTTCGGAGAAGCATTACTGTTCACAAATAAGCCATATCCTATGAATGCTGTTGCTTTGATTGATTGTCAGGTCATTAA
>DAMDNI010000060.1:11979-13591 GCA_032083825.1 Bergeyella sp. | reverse complement strand
CTATCAGGAGTTTTAATTTATATATTTGTTAATCTCAGCGTATTGGTCTTGCCTCCTTCGTGAGCCGGCGTTGCATTGATATTGATGACGAAGTCTCCCTTTTCAACAAATCCGTAATGATGGGTAAGGGTATTGACCTGAACGATTGTTTCATCGGTTGATTTTTCCATGTCATAATAATACGCTCGCACTCCCCAAAGAAGATTAAGCATGGTAATGACTCTTCTGTTGGAACTGAATACAATGATATGAGAACTTGGGCGGTGTGCAGAAATCTGGAAAGCAGTGTATCCTGAATGGGTAAGCGTAATAATAGCTTCTACATTGGTTGTTTTAGCAATTCTTACTGCAGCCAGACAGATCCTGTTGGTGATAAAACGGTCATCAATACAATTGAATTCATGTTCTATCGGGGCATTTTTATGTTGGTAAAACTGCGTTTTTTCAATGTTTTTAACCACTTTTGCCATAGCTTTTACTACTTCTACAGGATATTTTCCTACTGAAGTTTCTCCGGAAAGCATTACAGCATCAGCACCATCCAATACAGAGTTCGCAACGTCGTTTACTTCAGCTCTTGTAGGTGTTAAGCTGTTGATCATGGTTTCCATCATCTGTGTTGCAATGATGACAGGCTTGGAATGAAAACGTGCTCTTTCCACAAGGTTTTTCTGAATTGCCGGCACTTGTTCCATAGGAACTTCTACTCCTAAATCTCCTCTGGCCACCATTAATCCGTCGCATTCGAATAAAATTTCTTCGATGTTTTTTACACCTTCGGGTTTTTCGATTTTGGCAATGATAGGGGTTTTGAGTTTTTTACCGTTTGGATGATTATTGATAAGTTCCTTTAGATCAAGGATGTCCTGAGCATGGCGGACAAAAGAAAGGGCGATCCAGTCAAGTTCGAGATCCATCATGAAGTTCGCATCCTGAATATCTTTTTCTGTAAGTGCAGGAAGCGAAACATCCGTATTGGGAAGGTTTACCCCTTTTTTTGAGCTCAAAGGCCCTCCCTGAATAGTTTTAGCCTTTACAGTATCTTTTAAATTGGTTTCGGTAACTTCTAAAACCAGTTTTCCGTCATCAATGAGAATTCTTTCACCAACTTTTACATCATTAGGAAACTGCTGATAAGTCATAAATACCTTTTGAGAATCTCCTTCGATTTTTTCGTTGGTGAATGTGAGAATGTCGCCGGGATTGAGGTAAGAACCTTCTTTTACTACTCCTACACGAAGTTTTGGACCTTGCAAATCTCCAAGGATTCCCGTAGAAAAGCTGTGTTCTTTGTTAAGTTCACGAATCATTTCTACATTCTTGCGAACCAAATCGTAATCGGCATGTGAAAAATTTATTCTGAAAACGTCAACACCGGCTCTCATAAGCTCAAGAAGAATTTCTTTGCTTGAAGTTGCGGGTCCGAGTGTTGCGATAATTTTAGTCTTTTTTAGATATTTATTCATAATATTGAAATATGGGGTGAAGTTCGTCTTCCAGGCTCAATGAAAATTGCTGAATCTGAAATGCGAAATTTTCCGGAAGCAAAATTAATGAAAAATCGTGAATTGTGTCCGAAGTTTTGATGATATAATCTACATCTTCATATAAA
>DAMDNI010000060.1:5237-11969 GCA_032083825.1 Bergeyella sp. | reverse complement strand
TTCGGTGATTTTGTTTTTCTGGATGCTCCGGGAGCTTTTGTTCGAGATAATATGAATGCAGGTTTTCTTGTCTCGGGAATAGGCTTCGAATCTTGGAAAAAAATATTCAAAATAATTTCCTGTTATCTTGAAATCATCAATTCTGCGGAATGTAAAAGGATTGGCGGTATTGAGATGAAAAAAAAATTCATAATCGGGAACAGATTTTGTGAGGCGAAGTAAACCTAATGATATTTCGCTTTCATCTTCCGGATCAAGAATTAATTTTAAGGTTTTCAACGATGCTTTCTTTTTTATTTAAAATATAAAATGCGCGTTGTGCGGCTTTTTCTTCAGCCTTTTTCTTTGAAGTTTCTGTGGCATTGGCAATCTTATCTGTACCAATCCATACATAAGCCCTGAAAACGATATTTCTGCTTACCTGGTGCTCTTCAGAAGTTTCGTAGCGGATCGCTACTTTTTTCTTTTGGCTCCATTCCAGAAGCAGGCTTTTATAACTGACTATTTTTTTCTCCAGTTTATTGATTTGGTCCGGAGTAAATATTTTTTCCAGAACCACTTTTTTGCAGACGTCATAACCGAAATCAAGATAAATTGCACCTATAAGGGCTTCAAATAGATTTCCTGAAATGTTTTCACTCAGCGTATTGCTTTGGTTCTGAATAAGTTTTACGAGATGAAGCTCATCCCCAAGCTTATTAAGATTTTTGCGGTTTACAATTTTGGATTTCATTTGAGTGAGAAATCCTTCGTTTTCTTCCGGATAAGCACCGAATAAATAGCACGAAATTATAGAGCCCAAAACGGAATCTCCTAAAAATTCAAGCCTTTCGTAATTTTTCTGGTGTTTTTTTTCAGAACTTTTTAAAGAAAATGCTTCACGGTAAGGCGTGATATTCTGAATTTCATAACCAATTATTTTAGAAAGTTCAGAACAAAATACATAATCCTGTTCCGACATTTTTTTTCTTTTAGCAAGGAATTTAGAAAAATATTTCTGTAACTCCATACCGTAGGTTAGATTTTCTTAAACAAAACACATGCATTGTGTCCGCCAAAACCAAAAGTATTGCTCATGGCGACATCCACCTTTTTTTCAACAGCTGTATTGAAAGTGAAGTTTAAACGGCTGTCGATTTTTTCATCATCCGTAAAATGATTAATAGTTGGAGGTACAATACCGTGTACGATAGTTCCCAGAGCTGCAATTGCTTCAATGACTCCTGCTGCTCCCAAGAGATGCCCGGTCATGGATTTCGTAGAGTTGATCTGGATATCATAGGCGTGATCGCCTAATAATTTTGAGATCGCGCTGGATTCTGCAATATCTCCGAGTGGAGTAGAAGTACCATGCATATTGATGTGATCCACATCGTCTGTAGATAAGCCTGCATCTTGAAGACAATTCTGCATAACGAGGTAGGCTCCAAGACCTTCCGGGTGCGGAGCGGTCATATGGTGGGCATCAGCACTCATTCCGCCTCCTTTCAGTTCTGCATAGATAGTAGCTCCTCTTTTGACGGCGTGTTCATACTCTTCAAGAATGATAGATCCTGCACCTTCTCCCAGAACAAAACCATCGCGGTCTTTGTCAAAAGGCCTTGATGCTGTTTTAGGATCGTCATTTCTTGTGGAAAGTGCCATCATTGCATTAAAGCCGCCAACACCGCTTGCCGTAACCGCAGCTTCAGAACCTCCGCAGACAATAACGTCTGCTTTCCCAAGTTGGATGAGCATTTTAGAATCGATAAGTGCGTTTGCGGATGAGGCACAGGCTGAAACTGTAGTATAATTCGGACCATGAAAACCGTATTCCATCGAAATGTGTCCCGGTGTAATGTCCGCAATCATTTTTGGAATAAAGAACGGATTGAATCTGGGAATGTCTGTATTGGCCCATCCTAAAACTTCTGTTTCAAAAGTCTCAAGGCCGCCAATTCCTGAACCCCAGATAACACCAACTCTCTTTTTATCAAGATCGCCGTTAAGAATTCCGGAGTGTTCTACTGCTTCACGGGCAGCTACAATCCCGAATTGGGTATTTCGGTCCATTTTTTTAGCTTCTTTTTTATCAAAGTAGCTCAGCGGATCAAAATCTTTTACCTCGCAGGCAAATTTTGTCTTGAAATTGCTGGCGTCAAAAAGAGTAATTGGAGCGGCTCCGCTCGTTCCTTTTACAAGGTTCTCCCAGTATTCTTTTGCATTTTTGCCAATAGGCGTTATAGCGCCAAAACCTGTTACAACTACTCTTTTTAATTCCATAAATTTGTTTTCCTTATTACTAAGAATTTATTTGTTCACTACTTCTTCGATGTAAGCGATAGCGTGTCCAACAGTGGTAATTTTTTCTGCTTGGTCATCTGGGATTTGGATGTTGAATTCTTTTTCGAATTCCATGATTAGTTCAACAGTATCCAAAGAATCAGCTCCTAAATCGTTTGTGAAGCTAGCTTCTGGAGTTACTTCTGTTTCTTCAACGTCAAGCTTATCAGCGATGATAGCTTTTACTCTTGATGCAATGTCTGACATAGTATTTTATTTTTTAAATGTTGTTTAGATGCTGCAAATATATAAAATTCTTTATGATTTATTTTTTTTTTGATTTTTTTTGGGTAAATCACTGACATTCAGATTGAATTTTTTCCAATCGGGCTTTCGGCGTTTACGGTCGTAAAATTACAGATAAAATACGGATTATTTTTTATGACTTTTTCCCAAATCATTGCATTTTTATTAAATAGAAAGTGTCGAAATAGCGTGAATGGCGGCTTGGGAAAAACAAAATCCCTGATGAACAGGGATTGAAGATTATTTTTTTGCTTCTTCTACAGAAACTTTTCTGAAATCTTTGAAAAGTTTGCTAAGTTCTAAAGCTGCCTTTCTTGCTCTTGTTCCGGCTGCTTTGTTGCCTTTTTCTGCTTGTAGTTCTGCTTCTTTGCTGAAAGTTTCAAATTCAGCATTGATTTTTTCAATCAGTTCTTTCATAGTGCTTAAATTGTTGTTTAAATAAATATAAGGCTACAAATATAGAATTTTAAGTTTATTTTCAAAGCAAAAGTTGAAAATGGGAGAGAAATTATTTTCATTTTTCAAATCAATATAAAAATCAGTATTTTTGAAAAATCTAAAAATAAAAGTAAATTCATGATGAACCAGGATCCTATTTTTGACCTTATAGAAAAAGAAAGACAAAGACAAAGCCATGGTATTGAGCTTATTGCTTCAGAAAATTTTGTTTCAGAGAATGTGATGAAAGCGATGGGAAGTGTTCTTACCAATAAATATGCGGAAGGTTATCCGGGAAGGCGTTATTACGGAGGCTGCGAAGTGGTGGACGAAGTGGAAACCCTCGCAATCGAAAGAGCAAAGCAGCTTTTCGGGGTAGAATATGCAAATGTTCAGCCGCATTCAGGTTCTCAGGCCAATGCAGCGATTTATCTTGCTTGTCTGAAGCCTGGCGATACCGTTTTAGGGTTGGATCTTTCCATGGGAGGGCATCTTACGCATGGTTCTTTTGTTAATTTCTCAGGGATCCAGTACAATGCACAATTTTACGGAGTAGATAAAGAATCCGGAACAATCGATTATGAGGCAATGCGCCAGAAAGCACTGAACGTAAAGCCTAAAATGATAATCGCAGGTTTTTCTGCCTATTCAAGAGATTTGGATTATCAGAAATTCCGCGAAGTTGCAGACGAAGTAGGAGCTACGCTTTGGGCAGACATTGCGCATCCTGCAGGTCTTGTGGCAAAAGGGCTTTTGAACTCTCCTTTTGAGCACTGCCATGTGGTCACCACCACAACCCATAAAACATTGCGCGGGCCGAGAGGCGGACTGATTATGCTTGGGAAAGATTTTGAAAATACTTATGGGCATAAGACACCGAAAGGGGAAATAAAAACAATGAGCCAGGTACTGGACAGTGCTGTATTTCCCGGGATTCAGGGAGGTCCTCTGGAACATGTGATAGCTGGTAAAGCTGTTGCTTTTGGCGAGGCATTGGATGGCAAATTTGAAACCTATGCAAAAAAAGTAATTTCAAATGCTCAGGCTTTGGCAAAAGGAATGACCGATAGAGGTTTTGAAATTGTGAGTGGAGGAACCGATAACCATTTAATGTTAATTGATCTCCGCAACAAAAATGTAAATGGAAAAGAAACCGAAAAAGCTTTGGTAAAAGCAGATATCACCTGTAACAAAAATATGGTTCCTTTCGATGACAAAACGGCCTTCACAACCTCAGGAATCCGTCTCGGAACAGCGGCGATTACCACAAGAGGCCTTGAAGAATCGGATATGGATACGGTTGCTTCTCTGATTTCGGAAGTGGTGGATCATATCAAAGATGAGCAGAGAATTTCTGAAGTCCGCAAAAAAGTGAATGCGCTGATGGAAGGGAGAGCTTTGTTCAATGACTGATAATAGCTGGACTGCATAATAAGCTCAGATTTCAGATCTGGGCTTTTTTATTCCTATATATAAATATGAATGTTGAGAAGAAATCGTTCACCTTTGATGAGATCAAACAGAAGCTGATGAGCTATTGCGCTTATCAGGATCGTTGTCATCATGAAGTAGAGCAGAAAATGCGGGAATTTATTTTAATTCCCGAAGCGAAAGACGAAATACTGCTGTATTTGATGAAAGAAAATTATCTGAATGAGGAACGTTTCACAAGGAGTTATATAAGGGGAAAGTTTTATATCAAGCACTGGGGACGGAATAAAATTAAAATCCATCTTAAGCAAAAAGGGATTCAGGAAAATCTGATCCAGAGATGTTGGGACGAGATCGATGAAAAAGATTATCAGCATACACTCAGGAAAATATACTCAGAATATTACCAGAAGCAGAAAGGGCTTAAAGAATATCAGAAAAAATCAAAAGCAATTCGTTATCTGATGAGCCGTGGCTATGAATATCAAGAGATTGAGGCATACATCAATACAGAAAATGAATAAAAAAAATACATTTTAAAAATGTTTTTTATGTTAAATTAACAATTATAAATAAAAAAAGTAGTAATTTTCGGACAAATTTTAAAAACGGGCTATAACTATGCAAAGGTTGGGGGTATTTATCTTAATGATTTTATTTGGTCAGTTGACTGCACAAAGCTTTAAATATGGAGTTACAGGAAATGTGCATAAAACTTCCATTACCGGAGTTCACGACAGGTCTGAAGGGAAATGGGGCGGTGGTGCCGGCTTCTTTGTTCAGTTGCCGTTAGTGGAAAATGATATTTATGATTCTGCATGGCTGTATTTTACACCACAGCTGGAATATAATATGATGGGTGAGCTTGCAGATGCTAACTCGGCAAAGTTTGAAAAGCAGAAATTTAATTATGATTATATTTCACTGACTGCCTATATCAAATATTTTTTTCATAAAGGAAATATGAAGAGAGATATATTTGTGTTCGGAGGCCCCAAAGTAGAATTTTTGGTAAGAGACGATAAGAAAGTGCCTGCAGGATATGATGCGGTTTATTATAAATTCAATAAAGATGATGAAGTGAATGATTTCGGATTTGGTTTTTCAGCGGGTATTGGTTTAAGAATTAATGATTATCTGGAATCTTATTTCCGTTACGATCGTGGATTCAGTAAGGTATATCCCAACAATACTTCCCGCAATACGAACAACCAAATAATTGCTGTGGGTGTAAATTATTACCTGAGCCGAGATTAAGCTACTCTTATTCCTGTTTTTTCTTGAATAAATTTACAAGATTAGCCTGTTGTATTCTTTAAGAAGAGCATTCCAAACAAGCTTTTGCTGATACTGAGAGACAATAGCGTCTCTTGCATTGCTTTTGAGGATACTGAATGTTTCATCATTATTCAGAATTTCTTCCATTGCCGAACTCAGGTTTTCCCAGTCTTTCACGGGAATGATGATTCCGTTTTTCCCATTCTTTATAATTTCATTACATCCGTTAATATTGCTTACGATGGCTGGTAAGTCCATTGCGCCCGCCTGCATGACAACATTCGGGAAACCTTCTCTGTAGCTTGGAAATACTAAAGTATTGCTGATGGAAAAATACGTGCGCACGTCATCCTGAAAACCGGTAACAATGATATCGGGATGATGTTTTATATCATCAGTTGTTTCATGAGAAAGGGGATCAAGCTCAGGTTCAAAAGGCCCTACAAGCAGGAGTTTGATATTTTTGGAAGCGGTTGCAGGTTTGTTTTTGAGTTCTTTAAAAGATCTCACAAGCTCTTGAATACCTTTATCCTTTACAAGCCTTCCCACAAAAATGAAAACGAAATCATCTTTCGTAAGGCCAAGCTGATCACGAAGAATAGTTTGCTGTGCTTCCGAAATCTGAGAAGCAGAGAAATAATCGGTATCAATCCCGTTTGAGCTTCCGTTTGCGATAATGCTTAGTTTTTCAGGTTTGCAGAATTTTTCCTGTAAAATAATTTCATACAGGCCTTTTGAATTGGGATAAACCTGATTGGCAAAATAATAAGTGATTTTTTCTACAGAATTTAATATTTTCCTCTTGATTCCTTGGGTTTCAAGCAGAGGGAGCCCTGCTACAGTGTGCATTCTTACAGGTATTCCAGCCATGTATGCCGCCATCATCCCTACAATGCCGGCTTTAGGAGTATGAGTGTGTACAATTTCGGGTTTCTCTTTTTTGAGATATCGATACAACTTCCAGACTGCAGTAAGATCCTTTAGAGGAGAGATGGTACGGGTCATTTCAACATGATG
>DAMDNI010000060.1:0-5227 GCA_032083825.1 Bergeyella sp. | reverse complement strand
ACATGATGATATTTTACGGCATATTTTTGAGCAATGCGCTGCAGTTCATTTTTATCAGCAGACACGGCTGTAACTTCATAATGCTGATTCATAAATCTTAGCTGCTCTCCTAATAATTTGTCAAGAGATAAGGGAATAGTGGTAATGCGGATAAGTTTCTTCATGCTGATAGATCGGTGCAAATATAATGAAAGCGTAATTGTTGAAAAATGTAGCTGGGAATAAAAAATTAAAATATTAAGAACTTTTTTACGTTTATTTTTAGAAAAAATTCGCTCATAATCAATTTCATCCTTTAAGGTAACGTTCACCTAAAAACAGTTGCCTTTTAAAAACTATTTATATATTTGCAGCAAATTATCAACTTTTATCCGCAGTCGAATTGTGGGTATGTCAGATTAATGAAAAATCGTATTTTCTCCTATATATGGTTACTCGCTGTAATAATGCTCTGGTCTTGTACACCCAAGCAGAATATGGTGTATATGAGTAATAACAATTTTGAACAGGAAGTTTCACAGGCACGGTACGAAGGCCTGCATATCCAGGAAGGAGATGTTCTGGAAATTGTTGTTTCGGCATTGGATGATCTTGCAGTTAAGCCGTTTAACAAAACTACGATGCAGCAAACCGGGGAACAGGGGAGTGCAGGTGGAATAAGGTTAGGAGATAATGATTATCAGGTGACTTCAGAAGGTTATATTTATTTTCCGGTAATTGGGAACGTGTATTGCAAGGGAATGACAAAGCAGCAGCTCAGAGAAGATTTAGAATCTAGGCTCAAACAGTATCTTACAGATCCTTTGGTATCGATAAAACTTGTTAATTTTAATATAAGCGTATTAGGAGACGTAAGAAGTCCTGGTCAGAAAAGCAGTTCCACAGAAAAGCTAAATGTTTTTCAGGCATTGGCATTGGCAGGAGACATGAATGATTCTGCAAACAGGACAAATGTCAGGCTTATCAGGTATTCAGAAAATACAGGAAAGGATGTGACATATTCCTTAGATCTTTCAGAAGCTTCCGTGGTCAATTCTCCATACTATTATCTGCAGCAGAACGACATCTTATATATTGAGCCGGATAGGAACAAACAGATTGCTGCTAATACAACCAACCCAAACAGGAATTTAGGATTACAGATTTTAGGAGTAGTGACTGGCTTAGTAACGTTCATCATCGCAATATCCAAATAATAAGCTATGGAATTACTGGAAAGCTTACCTGTCAGAAAAAAGAAAATCAATATCAAGAAGGAGATCAGGAAGTATCTTAAGAAATGGTATTGGATTTTGCTGAGTATGCTTGTTTTTTATATTGCAGCAAAAATTTATCTTCGCTATACCATTCCGCAATATTTATCTAAAACCACTTTGCAGTTCCCGCAGTCTAATTCAAAAGGAGGTAGCACAGCCTTGAGCGATTTGGAAACATTAGGAACAGGAATTAAAAATAACAACGAACTGCAGGGAGAGGCTACCGCTATTCTTTCAAAGCCGATTTTGACAAAAGTGGTAGAAAACAAAGGCTTAAATATCAGTTTCTTTGGATTAGGTACCATTAAGGAGCCGGAATTGTATAAAAACTCGCCAATCAATGGCAGATTGATCACCGTGTCGAATCCTTCGTTTTTAGGGGCTTCTTATAAAATTTCTTTTTCAGCAAACAATTCTTATAAACTTTCTGAGGGTCCTTTGCTGAAAGGTAAAAACACTTTTAAGTTTGGTGTTCCTGCAGAGCTTCCTTTCGGGAATATTGTTCTTAATATAAGAAATGATGTGCACTCTTTTCCTTCCATGAAAATGGTGGTAAGAAGTACCAAATCAGCAGTGTCAGCTTTAGAAAATTCAGTGAAAGTCAATTTGCCGGAGGATAAAGGATTGCTGATGGAGCTGAGTTTAACAGGAGCCATCCCTCAAAAATCTGAGGATATTCTGAACGAGCTCACACATCAATATAATATTGAAGGAGTAAAAGACCGGAATGAAGAGGCTCAGAATACGCAAAATTTTATTAATGGAAGGCTGGAGATTATTTCTCAGGATCTTTCAGGGATTGAGGGAGAAAAAGAAAACTTCAAGCAGAAGAATCAGATTACAGACTTAGATGCCCAGGCAAATATGGCGCTGAGTAATTCCAACGACAATACAAAGCAGATTATTCAGTATGCGACACAGCTGGATTTGGTGAATTCTATTTATGCGGCAAGTGCTGTAGAAAGATTATTACCTTCTAACATGGGATTGTCTTCTACTACAGAAGGTTACATAGCTCGATATAACGATATGCAGCTTACCCGCAACAAGACACTTAAGCAAGCAACATCACAAAACCCTTCTGTTATTCAGCTGAATAAGGATATTGAAGAACTTAGAGATCTGATCCGTCAAAATTTGTCAGAATCAAAAGCTACGCTTCAGATACAGATCGCACAGCTTCAGGGACAGCTCAATGCAGACCGCTCAAAGATTAATAATTATCCTACTCAGGAAAAAATATTTCGTGGAATTGAGCGCCAGCAGAACCTGAAAGAGCAGCTTTATTTATATCTCTTGCAAAAAAGAGAAGAGAATGCGATTACTTTGGCAGTTACGGCGTCAAAAGCAAAAATACTCAATCCTGCCTATACTTTAGGCATTGTTGACCCGAATAGGCAACAGATTATGTTGGGGGCTTTGGCAATAGGTTTTTTATTGCCTATACTTTCGCTGTATGCTATATTTGCGTTGGATAATAAGGTACATACAAAAAACCAGATAGTTTCTCATATTTCCAATGCGTCAGTTATTGCTGAGATTCCTCTTCATGATGAGGAGAATATTCTGGTGTCTCCTAACGATTTTTCTGTATTTGCTGAATCCTTCAGAATTCTTACGTCTAATCTTAAATTTATTTTAAGAGCGAAAAAAGAAGATCATTCCAATGAAGGAGTGATTCTGATTACTTCTTCCATCAAAGGAGAAGGTAAGACCACGATTGCAGTCAATACAGCGCTTACATTGGCAGGAGCTTCAAAAGTTCTTATTATAGGAGCGGATATACGAAACCCTCAGTTGCACCGTTTTACCAAAAGTACGAAAGCAGGTCTTACAGATTATCTTGTTTCGGATCAAGCAGACCCCGATAGTTTTATTGTACCTTCAGGATTGTCCAAAAATCTGGATGTGCTTTTCAGCGGAGCTATTGCTCCTAATCCGAATGACTTGCTTGATATGAAGAAGTTTGATGAGATGATTGAATATCTCAAAACAAAGTATCAGTATATTGTGATGGATTCTGCGCCGGTAATGCTGGTCAGTGATACTTTACATCTTATTGAGAATTCAGATGTCGTATTATACGTGGTCAAGTCAGATTATACAGAAAATGAGATGTTAGATTTTGCTGAAGAATTTCAGCAAACCAATCATATAGATAATATAGCATTTATCCTGAATAATGTAAAACCTGAAAATACCCGGTACGGAAACAAATATGGGTATGGGTATTATAGCTACACAGAAAGAAAGAAAAAAATACGAAACTATTTTTAAAAATATGATTGAACCAGAAATTATTCATCTTCCAAAAATTCTTGATAAAAGAGGGAATCTTTCTTTTTTTGAATATCCCTATCAATTATCATTTGAAATTTGTAGAACCTACTGGATTTATGATGTTCCAGGAGGGGAAGTCCGTGGTAGTCATGCTTTTAAAAGACAGAAAGAATTTATTGTTGCACTATCTGGAAGTTTTGATGTTGTTTTGCATGATGGTGAAAAAGAGGAGAGATATACTTTAAACCGATCATACTATGGCTTATACATTCCAGAAATGTATTGGAGAAGATTGGAGAATTTTTCTACAAATTCTTTAGCACTTATAGTATCAGATAAGAAATATGATGAGAATGAATACATTCGAGATTTTGAAGAATTTAGAAAACTAAGAAATGGATAATAAAATTTCAGTTTATGATTGTTCTGTAATTGATTTGGGAAAGATAAATTTTGCGGAAGGAAACCTTACAGTGATACAGAATAATTCTTTTTTTCCATTCGAAGTAAAAAGAATATTTTATCTGTATGATATTGCAGGGGGGGAAAGTAGAGGGGCACATTCGCACAAAGAATGTCATCAATTTCTTATTGCTGCAAGTGGGAGTTTTGAAATTTCTCTAGATGACGGAATATATAAAAGACAGATTTTTCTTAATCGTCCTAATATAGGTTTACATATCCCTCCAGGAATTTGGGCATCGGAATTTAATTTTTCTTCAGGAGCAATTTGTTTGGTTTTGGCTTCCCATAATTATAATGAAGCAGATTATATTCGTGATTATAAAAATTTTTTAAAGTACAGAAATGTATAAAATACACCCATTGGCAGAAGTGCAGACCCAGCATATAGGAGAAGGTACATTTGTTTGGCAATTTTGTGTGATATTGAGTGGAGCTAAAATTGGCAAAAACTGTAATATTAACTGTCAGGTTTTGATCGAAAATGATGTAATTATCGGAAATAATGTAACGATAAAGCCCGGAGTACAGATATGGGATGGAGTTATTTTGGAAGACAACGTATTTATTGGACCAAATGTCACTTTTACAAATGATCTTTTCCCAAGGTCAAAAGTTTATCCAGATGCTTTTGCTAAGACTTTGGTAAAAAAAGGGGCTTCAATTGGAGCAAACTCAACGATATTGGCTGGAAATACAATAGGAGAAAATGCACTGATCGGTGCAGGAAGCGTGGTAACAAAAGATATTCCCGCAAATGAAGTCTGGGTTGGAAATCCAGCAAAATTTTTAAAACATATTTAAAGATGATTAAGTTCCTCGACCTTCAAAAAATAAATCTTTCCTACAAACAAGAAATCGAAGAAAAGCTTCGGGATGTATCTCGAAGCGGTTGGTATCTTCTGGGAAACGAAGTGAAAAGCTTTGAAAACAATCTGCAAAAATACACTGGTGCAAAGCACGCTATTGGTGTTGCCAACGGTTTGGACGCTTTACGGTTAATTCTTCGTGCTTATATGGAATTGGGACTCATGCATAAAGGTGATGAAATTATCGTTCCTTCCAACACCTATATTGCAAGTATTCTGGCAATTTCCGATAATGGATTGGTTCCTGTTTTGGTAGAACCTGATTTGTATACCTACAACATCGATGTTGCAAAAATTGAAGAAAAAATAACGGAGAAAACAAAAGGAATGCTCATTGTTCATCTGTATGGCAGAGTAGTT
>DAMDNI010000059.1:3645-14189 GCA_032083825.1 Bergeyella sp. | reverse complement strand
TTCCTCATCAATGGTCAGCCCTTTTTCCTCAGCAATAATTCTTGTTAAATCATCAGGAAAACCATAGGTATCATACAATTCGAAAACTTCTAATGTTGGTAATACTTTCTGATTGTCGGCAAGAGTCTGCTGAATTAGTTTTTCAACCCGTATTAGTCCTGTTTCAATTGTTTTAAGAAAGGATTCTTCTTCGCTTTTGATTACTTCTGTTACTAAAGTTCCTTGTTTTTCCAGCTCAGGGAAAAATTTTCCCATTTGTTCCTGAAGTACTGCAACTAATTTGTAAAGAAAAGGTTCTTTCATATCCAAGAATCTGTAGGAATACGAAATTGCTCTTCTCAGAATTCTACGAATGACATAACCGGCTCCTCCGCTTGAAGGCAATTGCCCGTCTGCAATCGCAAAAGAAACTGCTCTGATATGATCGACAACTACACGGATTGCAATATCTTTTTCGTTGTCTAAAATCCCGGTATATTTTTTCCCTGAAAGTGTTTCAACTTTAACAATTAAAGGTGTGAAAACGTCTGTATCATAATTGGAAGATTTTCCCTGCAAAGCCATACAAAGACGCTCAAATCCCATTCCTGTATCCACATGTTGTGCAGGGAGTTTTTCAAGAGAACCGTCTGCTTTTCTGTTGAATTCCATAAAAACGAGATTCCAGACTTCTACAACTTGTGGGTGATCGTTATTCACTAATTGCAGCCCGGAAATTTTTGCTTTTTCTTCCGGAGTTCTTAAATCTACATGAATTTCCGAACACGGCCCGCAAGGTCCGCTTTCTCCCATTTCCCAGAAATTATCTTTCTTGTTTCCATTGATAATTCTGTCCTCAGAAATGTGAGATTTCCAGAAATTATAGGCATCCTGGTCTCTTTCAAGATTTTCTTTTTCGTCCCCTTCAAAAATAGTAACGTAAAGATCTTCTTTTGAAATCTTGTACACTCCTGTCAGTAATTCCCATGCAAAAGCAATCGCATCTTTTTTGAAATAATCTCCAAAAGACCAGTTTCCCAACATTTCGAACATGGTATGGTGATAGGTATCACGGCCGACATCGTCCAAATCATTATGTTTTCCGGAAACTCTAAGACATTTTTGGGTATCGGCAATTCTAGGTGCTTTCGGTTCTTTATATCCTAAAAAATAATCTTTGAACTGCGTCATACCTGAATTGGAAAACATCAATGTCGGATCATCTTTAAGAACAATCGGTGCGGAAGGAACGATCAAATGTCCTTTGCTTTTGAAAAAATCTAAAAATTGCTGTCTTATTTCTTGTGAAGTCATATTAATGGTAGCGTTTGCTTTTTTTGATAATTCGCAAATTTAATGAAAATTGCCCATCTTCAATTCATATCAAACAAAAAATCCAATGCAGAAGCAAAGGATTTTTATTATTTTTTTTACAAAATTTTACCAATCTCTTTTTTTCAGAATCCAGTATGAACCAAAAATAAAAATAGCACACCACAGAATACAGGCAATAAGGCTTTCGGTAGGATAATGAAATTCGTATTTAAAGCCCATTTGCTTTGCCATATTCAACCTTATCAAAGGATTTGGAATAAGTGAAGACATGCTTTCCAAAGGAAATATTTTTGAAAAGAAAAATGAATTCTGTGCTTGCTCTATCTGCTTTTCGGGAGATAATCCTCTTAGTCTTACAAAAGATTCGATGCCACCGACAATATTTTCAACGATCCAGTAAATAAAGAAAAATAAGAGTACAAAAATGGATTTCCTCAGCAATACTGACAAAAACATGAGAAAACAAAAGAATGTAAAAAGCTTCAGAAAATAATTTCCAATAAAGAACATTTCTTTAAAAATCAGTTCGGAATCTGCAGAATTGGAATAAGAAATGCCCAGCGCAAGCGTAATTCCGAAAACCAAAATCGTTGAAATGAATGTGAAAACAAAAATGGTAAGCAGCTTCGAAAAAACAAATTCTTTCCGGCTCAAGCCATCAATCGTATTCTGCTTAAACATCCGGTTTGTAAATTCCTGACAAATGGAAAACACAATGATGAGCCCCAGAAAGATTTTCAGAAGAGCAACAATCCATGTGGTAAAATTCCAGATTTCGGGAAAGTTGTAAATTCCCTGTTCTTTCAGGTTGATCTTGAATCCTTCTGTAATCTGAATGTCAACCAAGCCAATAAACAAAAGCGCAATCAGCACAAAAAAATACAATCCGGAAAATATCTGAAAAGGTCTGTATGTAAGATTTTTATAGTATTCTAAAGTAAGTAGTCTTTTCATGATTATTGTTTTTTTACAAGTTCAAGGAATTGAGTTTCGAGAGATTGTTTTTTCTTGGCAAGATGAGAAAGAAAAATTCCTTTTTCTGCAATTTTCCTGTTCAGCTCGGAAGCAGAAAGATCTTCGCTGATATTTGCAACAATAATTTCTCCCTCAGATTGTATGTTAGAAAAAAGGCTCAACTCTTCCAAAGCTTTCAGAAGAAGTGCCTTATTATCAGCTTTAAGCTCGAAGAAACCTTTATTGTTTGTCATTTGGTCAACTCTTCCGCTGTAAATAGCGTTACCTTCTTTCAGGACAATAACATGGCTGCATATTTTTTCAATCTCATCCAAAAGATGGCTTGCAATAATAATGGTAATACCTTTTTTTGCAATATTGCTGATAATTTCGCGAATCTGGATAATTCCTTCAGGATCAAGGCCGTTTGTCGGCTCATCAAGAATCAGGACTTCAGGATTATTCAGCAGTGCGGAAGCTATCGAAAGGCGCTGCTTCATTCCCAAGGAAAAAGTACGGAAGGGATCTTTTTTTCTTTCCAGAAGGCCTACTACAGAAAGTACTTCATCAATTCTTGAATAGTGAACATTTTTAATCTCGGCAACAATCTGCAGATTCTTTTCAGCACTTAAATACGGATAAAAATTAGGCTGTTCGATAATTGCGCCGATTTTTTTGAGCGTTTCGGGAGTTGTTCCTTTTTCACCAAACCAATACCAATCTCCTGAAGTTGGGTTGATTGTAGTGAGAAGCATTCCGAAAGTAGTTGATTTCCCACTTCCGTTTGGGCCGAGAAGCCCGTAAACATTGCCTTTTTCAACATCAAAAGAAATGTTGTTGACGACAGTTCTTTTGAATTTTTTAGTTAAATTCTTTACTGATAAAACTTTTTCCATTGATGTATTTTAAATATCTCTTAAAAAGTCTTAAAAATCGCAGAAATGTTACATTTTACATAAATTAGGTAAAATAATTGTATCTTGAATTGAAATTTATACTTGAAATGAAACTCGCCGAACTCGCAAAAACACTACATATTTCTACCGAAACCATCAAACGTTTCATTCAGGATTTTG
This sequence comes from Bergeyella sp., assembly GCA_032083825.1. Lineage (GTDB taxonomy): Bacteria > Bacteroidota > Bacteroidia > Flavobacteriales > Weeksellaceae > DAMDNI01. Next base: position 10,845 of record DAMDNI010000059.1, on the reverse strand, counting down.
ATTTGGATCTGAATGAAGTGATATGCCCGAACTTCGATGTGAAGCCGGAATTTGAAAAATTTGCTCAGGATCATGCAGATTTTTTACAAAAATATGAGGCAGATTTAGCCAAAAACAAATCTGTGGAAGAAATCGCTGACAAAATACATCAGCCTAAGGAAAAAGTAGAAGAAGCCATTCAGAAAGAAATGTCGAAAATTTTTGACAACGGATTCTTCAAATCTTCTGTTTCAAGCTTTGGGATAGACAATAAGCTGGGCGGAAATTACAATTTTGTTTATGATTATTTCGGAAACAAAACTCCGCTTAGACAAAGAGATTTTATCGGTTACCGCGATTTGTTTTTCTACATTTCGGATTCTCTGGAACCTTTTATTAACATCGAAGAAGCGAAAAACTGGGGAATACAGAAACCTGCCGGGATTATTATTTACGGACCTCCGGGAAGCGGAAAAATCTTTTGGGCGAACAAAATTGCTGAAATTATCAATTACCAATTCCGGGAAGTGAAAAAACATTACCTCGGAACTTCTTATGCGGAAGGCGGAAGAATCAACTTCAATGATTTTCTGATTTCTATGATGAAAGAAGACAAAGTACTTCTTTTCATGGAAGATTTTGATGAAATCATGAAGGAAAGAAACTCAGAATATTCAAAAGAAAATGAAGAAACAAAAGAAATCATTCTTCATTCTATCAGCAAATTTGAAAAAGAAGACGTTTTGATGGTTGGTTCCGCAGATTCTGTGGTCGAGATTGATGAAGAAGTTCTCGCTCCCGGAAGATTCGATGTGCTGATTCCTGTTTTTCCTCCCAATGCAAAGGAACGTGCGGAACTGCTTCGATATGCGATGACCAGAAATCTCGAGAAAGAATCACTGCTTTTTAAGATTCTTGAAAAAAATAATGCCGATCATCTTCCGTTCTGGAATGTGATTGCTGTTAAAATGAAAGCATTCAGCAATACAATGGTCATTGATTTTACACAAAGTCTAAAAAAACGAATCAGGAATCTTTATCACAAAACCAAAAATGAAAATCTCATTATTGACCAAATTATTCTTGATGCCGCTTTCCGGGAGGCTTCTGCAAAACTTACAGAAGAATATCTGAATCAGGTACAGCAGTTTATTTATGATGTTTCAGCAAACAATTCCGATGATTTTGCTTTGCGCCTTACGCAATTAAAAAAAGAACTGGATTCTTATAAAATCGTTGAAGAACCGCGAAAAGAAATTGGCTTCAAACATAACGGAGACGAAAATCATCAGGAAAAATAAACAAAATTTCAAATTCAAACTTTCATACCCAAGATCAAAAAAATAAGGATGAAAAAAATATTCATCCTTATTACTTTATATTGCTTTTACAATGAAATAGCTTTTTTTGCCTTTCTGTAAGAGAAGGAATTTCCCGTCGATCAGATCAGTTTCTGATGCAGAAAAACTGTCGGTTACTTTTTCTTTATTTACAGAAATTGCGTTGCCTTTCAGTTCTCTTTGCGCTTCGCTTTTTGATTTTAAAAATTCTGATTTCTCTGAAAGCAAGTCAACGATGTTGATTCCGATAATTTCAGATTTTGCCACTTCTTTTTGCGGAACTCCGTCAAAAATATCAAGGAAAGTTTCTTCATCAAGATTTATAAGATCTTGCGCAGTTGACCTTCCGAAAAGAATTTCTGAAGCTTTTACTGCTTTTTCGTATTCTTCTCTTCCATGCACCCAAACCGTTACTTCTTCTGCCAGTTTTTTCTGTAATTTCCTTTCGTGAGGAGCGGTTTTATGTTCTTCGATCAGATTTTCGATTTCTTCTTTATCAAGAAAGGTGTAAAATTTAATAAATCGTTCAGCATCTGTATCGGTAGAATTGAGCCAGAACTGATAAAAACGATAAGGTGATGTTCTTTTTTTATCGAGCCAGTAATTCTCTCCGCTTTCGGATTTCCCGAATTTTGAACCATCTGCTTTTGTAATCAAAGGAACGGTAAGGGCAAATGCTTCTCCCTGCACTTTTCTTCTGATCAGTTCTGTTCCTGTGGTAATATTTCCCCACTGGTCGGAACCGCCCATTTGAAGTTTCACATTTTTGTTCTTATACAAATGTAAAAAATCATATCCCTGAAGCAGTTGGTAAGTGAACTCAGTAAAGCTCATTCCTTCTGCTCCGCCTTCTCCTGTAAATCTTTTCTTTACAGAATCCTTTGACATCATATAATTTACGGTAATGTTTTTACCAATATCACGGATAAAATCAAGGAAGGAAAATTCTTTCATCCAGTCATAATTGTTGACAAGCTCGGCTTTATTTTCACCTGCACTTTCAAAATCAAGAAATTGCGAAAGCTGGTTTTTAAGGCAATCTACATAATGATTCAGGGTAGCTTCATCAAGAAGATTTCTTTCCGAAGATTTTCCTGAAGGATCGCCAATCATTCCTGTTGCACCACCAACCAAAGCTATCGGCTTATGACCATGACGCTGAAAATGTGCTAAAATCTTAATCTGCACCAGACTCCCGATATGCAAAGAATCTGCAGTCGGATCAAAACCAATATACGCAGTCGTCATTTCCTTATTCAGTTGCTCATCAGTTCCTGGCATCATATCGGCATACAGTCCGCGCCATTTTAGTTCTTCAATAAAGGGATTCATAATACGTTCGAATTTTAGAAATGCAAAGATAAGCGTTCTTTTGTCTTGAAGCAAAAGAAGGAAAAATTCAGAGTTTGCAAAGACAGCTGAGATAAAAAAAGATCATCCTATTCAGGATTTTTGTAATTTCACTCCTGATTTATCCCTTCCTCATAACGGATTTTTTAATGCATATTTTTAATGCTATTATCACTTTTTTGTTTTACAATTTTTGAAATTTTATTAAAATGAAACGATTATCATTTTTTGTTGCCATTATTTATTCAATCCATTTATTTCAGAGCCAGGTGAAAATTACGGTGACTTCTCTGCCCGGAAATTCAAATGCCAAAATTTTCATGGCTTCTTCATTAAACAACTGGAATCCGAATGATCCTAATTTTGAATTAAAGAAAGACCTTTCCGGAAATTATTCGATCGAAATCCCGGAAGGAAACGGAAAAGCAGAATACAAATTCACACAGGGAAGCTGGGAAACTGCAGAATCCGATGAAAACGGAAATGCTGTTGCAAATCGAAATTTCTCATTTAGCGGAAATTCTCAGGACATTAAAAATCAAATTTCAGGCTGGGCAAAACCTGTTCAGAAAAAAAATACAGCTTCCAAAAATGTAAAAATTCTGAGTGAAAATTTTTCAATCCCTCAATTGAATGCTACCCGAAGAATCTGGATTTATCTTCCTCCGGATTATGAAAATTCAAAGAAAAAATATCCTGTGATTTATATGGAAGACGGCCAGAATCTCTTCAATGAAGCTACATCTTTTTCCGGTGAATGGAAAGTAGATGAAACATTAGATGGATTTTCAAAAAGCGGAAAATTCAAAGCAATTGTTGTAGGTATTGACAACGGAGGAAGCGAAAGATTAAATGAATATTCCCCATGGAAAAACGAAAAATTTGGAGGCGGAAAAGGTGAGTTTTTTACAGAATTCCTTGTCAAAACCCTAAAGCCTTATATCGATAAAACCTACAGAACTCTTCCGCAACCGCAAAATACAGCAATCATAGGAAGTTCAATGGGAGGATTGATTTCTTTGTATGCAGGTGTAAAAAATCCTTCCGTTTTTGGGAAAATCGGGATTTTCAGCCCTGCATTCTGGTTTGCTGAAAATGATCTGAAGAAATTCTTAAACGAAAATTCCAATCAGCTGAAGCAAACAAAATTCTATTTTCTTGCAGGAAGTAAGGAATCTGAAAATATGGTTTCTGATATCAATGAAGTGGTTGAAATTCTGAAATCCAAAGACATTCCCGAGGAAAATATCAAAACGAAATTCGATGAAGAAGGAACTCATTCTGAAAATTACTGGTCTAAAGAATTTCCTGCCGCATTGATCTGGCTTTTTGGAAGTAAATGAAAAAAGTTTCGGCGGGGCTAAAGCCCCGTCGAAACTAGTATTATGTTTAAAAATTTAGTTCTTGATAAACTTCTGAGCCAAGTCAGTTCCTTTCACTTTAAGGATATAAATTCCTTTTGTAAGCTGGGAAACATTGATCTCGTTCTGATCTTTACTCACGGAGATATCTAAAACTTTTCTGCCATCAATACTGAAAATCTCAACATTTTCTTTTTTCCCTGAAGAAATAATCACATTGATTTTATCATTTGCCGGATTCGGAAATAAAGTAATAGATGCTTTTTTAATATCTGTCACTGCCAAATCAGCACAAGTATAAGCAGGCATTACATAACCTGTTGCAGTAAATTCTTCTGTCATAATAGCAATATCATTACATGTAAACCCGAATTCGCCAATCATATCGAGTGCCGCTTGTCTTACCGCTCTTGCAGCATTTTGCTGGTTGGTGCTGGAAGTTGTCAAAGCTAAACCTTCAAGAAAAGCTCTATCTGTTTTTTCTTTTCCAATTCTGTTATAAATTCTCATAAGAGAAGTTGCCCAGATCTGTCCGTTTGTATGGATGGATGAACTTGTCGGAGGATATGCTCCTGTATAACCTGTAGATCTGCCTGCCCAGCAAGAATTGTGTCCGTCCCAATTGAAAACCCATTGATAAGCTGCATCAGACGATTGCCATTGGTTTAAACTTCTGCTATATGATTGTGCCCAATAATCTCCGCAGCCTTCACTCAGACCCTGAACCTGTGAAAGACTCCCGTTAGTAATCCAATCATGAATACCATGTCCCAGCTCGTGTAAAATCACATCCGCATCTTCTGCATCATCTACACAACCTTCTCCAAATGAAAGCCTTCCAGAACCATAACTTGAGTTATCAGCCCCATTCCATCCATGAGGATCAAATAAAAGTATACCATTGTTATAAAGAGATACACACTCTATCCCTAAAATTTCATTGATATAGCGCAAACTGTTATCAAGATGCCAATATGCATTTACAGCCTCAAATCCCTGATCATTTCTATTAAAAAGAAAATCACTCGTGGATTGTGTAAAAAGTCCTGTAGTCGGAGCTTCAATGTCTCTAATTTCTGCATATTTTCCTTTTAATTTATAAAGACCATCTGCAAATTCAAGCTCAGGAATGGTAACAAGCTTTCTTGCGGCATCCAGACTAGCATTTGTAGCATCATTATTATCGATATAATCTCCGCCATATGCCACTTTTGCTACTGACAATGGATCCGGATCATAGATGTAACCTGTTCCGGTAGCCTTTACTAATTTTTGTGGTTCGCTATCTTTATTCTTTTTCTTCTTTCTCCCATCATTATGAGAATAGTGATGAGATATTTCTTTAATACTGATCACTTCTCCTGTCTTCGCATCTACAAGCGTTTCCCATGATCCAGGATTGTCAAAACTTCTGATTACCACTCTGTAAACAAGTTTCGTTTTATTTTCTTCTGTATTATATACGTACAGCTTATTTTCCTTAAAAGTAATTTCTCCCGATGATTTTGAAGCTTGATAAGCCGTATCAAAAGCTTGTTGCTCGGAAATTGCCGGAACCGTATCAATTTTTTCAATAGATTTTAAACTTTCAGTATTGGTGTAGGTGAGTTTATTGTTTTTGTTGTAATGTACCACAATCTCACTTTGATATACAGGAACTCCACCAAGTTCCTGCTGAAAACGGTAAGTTTCTCCTGTATTTCCGGATTTGAATTTTTTGACTTCAAATTTTGAATCCTGAAGAATTCCCAATTGTTTTGAATTTTGCTGAATCCAGTTTTCAGCAGATTTCTTATTCAGAGATGTTTGCGCATCCATCAAAGAAAAGAAAGAAACGGCAGTAAGAATAAAAAAGTTAGATTTTACGTTCATCTTATATTTTTTCAGTTAATTGTCACAATATTAACTAAAATTATCTTTAAACATCAAAAAAAACCTTCTTCTCTTTAAAAAAAAATAATAATTATCTCGAAATCATTACAAATAAAAATGCTAAAATTGCGGGAAGCGCCTGAACAAAAAATATTTTCTTTGAAGCTGTTAAAGCTCCATAAATACCCGCCACAATTACACAGCCCAGAAAGAAAAGGCTGACATTATCAGACCATATTTTATCACTAATAAAAAACGACCATATCAATCCTGCAGAAAGGAAACCATTATACAATCCCTGGTTTGCAGCGAGTTTCTTGGTAGGCTTAAACATCTCATCAGGCAAAGAGCCTTTAAACGTTTTTTTACCTGCAGTTTCCCAGGCAAACATTTCCATCCAGAGAATATAAAGATGTTCAAGGGCAACAATTGCTGTGAGGATTTTGGCGATGATTTCCATGGTATTTAGTTTTTAATCAAATTGGTTTGGATGATGCTTTTTAATTTCATCAACTGTTCCTAGAACTTTATCTTTCAGCGAATCCTGATAGTTCTGCAATTTTTCTGACACTTCAGCATTAGAGCTTCCGATAATTTTCGCAGCAAGAATCCCGGCATTTGCAGCGCCATTCAGGGCAACAGTTGCCACAGGAATCCCGGAAGGCATCTGCAGAATGGATAACACAGAATCCCATCCGTCAATCGAATTGCTGGATAAAATCGGAACACCAATTACAGGCAATGTGGTACAGCTGGCGACCATTCCCGGAAGATGAGCGGCTCCTCCGGCTCCTGCAATAATCACTTTCAGTCCCCTGCTTTTCGCAGATTTTGCATAATCAAACATTCTTTCAGGAGTTCTGTGCGCTGAAACTACGGTTAATTCGTAAGGGATTTCCTGAGATTTCAGAAAATCAGCAGCCTGCTGCATAATTGCCAGATCACTTTGGCTTCCCATTATTATTCCGACCATTTTTTAATTTTTATTAGATGTTCAAAGATAAAAATTAATGCTCAAAACTGAAGTTTTTAAAATATCTTTGTTGCTTATATTTTCTATCTTGAATTCCAAAACCATTTTAGCGATTATTACCGTGTCCATTGTTTGGGGAACTACCTTTTTGGGCATTAAGATCGGAGTAGAAACTATTCCGCCCTGGTTTGTTGCAGGGTTTCGTCAGTTTTTGGCTTCATTGATTCTTTTACCATTCCTCATTCTTACAAGAAATCTGAAATGGATCGGATGGAAAAATTTCAGAATTCAGCTTACGCTTTCGTCATTGATGCTTGTTGGCGCA
>DAMDNI010000059.1:0-3635 GCA_032083825.1 Bergeyella sp. | reverse complement strand
ACGGGCTGACCACTGTTGCTGAAGAAAATCTGACAAGCAGCCTAACGTCATTGATCAGTGCACTTTCACCCGTTTTTATCTTTATTGGAAGTATGATTATCGGAATGGAAAAATTTACTTTCCGCACACTTACTGGTTTGTTGATGGGTTTTTCGGGGATAATCTTTATTTTTTGGGATGGGATTAATGATCTCACCAATCCGGATTACAGAATCGGACTTATCATTTTAATTCTTGCCTTGATTTGCTGGGCAACAGGGACAATTTATACCAAAAGGCTGCAAGTAAGGAACAATAATTTGTTTCTAAACCTGTTCTATCAATTTGCTTTTGCTGGAATTATTCAGCTGATTTTTGCATTTCTTTTTTCGGAGAATATCGATTATGAAAAATGGTCAGTAAAAAGTATTTCTGCGATTGTTTATCTTGCGGTTTTTGGTTCAGTCATTACTTTTTTTGCATATCATTATCTGCTGAAGACTTTATTGGCAACGCAGGTTTCCATTCTTTCCTATGTGAATACGATTATTGGTATTTTTCTGAGCTGGCTCATTCTGAATGAAGCGATTTCCGCAAAATTTATTATTGCAACAGTATGCATCATCAGCGGCGTTTTTGTGATCAATTACAAGCCGGGAATGTTGAAATTCCGATGGAAAAGAATTGATTTTTCAGAAAAGAAAGCGGATTAACAAATGGTTTTATAATTCAGCAATAACTTTTACCATAGATTTAATTTCAATCAATTTCGCCATTAATTCTTCCCTCGATTCTGCTAAAACATTGATGTGCCCCATTTTCCGTCCGGGTTTCGTTTCGGTTTTTCCGTAAAGATGTACATAGGTTTTCGGCAGCTTCAGAACTTCTTCGAGACCTTCGTATTTCACTTTTCCTGAATGATTTTCTTCGCCAACAAGATTCAGCATTCCTGAAAACCCAAAGTTTTCTGTATCTGCCAAAGGAAGGTTTTTTACCACTCTGTAAAATTGCTCAAATTGGGAATTTGCATTTCCTTCCTGAGATTGGTGGCCGGAATTATGCAATCTCGGAGCAGTTTCGTTCACCCACACTTTTCCTTCTTTATCCAAAAACAGTTCTATGGCAAAAAGCCCGGCAGAGTCAGCATTTTCTATAAACTGAGCCGCAATTTCATCAATTTGTTTCTGGGTTTCCGCAGAAATATCAGCCGGACAGATATTGAAGTCCAGCAGATTAAGCTTAGGATCAGCCACCATTTCTGTCACCGGAAAAGTTTTGGTCTCTCCATTTTCGTTTTTGGCTACAATTACCGATAATTCTTTATCAATATCGACCAGGCTTTCCAAAACTGATGCTTCTTTCCAAAGTTTTTCAAAATCATTTTCGTTTTTCAGAACCTGAACACCTTTCCCGTCATATCCGCCTGTATTGAGCTTCTGAACGAAAGGAAGCGGACAAATAATTTTCTCATCTGCATTCCACATGATTTCAAATTCAGGGCTTGGGATGCTGTTGAATTTATAGAATTCTTTCTGAAGGATTTTCTGCTGGATAATTTTAATGATTTTAGAATTCGGAACCACTTTTACGCCTTGCTTTTCCAAAGTTTCAAGTGCTTCAACGTTCACATGTTCAATTTCGATGGTGATTACTTCTTTATCTTTTCCAAAATCAATAACATCCTGATAATCATTAAAATTCCCTTTTGTAAAATGAGAAATATGAGCGCAGGAACATTCAGGGTTCGGATCCAAAACAAAGAATTTGTCGTCATATTTCAATGCTTCCTGTATAAACATTCTTCCGAGCTGTCCGCCACCTAAAATTCCGATTTTCATTTTTCTTTTTTATTTTTAGATTTATTTAAACGCAAAGTGCGAAGATTTTCTTTAAATTATTGAGAATATTTTAAGTTCGCAAAGGCCATAAAACTTAGCAATATTATACATTCTCCTTCTTACTTTTTACAATTATCTTTTCTTCTGGTATCGATGATGTATTGGATTTTCCATTCGTTATTCGATTTTACCAATTGGAAAGAATTCACACCGCAATGCGAAAACTGGCCTTTATAATAAAATTCATAAGGTGTCCAAACGGAAGCAAGATTTCCGTCGATCAAAATGTTTGAAAAAGTGATTTTTTCAACTGCATCATTTTTGGTAATTTTTGAGATTGATGCTGCAAAATTCTTCACTGTTTCATCTTTTACTTCTCCATTTTTTGTAATGGTCTGCAAAACAGCGTTCGTTGAAAAAGCCTGTACAACCTTTGCGGAATCTGCTTCTTTCATTGCTTCGAATAATTGATTAACAGCAGTTTTTACCTGTATTTCATCAGAATTTTGAGCAGACAAAAATGCAGAAACAAAAATTAAAACAAGAGATAAACTTTTCATGATCATTTGATTTTGAGATAACCGATTTTCATTATGTTTTGTTGATGTACAGCGTTTGATTTTTCAAGAATAATGGAATATTTTTCTTTGGTTTCCTCTGATAAAAGATCATTGACATTAAAAATATCATCAATATCAACACCATGCTTGTCATCTACATGGCTTACTGCATTTTCGAAGCCCATTTTTTTATAAAATTCTGTCTGCTTTACTCTTTTGATGACTTCGCCCATTGATTTTCCTACCATCAAATGCTGCTCATGAAATTCTTCGAAATGCCCTGGCTGATATCCTCCAAGGTTGATGAAAAACAGCTGATCATCAGATTTATCCGAGTTTTTTTCGATTATTTTCACTTCATAGCCATCTGCAAATTTCATTTCCTGATAACAATCAATGTGAATTCTGGTATCTTTCCAGAAGTTTTTCATTTCGGGAATAAGCGATTCCAGATTTTCGGAGATTCCGAAGAAAACATCATGCTGCTCAATGTTTCTGCCTTGCGGAGTTGCGCCAAGTATGATATAAAAAAGTTTCATGTTTTACAAAAATACGGTAATTTTTATAAGATTGTAAAAACAGTGAAATTTCTTAAAATTCATAGAATTCTAATGGCAGATCATCGGGATCAGAAGTAAAAAAGAATTTCTTGCCCGTAAATTCATCAGTGCGAATTTCTTCACAACTCAGGCCATTTTGTAAAAGTTCATTTCTTTTTTCATCCACATTCTCAACAGAAAAAGCAAGATGACGAAGCCCGCAGCTTTCAGGCTCTGATGTACGTTTTGGCGGGTTAGGAAAAGAAAACAGCTCAATTACATATTGGTTTGCGATGGCAAGATCCAACTTATAAGACTTTCTTTCCTGACGGTAAACTTCTCGAATAATCTTCAGTCCTAAAGCTTCCGTATAAAATCGCTTGGAAACTTCGTAATCAGAACAAATGATTGCAATGTGATGGATGTGCATAGTTTAATAGAGTGAGAATTCTTTTTTTGATGCAGTTCTGTACATTTTTTCCATTTTTCGTCTAGCAGTCTTAGTATTCAGTCTTTTCCCAGTTGTAAGACCATGTATTAATTTTCCGTTTATTAGCAGTTGCATCTATTTTCAGAACCGCATCACATCTTTCACAACACCGCCTTTTTGTGTGAGTGGAATCAATTCGGTTTTGATAAAATCTGTGATTTTTTCATTATCAATATCGTTGGGAAAAAGAAGATGAACATTCGCTCCTGCATCCAGCGTAAAAAACAAA
>DAMDNI010000058.1:10025-14774 GCA_032083825.1 Bergeyella sp. | reverse complement strand
AAATGGAACGCCGCTCTTGATTTAGGTTGGGTTTATGAAGATTTGATCATTAAAAACCAATATCAGGACACGAAGAATTTCGGTTTTCTACTGGGAAAACAACTTTTTGAGTTTCATAATCTGAGTTTTAATTACAAATACAATCAGCAAAATGCAACTAATACCAATAGAATAGGTCTTTTTAACAGAATATATAAAAATAGTCTTTTGACACCAATCTCATTTGACAATCAGCAAGGTAATCTATTACCAGAAAAACAGAGAAGTTACAGCGAATTCTCAGACAATCCTGATTATCTGATGCATAATGAAAGGAAATATAATTTTAATTATTATCAAAATTTACTGAATGTAAAATTCAGCAAAGAAAATTATGGAAAATTAAGATATTTTTTCGATCAGTCTTATGAAAATACGCAGTTTTCTAATTTTGATTCGTATCAGATGTATACTGCAGGTTTTTTTGGCGGAAAACAAACGGAACGTGAGCAGAAAAATAATAATTATTCACTTAATTTTGGCGGTTCTTATCAATTTCAATCGGATTATGATGAGTTGCATAAGCTTTATTTCAATGCTTTTTTGGCAAATAGTGATATTAAAATTTCTTACACAGGTTTGCAAAATAATTATCATTATCATCGTTTTGCCCAGGATTATATTTTAAAATATCAATTCCGTTTTTCGGATTTTGTGTTTAGAGATTTTACTTTGGAAGGTGAAATAGGAAACGGATTTTATATGTCGGATACTTCTGCTGCGAAAGAATTTTTCATTCCCAAAACTTCTGTAAGCCTTAATATGAGGGAACTGATAGGTTATAATTTCCATACAAAAGTATTCGGAAGTTTTCATAAAAATATTTTTGAACCGAATCTGACCAAAAGCTATAGCAATTTTCTGCTGACACAACTTGACCCTCAACAGCTTAATACATATTTCCCAATGCTGGAAATTTCGAATTATAAAAACCTGCAATACATCGAGAATCTCGAATATAAAGCAGGAGTTGTTTTGTATGATAATTACAGATATGAGCTGGAGGGAAGCATAACAACGAAAAAATATTTCAATGATGCATTTCCTGTATTTGAAGGACAACAGATGATGTTGAAAAATCTTGTGGATCATACCGAAACAAGTTATGATATTAATCTTAGTACGAGAAATTTCCCTTTCCGAAACGGGACGATTAAAATAGGTTTTAATAAATCAAGATCAGAAGTCACGAGTATTTTAGAAAATTATGAAAAAGCTCCGATTATCGGGTTCAGTTCTGTTTATCGGGGTATTGCAGAAGGTCAGCCTTTGGGTGTAATCATCGGTTCTGCTTATCAAAGAAATGTAAATGGCGATGTAATTATTGGTAGTGACGGCTTCCCCTTGATTTCTTCCGAGAAAAAGATTCTTGGAAATCCGATTCCGGATTTTACGATGAAATTTTCTTTTAATCAAAATATCAGGAATTTTAACCTCAATATTGATGTAGAATGGCGGAAAGGAGGTGATGTTTGGAATGGTACACAGTCAAATCTTGATTATTACGGACGATCACAGAGTTCTGCCGAAGGAAGAAATATTTCCGGATATATTTTTCCGGGTGTTTTGCAAAACGGAAACCCAAACACAATTCCTGTAGATTTTTATAATTTGAATAATCCTTTCAATGAAAATAAATGGTATCGTTACGGAAGTTTGGGCGTTGCGGAAGATCATATCCTAAAAGGAGATGCCTTGCGGATCAACAATATCACGCTAAGTTATACAATAAGGCAATTGGAGTTTCTGAAAAGTATGCGAATTTCTGTCTTTACAAAAAACATTCTTCTATGGTCGAAAAGCAAACTTGATCCGCAGACCTCGTTTTTTGATAACGAAAACGGGCAAGGCCTCAATTTTTATAATTTACCTTCTTTGCGTTCGTACGGTTGCAGTGTTTCATTTTTATTTTAAAATTCTGAATATGAAATCAAAATATATTTCTGTTTTGTTTTTTCTGTTGTGTATTTTTTTACAGGCGCAGAAATCAAACTATTATTATACTAATGAAAAGCCGCCAATAAAACCTTTGGATTCTAACGAAAAACAAGTTTTTATTGAACTTTTCGGAGACAAAAAATCCCAGAATTTTGTTAAAGAAAAAGTGTATGCACAGACCAATCATGTATTTTATCGTCCAGGCGATATTCTTTATTTCAAAGCGTATGTTGTCAATTCTCAGAATAATACACCTGCAGATTGGAGCAAAATTTTGTATGCAGAATTGTACGATCCTTCCGGAAACAGGATCCAGCAATATCATTATCAAATCTTAAATGGTTCTTCTTACGGTGATTTTGAATTTCCTGAAAATGCAAAAGGAGGAATTTACAAATTGCGGCTATACACCAATTGGATGCGCAATGAAAATCATAAAAATTATTTTGAAAAAGAAATTACCGTTCAGAAAACATCTTCCCCGAGAATCCTGATGAAGTTGGATTTTCCTAAAAAAGGACTTAGCGCAGGCGAAGAAGTTCTGGCAGATTTCAGTCTCAGAAATCTTGATAATCTTTCCATCCCTTTTTATGAAGGGAATTATGAAGTTTTCGTTGAAGGGAAAGAATATCTAAGCAATGTTTTTACGACTGACAAAGATGGCAAAGTTCAACTAAAATTCAAACTCCCCAAAAACCTGAATTCCACCGATGTTTTGCTTAATATAAAACTGGATTATAATGCTTTTCAGGAGTCAATCTCCAGAATTGTTCCGGTAACGCTGAATCAAATCGATATCATGTTTTTTCCGGAAGGAGGAAACCTTGTAAACGGAATCGAAAGTAACATTGCCTTTAAAGCCGTTAATGAATTTCAGCAGCCTGTTGACATCAAAGCAGAAATTATAGACGAAAACGGGAATAAAATATCAGAAGCCGAATCCGTAAAATTCGGGATGGGAAAGTTTACCTTACAACCAATAAAAAACAAAAAGTTATTCCTGAAACTGACCTCGCATTCCGTTTCCAAATTATATGAATTGCCGGCAGGAAAAAATGAAGGAGTTGTCTTAAATATAGATAAAACCGGAAATAAAATTATCCTGAAAGTTAAATCTGAAAATGATCAAAAAGTAAATATAGAAGCTGCTTTTCGCGGAGAAACAGTTGATACTAAGAAGAATGTAAATTCTAATTCCGAAATTTATTTTGACGAAAATATCTTTCCTTCAGGAATTGCACGTTTTACGGTTTTTGATATTTCAGGGAAACCTTTGGCGGAAAGAGTTGTCTTTGTAAACAAAAATAAAAACTTACATATTTCCCTTAAAACGGATAAAACTGATTATCTGCCGCGAGAAAAAGTAGTTTTGGATATCCAAACGAATGATATTAAGGGAAATCCTGTTTCTTCCAATTTGTCTTTGAGCGTTTTGGATGATAAGCTGTACAGTTATGCAGATGATCGTCAGAATCATCTCATTTCCTGGCTTCAGATGGATTCTGAGCTTCAAGGGAAAATTGAGGAGCCATCTTTTTACTTTAAAAGTGAGGAACCAAAATCTGATATTGCTTTAGATTTGGTAATGCTTACTAATGGTTACCGTTATTTTGAGCTTCTTCCGGAAATTCAGGAAAAGGGGGTCTTCCCGTATCGGAAAGAAGAACTGAATTCTGTTTACGGAAAAATCTTGGATGACAAAGACAACGCTACCGAAGCCGAAGTCTTCTTGGTCAGCGGAGTTCCCGAAGTATTGAAACAAACAACAAAAAAAGGAAGGTTTTATTTTAAAAATTTTAGTTCTGATAATTCATATCAATTGGTTGCAAAATCGAAAAACAAAAAGCAGAATATTAAAATAGAGCTTCTGGCATTCCAGATGAGTTCTGATGTGGTTTCGCAAAAAATTAAATCAAACCAATCCGGAAAAGATTTTGAAGCGGTAGTTTATAATCCTGTTTTGGATAATTTGCAAGATGATAATCAGGACACAAAATCATATAACCAGCCTTCTTACCAGAACAAAAAAAGAATCAATGTAAGGTACAAATCAGATACAACCTCTAAGACACAAGATATAGAAGAAGTGGTCACGATAGGGTATGGAATTACAAAAAAAGCTCTTAATTCTGCTTCTGTTCAGGTTGTAACTAAAGAGATTATAGCAAGCAATATCGCCAACGCTCTGCAAGGGAAAGTAGCAGGGATTGAAGTTACTCCAAGTTCAGGAATTCCCGGTAATGCTCAGTCTGTGATAATAAGAGGAATTTCTTCCATCAGTGGTTCTCAGCAGCCTTTGGTTGTAATTGATGGCATTCCTGTTGATTTTCCTAATCTCAATATCAATTCTGATAACATAGAAAGTGTAATCGTTCTGAAAGATGCTTCTGCAACCGCAATCTACGGGAGCAGAGGAAGTAATGGAGTGGTGATCATCAAAAGTAATTCGCCTGGTTACTACAAAACAAAAATTGACCTTAATAAAAATACATATTACGCATACGAAGATATATATGCTGAAGATTTAATTCCCACTTCTTATTCAAGGGTTTTCAGATATCCGGTTTATGAAACTCCGGTTACAGATTACCGGACAGATTTTCGAGAAACAATTTATTGGAACCCGATTATACAGACTGATAAAAACGGAAAAGCAAAAGTCGAATTTTATAATTCTGATGCCAATACAGTTTTCAGGGCAATTGCAGAAGGGATTTCGTATAATGGCCTTTTAGGAAGAGAAGAAAAGACATATAGTGCGAAAAGTACTTT
>DAMDNI010000058.1:3447-10015 GCA_032083825.1 Bergeyella sp. | reverse complement strand
CTTTCGGAGACGAAGCAAAAATTTCTGTTGTTTTTCGCAACAATGCCGAAGAAAGGAAAAATATCTCTTTCTGGCAGATACTTCCGCTTACTATCAAAAAAGGAATTACTGACAGTCTGATTGTTCTCAATCCTAAAGAAAGCGGACGGATTATTTTACCTATAAAAGGAAACAAGATTTCAAAATCCAATCTACAACTGATTGCTGAAACCGATACAGAAAAGGAACGTCAGATTCTCCCATTGAATATTGAACCGAAAGGATTCATGCATTATTTTGAGCATGTCATTTCCATGGATTCTACGGTTGTTTTTGAAATTCCGGATTATTTTGATGAGAGTCTGTCTTCCAGAATAGAAGTGTTCCGAAATACGGCCAGCAAATTGCTGAATGATGTGGAAAGGTTGAAAGAAAAACCTCACGGATGTTTTGAGCAGACTTCTTCAACTACTTATCCGAATTATTTTATTCTTAAATATCTTCAGAACAAAGGAAGTGTGGATGATAGAGAAGCCAGAAGAGCAATCGAACTTCTTAAAACAGGTTATGAGCGTCTTCTCACTTTTGAAACAAAAGATCAGGGTTTTTCTTTATTTGGAAATTCTCCGCCAAGCATTACGCTTACTGCGTATGGTTTGATGGAATTTAATGACCTAAAAAATGTTCTGGATGTAAAACCTGCACTTATTGAAAGAACTGCAAGATTCATTTTATCCAGAAAAGATGGAAAAGGAAATTTTATCCTTAGTAATAATTCCAAAAAAGAAGAAGATGCTGTTAAAAATCAATACTATTGGTCGCAACAAAGTTATATTTTGTATGCGCTTTCGGAATCGGGTATGAAGGATGAGATTCAAAAAGAATTTTCACATTTATACCAAATCAATCAGGATTCGGATGATTTTTATATCCTTTCTCTTCTGGCGAATGTTGCCTATCAGCTCAATCGCAGTAAAGATTATGATTTCCTGATAAAAAGAATGAGCGAAAAATTTTATAAAAATATAATCGTTGCAGAAACCAACTTTATGCAAGGTAGAGGAAGTGACATCAAAAAAGAGGCTCTTTCTTTATTTGCTTTGGCAGTGATGAAATCTCCGAATGCCGATAAAAGTTTGCTGACAAAAATTATCAACAGGATTAATTTATCGGATTCCAGAAATTATGAATCTACTCAGACTTTGGTACTAAAGCTGAAAGCTCTGACCGAATTTTATAAAATAAGACCGGATTTCGAAAAAGCTTCAGAACCACAAATCTGGCTGAATGATTCGGAAATACAACCTTCATCAGACATTATAAAATCCATTAAAAAAGGAACTAATAGACTGAAAGTAAAATATGATTTGATCAGTGGTTATCCTGTGATGCTTTCGTATAAATTTAATAATCTGATTCCTGATAAGAATCCTAATCCGGAAATTTTCTTTACAACTGAACTGGAAAAAAATAATGCAAAAATAGGCGATAACGTGCGGATGAACATCGAAATTCAAAACCCTACTTCCGTGAATTTCGGAATGATAACCTCCAAAATTGGTATCCCTGCAGGCTTAACAATGGATCCGAAGAATCTTAAGGCAATGATTGACAGAAAAGAAATTGCGTATTATGAGATTTTTGACAATTACCTGGTTTTGTATTGGTATAATTTGCCGGCTAAGAAAAACATTAAAGTGAATCTGGATGCAAAAGCCGAATTTGCAGGAAAATATACAGGAAAAGCCAGTCATGTTTTTGAATATTATTATCAGCAGAATTATCAATGGACGGACGGAATTACGATAGATATTTCGGAATAATTTTAAAATTTCTATATTTTTGATTTTTCAGGATTGAGTATATGAAAGAACCCCGAATTTTCGGATACGACATTATTCGTACAGCAGCAATTTTGCTGGTGATGGCAGGCCATGTTTTGGGATATGTGTATTCGGGAACGTATTCTTTTTTTCTGTCTTTTCTGAGCGGTTTTTTCGGGGTAGAATTATTTTTTGTCCTGAGTGGAGTTTTGATCGGGAAACTCTTAATTGATGTTTTTAATTCTGATGATTTCCGAGAGAAATTAAAATTGTTTCTGCTTCGCCGCTGGCTCCGTACTTTGCCGCTGTATTTTTTGATGCTTTTAGTCTATTGGTTAGGAAACCAGTATTTTGATTCTGTTAAAAATCATGATGTTCCGTTGTGGAAATATTTCTTTTTCGTTCAGAATTTTTTTGAAGTACAGCCGACCTTTTTCGGAGTTTCATGGAGTTTGAGTGTGGAAGAATGGTTTTATGTATTGTTCCCTTTGGTTTTATTTTGTATTAAAAAAAATGTCCCGGAAATATCAACGAAAAAACTATTTGGAGTTGCGATTGCAATTTTTCTTTCGTTTTTTCTTTTGATGAGGTTTTTGGCTTTTCCAGAATATGATTTTACATTTTATGAAGGAGTCAGGAAAGTTGCTTTTTTTCGGTTGGATTCTATCGCTTACGGAATTTTTTTGGCTTTTGGTTTTGAATATTTTAAGGATATAATTTCTAAAAATAGATATTGGCTTTTGCTGTTCGGTTTTTTAGTTTTAGCCTTTAATCAGTATTTTATTTTCAGAAACAATTATTCCAATTTATATTATTTTAATACCATTTATTATTCGGTTTTGGGAGTTGGGATTGCATTTTTTTTCCCTTTTTTCAAAGAGTTGAAGTCGGGAAGTTCATTTATTTTGAAACCTATTACTTTTATCAGTAAAATTTCCTATTCCTTATATCTTGTTCATTGGCTGGTGTATAAATTCCTTGAATTATCTTATTTTAAAACACTTTCAGGCTCTGTGAAATTTTTATTGTTTTTTATTTTATCCTTCATTGTCGCAGGATTTACTTATTATTTCATAGAAAAGCCAATTATGAAATATCGCAACAGGATTACTTAATCTAAAATCTAAAAAGTTTTCATTATTTAAGTTCTGATCAAGTTATTTTATTTTCAATATATTTTGAAAATTCAAAAACTTTAAATATATTTGTATTGAAATCGAATAATAAGATGAAACTTGCAGAAGCCAAAGAAAAATATATCCAAACTTGGGGAACGTTGGCAACCAATTGGGGAATCAACAGAACAATGGCACAAGTTCACGCTCTGCTTTTGGCTGAGGGTAAACCTTTATCCACTGACGAAGTGATGGAATCTTTGCAGATTTCCAGGGGAAATGCCAATATGAATCTCCGAAACCTGATTGAATGGGGAATTGTAAAAAAAGAATTGCTGAAAGGTGACCGGAAAGAATATTTTGCTGCCGAACGAGATATGTGGTTTTTATTTAAACAGCTTGTAAAGGAAAGAAAGAAAAGAGAAATAGAACCTGTGCTCAATTCCATTTCTGAACTAAAATCTGTAGAAGAAAATACGGACGAAGCAAAACAATTCACAAATCTTATGACCGAAATGGAAAATGTAACCGGAAAAGTTTTTAGTATTATGGATTTGGCAATTAAAAGTGATGATCATTGGCTGGTCGGAAAGATTACCAACTTGTTGAAATAGAAAGGGATCCAATTCCTTTTTTTATTTCAATTTTATTTTCAAAAATTCCTGAAAATACAAAATTTACAGTATTATGAAAAATATTTTATTTAAACTTTATATGTCCATTCTCTTCAGCACAAACAAGAGAACAAGAGGAGATTTTCTAAAATTATAACCTAAAATACTTAAAATGAAAACCTTACAAAACCACATTTTGATTTATGACAACGATTGCCCGATGTGCAATCTTTACTCAAAAGGATTCGTTAAAAGCGGAATGCTTGACAGCAACGGGAGAGAAGCTTTTTCCCAAGTTACTTCCGAGACCAAAAACCTGCTTGATTTTCAACGTTCTAGAAACGAAATTGCGCTTGTTGATACCCAAAATAACAAAGTCATTTACGGTTTGGAAAGTCTTCTGACCATTATCGGAAATTCCTTTCCAAAACTGGAGAAAATTGCGAGAGTAAAGCCTCTTTACTGGTTTTTTCAAAAACTTTACAAATTCGTTTCTTACAACAGAAAACAGATTATTCCGTCAGGAAGAGATTCTTCGCCGAAAGCCTGCATTCCTGATTTTAATCTGAAATATAGGTTGTTTTATATCATTTTTATACTGTTTTTTTCTTCATTTGTTTTAGGATTGTACAATCAAAAGCTTTTTCCTTTTTTAAGTGGAAATTTTAAGATAGAATTTTTTATTTGCAGTATGCAGATCGTTTGGCAAAGCATATTTGTGGGAATTTATCTCAAAGAAAAAATATGGAATTATCTCGGAAATATGATGACTGTATCTCTGCTCGGAACATTGCTTTTAATTCCTGCATTGTTCTTCAATTTCACAGAAACGTTTTATTTCGCTTACTTCGGGATTATTGTATTGATCATGTTTTTAGAGCATTTGAGAAGATGTGCAATATTAAAGGTCGGGATTTTTCCAACAATCTCGTGGATGCTTTTCAGAATCACTTTCGGGTCAATTCTTCTTTATATTGTTTCAAAAAGTTTTACTCTTTAATGTACCGAAAATGAAAATAATAATCGCAGCCGGAACCGGTTTTCTTGGCAGAAATCTTGAAAAATATTTTGAGGGGAAAAATAATAAAGTTAAAATTCTCACCAGAAATCCCACAAACCAAAACGAAATTTACTGGGATGCAAAAACTTTAGGAAATTGGAATAAAGAATTGGAAAACAGCGATGTTCTCATCAATCTTGCCGGGAAATCAGTAGATTGCAGATATAACGGAAAAAATAGAAAAGAGATTTTTGATTCGCGAATCAATGCAACAAAAATTTTGCAAAAAGCAGTTGGCGGATGCCAAAAACCTCCAAAAGTATGGCTGAATGCAAGTTCTGCAACCATTTACATCCATTCCGAAACACATTTGAATACCGAAGAAAAGGGAATTATTGGTGACGATTTTTCGATGAACATCTGTAAAAGCTGGGAAAACGAATTCTTTAAAATAAAAAATCAAAATGTCAGGAAAATTGCATTGAGAGCTTCGATCGTATTAGGTGAAAACGGAGGCGCTTTTCCGAAATTTCTGCAGATCTCAAAATTAGGCCTGGGCGGAAAACAGGGAAGAGGAAATCAATTGATGAGCTGGATTCATATTGACGATTTTTGTGAAGCTGTCAATTTTATTATTAAAAATGAAATGATGAAAGGAGCAATCAATATTACGGCTCCGAATCCTTTGTCAAACGAAAATATGATGAAGCAGATTTGCAGCGAAATTAGAATTCCGTTTAGGATTTCAAGCCCGGTATGGCTATTGGAGATTGCCTCAATTTTCTTAAAAACAGAAACAGAACTGATGCTGAAGAGTCGGAATGTCTATCCGGAAGCTTTACTGAAAAACGGATTTCAATTTCAATTTCCTTCATTTAAGGAGGCTTTGAGGCGGTTAGTTTGATTATTTTTCATATTTTTTCAAAAATTTTCCAACTTTTTTTTTAAACGCTGCATCTTTCTTTACAAAGCCAGACTATGGAACACGATATTTACATAAGATGCAGGAATAAAGACCGTAATGCGCAGCGGAAACTTTATGAACATTACGCAGGAAGATTCTTCACCACCTGCAAACGTTACCTGAAAAATGATGAAGATGCAGAAGAAGCTTTAGCAGATTCTTTCTACATTATTTTTACAAAAATTGAACAGCTCAGAGATTTTCAGGTTTTTGAAGCATGGGCCAAAAAAATTGTGGTGAATGAATGTCTTCAGAAGCTTCGGAAAAAAGAGCAGCTTTCCATCTCGATTGATGAAAATTCCATTGAAATTCCGGCACAGGAAGTCAATAGTTCCGGGGAAAAAGAAATTCTTTCACTGCTGAATTTTCTTCCGGAAGGATGCCGTACGATTTTCAACTTGTTTGCAGTGGAAGGATATCCGCACAAGGAGATTGCTCAAATGCTTTCTATTACCGAAGGAACTTCAAAATCTCAGGTAAATTTTGCACGCAAAAAATTGCAGGAACTTCTGAAATTTCAAAATGTTTAATCACTAAAGTAAAAAAAATGGAAAATCAAGATATTGATAAAATGTTCAATGAAGCCGGGAAATCGGCAGAAGAAAACAAAACTTTTCCTGGTTTTGAAAAGGTCTGGGAAAATATAGAGGAAAAACTTGATCAGAAAAAGCAAAGAATATTCCCAATATGGCTTCCTTACGAAGTTGCAGCAGGATTGGCTTTGAGTTTTGGCGTTTTGTATTTCATCAATCAGGAAACGGATCAGATAACGATTCCTCAAATTGTACAAAAAACCAATAATGAGGCATTAGAAAAAAGTAGCATCTCAGATTCTGCTAAGATTGAAAAACTGAATCAGGAATTCCGTGAAAATATGAGGAAAAATCCTATAGAAAAACAAGATGAGATCATTGCGTATCATGATATAACAAGTCATGATTCAAAAAAAATACAAAGAATTGAATTGGGAAATGTAGATATTCCGAAAGAAATTCAAATTGAAACGCCACCGGTTATCGAACGTTTGCTGGAAACTTCCTCAGATTATACCGCTCCTTCTCAACCACCATCAA
>DAMDNI010000058.1:0-3437 GCA_032083825.1 Bergeyella sp. | reverse complement strand
CAACAGGAACAAAATCAAGTGCTGTTGTGAAAAACAATAATATTGACGGTACTGTTGTAACTGCAATGGGGATAAAAAAAGCACCAAATACATTGGGGTATGCAACGACTACTATTGCTTCAAATTCAATAGTAAATCAGCCAAATGTGAATACAATAAATGCTTTACAAGGGAAAGCTGCAGGTCTTACCATCACTTCCGGAAACGGAAATCCCGGGAATTCACCCAAAATTATGATAAGAGGATTGGCATCTTTGAAGCAGGAAAAAGAAATAGAAGAAGTAGTAATGATAGGGTATGGAAGAAAAAAGAACAACAATAACGGCCGGCAAGAATTGACTTTTTCCGAACTGAAAAATAATTTCCCTTCCAACAATCAGCCTTTATATGTAATTGATGGAATCCTGGTTAATAATTCTTCTGTTTTAGAAAATCTGAATCCTGATTTGATAAAAAGTATCCATGTTTTAAAAGATAATTCTGCAACAGCATTATACGGAACAAGAGGTTCAAATGGAGTCATTATTGTCAACATCAAAAAGGGAAAGAAACAGGAATTTGATAAATTCAGGAAAGAGCTTGAAAATTCGAATATTCAAAACCAGATCCAAACCAATGACGAAGCTTATGATCAATGGCAGGAAAATCCTTTTGAGTTAGCCAAAAGCCAGCCGCTTTCTACTTTTTCTATTGATGTAGATAATGCTGCATATTCCAATATCAGAAGAATGATCAATAACGGGCAGATTGTTGATAAAAATGCAGTACGAATAGAGGAAATGATTAATTATTTTAAATATTCTTATCCTCAGCCATCTAAAAACGAACCTTTTTCCATTAATACAGAATATGGAGAAAATCCTTGGAATAAAAGCCATAAATTATTGAAAATCGGTTTGCAGGGGAAAAACATTGCTCAAAATCTTTTGGCACCATCCAATTTGGTTTTTTTGATTGATGTTTCCGGTTCTATGAGTAGTGCCAATAAACTGCCTTTACTCAAGGCATCATTCAAAGTTTTGCTTGATAAGCTTCGGCCCCAGGATAAAGTGGCTTTGGTAACGTATGCTGGAAATGCAGGAGTTGTTTTACCACCCACTTCAGCTTCCGAAAAAACTAAAATTTTAAAAGCTCTGGAAGATCTTGAAGCTGGCGGAAGTACAGCAGGCGGAGCAGGAATTGAACTTGCTTACAAGCTTGCACAGGAAAATTTTAAAAAGGACGGAAACAACAGGGTCATTATTGCTACTGACGGAGATTTCAATGTAGGCGTTTCAAATAATTCTGATCTTCAGTCTATAATTGAGGAAAAAAGAAAATCCGGAATTTATCTTACCTGTTTAGGGTTCGGAATGGGCAACTACAAAGACAATCGGCTGGAAATGCTTGCCAATAAAGGAAACGGTAACTATGCCTATATTGATAATATTCAGGAAGCAAACAAATTTTTAGGAAAAGAATTTGTAGGAAGCATGTACACTATTGCAAAAGATGTGAAAATCCAGATTGAGTTTAATCCGAATCTTGTAGAATCTTACAGGCTAATCGGCTACGAAAACAGAAAGCTTAGAAACGAAGATTTTACCAATGATGCAATAGATGCAGGAGAATTGGGAATCGGCCATACAGTTACCGCAATTTATGAGGTTATACCTAAAAATGTTAAATCAGAATTTCTGCCAGGATCACAAGATCTGAAATATTTGCAAAACAATACATCAGATAATTTCGGAAACGAAATTGCGACCATCAAATTCCGCTACAAAAACCCGGATGAGGAAAATAGCCGCGAACTCATAAAAACAGTGGAATATACATCAGCCTCAATCTCAAATCCTTCTTCTGATTTCGGATTTTCATCGGCAGTTGCCTGGTTTGGCCTCATTCTTCGGAAATCCCAGTATATCCGGAACAAGGATCTTAATGAAGTGATAAAACTGGCTCAAAAAAATGTTGCCAATGATGAAAACGGCTACCGATCAGAGTTCGTCAGGCTGCTGGAAAGTTATAAAACTATACAGGAATAACATGACAAAAAGCAACTTCCTGATCGTGTCAATCTTATGCACCATCCAATAATTTTCCGTAAATTCGCATAAAAATTTTATAATCGAATGAACTACGATATTATTGTCATCGGAAGTGGCCCCGGTGGTTACGTTACAGCGATCAGAGCTTCTCAATTAGGCTTCAAAACAGCGATTATTGAAAAAGAAAATCTTGGTGGGATCTGCCTGAACTGGGGATGTATTCCGACCAAAGCATTGTTGAAATCCGCACATGTTTTCAATTATCTGAAACACGCAGAAGATTATGGTTTAAATAAAGTTGAAAATCCGGGTTTTGATTTTTCTAAAGTGATCCAGAGAAGCAGGGGAGTTGCCTCAAAAATGAGCGGCGGAATCCAGTTTCTGATGAAGAAAAATAAAATTGATGTCATCATGGGAACTGCCACTGTGAAAGCAGGGAAAAAAGTCTCTGTAACAGATGCAGAAGGAAAAGCTACAGAATATTCAGCAGGTCATATCATCATTGCAACCGGAGCACGTTCCAGAGAATTGCCGAACCTTCCTCAGGATGGTAAAAAAGTAATAGGATACAGACAGGCTCTTTCCCTTCCTGAACAGCCAAAATCTATGATTGTGGTTGGTTCCGGAGCAATCGGAGTGGAGTTTGCAGATTTCTATAATGCAATGGGAACTAAAGTGACAATTGTAGAATTTATGCCAAACATCGTTCCTGTAGAAGATGAGGAAGTTTCAAAACATGTAGAAAAATCCCTGAAAAAATCAGGAATTGAAATCATGACTAATGCTTCTGTAGAATCTGTAGATACTTCAGGTGAAGGTGTTAAAGCAAATGTAAAAACAGAAAAAGGAAATATCACTTTAGAAGCTGATATCCTTCTTTCTGCAGTAGGAATTGCTGCAAATGTTGAAGGGATCGGGCTTGAAGAAGTCGGCATCAAAACAGAAAAAGGAAGAGTTTTGGTAAACGAATGGTACGAAACTTCAGTTCCGGGCTATTATGCGATTGGCGATATTATTCCTACTCAGGCTTTGGCTCACGTTGCTTCAGCAGAAGGGATTACATGTGTTGAGAAAATCAAAGGACTTCATGTTGAGAAAATCGATTACGGAAATATCCCGGGATGTACATACTGTCATCCGGAAATCGCATCGGTTGGTCTTACAGAAAAGCAGGCTAAAGAAAAAGGATACGAGCTTAAAGTAGGTAAATTCCCATTCTCGGCTTCCGGAAAAGCTACTGCAAACGGAGATGTTGATGGCTTCATTAAAGTTATTTTTGATGCAAAATATGGTGAATGGCTTGGCTGCCATATGGTTGGCGATGGCGTTACCGATATGATTGCAGAAGCTGTTGTAGCAAGAAAACTTGAAACGACAGGCCATGAAATTATCAAAGCAATTCATCCG